>CABUBZ010000030.1 GCA_902489945.1 uncultured Collinsella sp.
CCGTGCGCACCGGCGACCTGATCGCCGCGCTCGGCGGGGCCGACGCCTTCGCCGCGGGCGCCCGTGTGGTCGCGGTCTACAGCGCACCTTTGGGGGCCAGCTGCAACCGAGGCGCTTCCAAGGGCAATCCCAACGAGGTCTACCTGCGCTATCCGCGCTCTCCCTTTGCCGACCAGTCCGGCGACGCCGGCTTCACCCGCACGCCGAGCGATGACGCGACGGCGTACACCTGGGGGCTCAGCCTGATCAAACGCTCGAGCACGGACGACAATCCTCTCGCTGGTGCCAAGCTGCGCATCACTGATGACCGCGGCCGCACGCTGGCGGCTGACGGTACGTGGACGACGGATGCCGATGCGTATGTCGTGTCTGGCGAAGACGGACGCGTGGAGCTGAACGGCGTGGACGCGGGCGTCTATACCGTTGAGGAGGTCGCGGCGCCCAAGGGCTACACCGCCTTTGAGGGCAAGCGAACGGTGACGGTTGCTGCTGACGGTCTGGACGTCAAACAGGTTGCCGCAGCGAAGCCCAAGGTAACCGTATCGGCCGAAAGCCCTCTGCGGGTTGATGCCGCCGATGCTGGGACGGGTTCGATCGAGCTGTCGGTGCTCAACGCCCCGAGTAAAGAAGCAAATCGAGGTTTTATACCCTCGATGGGAGATAGAACGTTGGTGCTGGTGGCGGCTTTGGTTGCCATCGGAGTGGCGGCTATTGTTGCCGCGCTCGCCATCAAGCGGGGAGGAGGTCGCCGTGATAAATAATTGTCCCCCCCCCTTGTTCAGTGGCGTACTGCCTCCGTAGCGAGTGACGCGCAGGTCTATCGACCTGATGATCATTGGTTTTGACGAAGTTACTAGAGAACCCTCCAAGAAAGAGGACCAAACATGAAGACAACCAAGAACATCGCCCGCTTGGCAGTAACGGCAGGCCTCACGGCAGCTCTGAGTTTTGGCGGAGTCATGGCGCCGGTGACTATGGCGTTTGCCGAGGATACGGCAACTGCTGCCGATAGCATCAAAATTAACCCTTCCAAGGGCAATGAGAACAACCGGTACAAGGCATACCAGATTTTTACGGCCAATGTTATTGATGGAGATAATGGTAAGGTCGTTTCGAATGTTGCTTGGGCAAGTCCGGAGGCAAAGCAAGCTGTTCTTGGCTACCTTAAAACAGTGACCGGGTCCGACATCACTGAGGATTCTACAGAGCAGGATGTCATAAATTACCTGACCGGCAACTCCTCCGGCACTGGTAGCACGACTGCCATCAAAAATGACAATTTGTTCAATGAGTTGGCAAAGAAGATTGAAACGAGCGTGACTCAGGCGGGTTCTTTTGGCGCTCGTGATACTTTCCAGCCCACGAATAATGAGGGTAACGCTCTGCAGGGCTATTATCTTATTGTGACCGATACGACTTCGATTACCGGGGACGATACGAAGGATACTAGTACGGCCACCTCGCCGATTTTCGCCATTGTGGGCGCTGGAGGCGTTACGGTCGACGAGAAAACCAGCATTCCTACCGTCAACAAGGCTGTCTACGACGATGGTGATAAGAACTGGATGTTTAACGGCGGCGACATCCTTACTTCTCCCAATAAGGCCGCTGACTCCGCTATGGACGATTGGGTCGATTACGAACTCGTCGGTACGGTTGCGAGTAATATCGACACCTATAGCGACTATAAATACGTCTTCACGGACAAACTGCCCAATTCCATGACGCCCAAGTTTGTTGATGGCAGCGAGAATAATGTTCCGGATGTCACGGTTAAGATCGATAACCAGATCGTTAAGTATAATGCCGAGTATGGCTACACTAAGAGCTTCTCGGCGGACAACGTGCTTACCGTTGGCTTCAAGAATCTTAAGGATTGCGTTGACGTTAAAGATAACCCCATTGCCGTCAACGCTAGCTCGAGGGTGACCGTCGAGTATAAGGCCAAGCTCGACTCCTCCAAGATTTTCGACAGCAATAATGTCATTAAGGATGAGTTCCAGGGGCTCACCGGCAAGGCTCAGAAGAATACGGTCAAGCTGGAGTACTCTAACAATCCGCACGGCGAGGGTATCGGTGCCACGGTTGACCATTTTGCCTATGACTACACCTACGGCATTGATGTCACCAAGGTGGGTAGCGATAAGGATGAAAGTGATAAGTATCCCGCTCTCGAAAACGTCGAGTTCACTCTTCAGGAGGTTGTTGGTGGCAGTGCTCAAGAGCAATACATCGATGCTAAGGGCGTGAAGCACATCGATGCTAAGGATGCCCTGCTCAAGACGGACCAGGATGGTAAGATTAGCGTCGTGGGCCTTGATGAAGGCACCTACATCCTCAAAGAGGTAACCCCGGCACCTGGGTACAACAATTCCGCCAAGGACGGCGTCACCTTTACCATCAGACGTACGCTCAATCAGGCCGGTCAGGATGTGGTGCCTAGTGATTCTACCATTGTTGATGGTCTAGAAGTTATCAAGGATGCTACCACAACGACTGAGGTCGGCAAACTTAGCTTCACCATTGTCGACAAGAAGGGCTCCAACCTCCCGCTGACCGGTCTCAACGGCGTGACCTTCACTTGGATCGCTGGTGGCGCGGTGCTGTGCATCGGCGTGGCGCACCTCATCCGCAGCCGTAAGCAGGCTGAGGAGTCCGAGCAGGAGTAACGCTCACTCACCCATCCCTTTGGCAGGTGGGATGTGATGGCCATGAGACTTGCGGACACTTTTCTCGTCCATCGACGTTCTTGCTTTGCCATTCTATTTTCGGGGCAGACTCCACGCTGGAGTCTGCCCCGTTCTTTTTGGACAACGCAGGCAGCCTCCACCGTCCGATGCGGACTCATCCGTCATCGCGTTTCTAGACTCGTATGAGGTTCGGTTTAAGGTCCGTAGGCGCACGCGCGGTGCGGACGGTGGAAGGCATTTGCGCCGAAACAAGCGCAAATAGGAATGCCCGGGGTTAGAGGCCCGGGCATTTAACAAAAGCTGAAAACTAGGCCGCCCGCGCTCTCATACACTTACGCGGGGTGCATCGTTTTCTATAGACATTGTATCCCGGATCGCCCCGCCGATTCGGGACATTTTGAAAACTCAAATACGGGCCTCTACCTGACCGGGCAATGCCGCCAGGCTCCGCTGCTCGAAGGACCGTGTGTGTAACCATCGAACAAATGTTTGCAAATATTGCGTTTACCAGCTGTAAGTGCGTGCGCTCGCGGTAAAATACCCTTGCGACGCATCCCGTGCGCGGGCGGCCGACGACTCGATCGGAGGTCCCCAAATGCTGAAATTCCTTAACGTGCTCGCCGCCCTTGCAGCGGTGGGCTCGTTCGTCATCGCGTTTTTTGACTCGTATGAGGTTCGGTTTAAGGTCCGTAGGCGCACGCGCGGTGCGGACAGTTCTCGGCGTTTGCGCCGCAAGCGCAAATAAAAACGGCCGGGGTTGCAGCCCGGCCGTTTAACACGTTAGAAAACTAGGCTGCCCGCGCTCCTTAACACTTACGCGGGATGCGTCGTTTTCTATAAACATTGTATCCCGAATCTTTCTGTTGATCCGAGATATTTTGAAAACTCAAATACGGGCTAACCCGGGCCTATGCCCGAAAGAAATCTCGTTATTTCCTAAAATTATGTATAATTCCAATATTAACTGGAACTAAGCGAAAAAGATGGAAATGAACGAAGCGATTACCTACTTACAAGAAGCACTGGGACTCTCCGCCAAGACCAAAACTTGGCCTGGATCCGCGCGCTTGCCGCTGCATCTACGGTCGATTGAGGTCCGCGCCGTTGCCGCAAATGGTTTTTCTTTTTTGCTTGCAAGTTTGCCTATTGGCGTCGGGCTTCCCGGGGCTAAGAGAGTCTATAGCCAACTAGCCTTGCGTGCGGAGGCTCCTGTCGTCGTTTCGTTTCCTGATGCCGATGCGCGCCAACGCAAGGCATTGGTTGCACAAGGAATCCCCTTTGTTTGCCCTGGTAGACAGGCTTTTCTACCATTTATGGGTGCGGCCTGCACAGAGAGGGGCGGCACTCGATTTCATAGTCGCGCGACCAAGATGTCACCCAACGCGCAGGCTACCGCAATCTGGGGAGCAAGCCAGGAGTCGTATCATCCCGATGACCTTTGTCGTGCGCTTGGGATTTCGGCAAGCCGCGCGAGTGAGGCCATAACCGAGCTTGTAGACAGGGGGCTCGCAAGGCGCGAGCGGCGCGAACGGCGTGTCATTGTGTTCCCCGCGGCCGTGGATCTTCTGCTCAATGAGCACATGGCAGAGCTTTCCTCGCCTGTCTCGAAGGTTATTTTTGCAAGGAAGGCACCACAGGTCGACCGCCTTGCTGACGCTGGCGAGACGGCGCTCGCTGCGCGTTCGATGCTCGCTGCGCCGAGCATGGAGCAAAAGGCTGTCTTAAGAAGTGCATGGCGTGAGCTGCGTGACCTTGAAGTCGCAGAAGGGGAACTGCCAGACAACGAAACGGCGATGATCCAAGTGTGGCGCTATGCGCCTGTGGTTGCTGACTCCTCCCGCATCGACGACATCTCACTTGCGCTATCTTTGGCGGCAATCGACGACGAACGAATTCAGCTTGAACTTGATCACATGTTTGGAAAGGAATATCCATGGCAGGAAGCGCTGTAGAAGGTCTTCAAGAATTCCGACCGTAGGCGGTGCTTCGGTCCTGGCTGCGTTGTCCGGGATAGGAGCTCGCTAATCGGCTATTATTTGTTTAGACAACCTGAGCTTTAGAGGAGTGACCGGCGATGGTGAAGGGCGCCAAACATATGAAGGGCAATAACACCGCGGATAACGGCACGCCGGGCCCGCAGCCCAAGCCCAAACCCAAGCGTCGTCGCAAGCGGCTGCCGCGCTGGGCTGACCGGCTCATCACCATCGTCATCATCCTTATTGGCGTGGGCCTTATGACCTGGCCGTGGATCTTGGACCGGCTCGAGGCCTCGGGCGTGTTCAACCAGATCAGCACGGTGTCCAGCACCGTGGACGCGCTGTCTGCCGAGGAGCGCGAGCGCATCCTGCTCCAGGCGCGCTCCTTTAATGAGCAACTTGCCGGCGAGGCCACCGAGCTTCCCGCCGATCAGATCGAGCCCTACGCCCAGCAGCTCATCTTTGACCGCGACCCCATGATGAGCTGGGTCGAGATTCCCTCCATCGACGTGAGCATGCCCATCTACCACGGCACGAGCGAAGAAGTCCTTATGGCGGGCGTCGGCCACCTGGAGGGCACGAGCCTGCCGGTGGGCGGCACCTCGACGCATTGCGTGCTCACCGCGCACTCGGGCATGCGCAACCTGAGCATGTTCGACGACATCCATTCGCTGGAGCCCGGCGACCTGGTGCTGCTGCACACCATGAACAAGACGCTCGCCTACAAGATGGTGGACTCCGAGGTCGTGCTGCCCGAGGAGATGGAGTCACTGACCATCGAGCCCGGCGCCGACAAGGTGACGCTCGTCACCTGCACGCCCTACGGCGTGAACGACCATCGCCTGCTGGTGCATTGCGTGCGCACCAAGTACAACAAGAAGGACGTCGACAAGCAAAAGTCGCTGGCCGGCCGCCACTGGGGCAAGCGCGAGTTTGCCGTGCTCATCGTGGTCGTAGCCATTGTGCTGTTGCTGCTGGACATCGTGATCCACGCGGTCCGCAAGCGCCGCAAGGCCAAGGCCTCGGCATAAGACTAGTGGGCAACGAGGGCTTCCAAGCCGTCCCAACATTCGATGAAAATCGCGATTTTGCCGAAAAACGTCGAATGTTGGGACGGTGTTCGTTGTGGGCGGGATGGTTTTCGCCGCAGGTCCGCCGGGTCGCGCCCTTCCAGTCGCCGTCCTCGTTACGTTTTCGCTGCATTTGGGTAAAGCGCCTGCTCCAAGCCGGCGTTGCCCTGTATACTAGAGCGGTTTAACTGTTATGCGGAAGGGAGCGCCTATGGCACTCAGCGAGAAAGACGTGCGCGGCATCGCCGAGTACGCAAAGATCGCACTGACCGATGACGAGCTCACCCAGATGACGTCCTACATGAACGACGCCGTCCAGATGCTCGAGCCCGTCTTGCAATATGACTTGCCCGACGTGGAGCCCACGTTCCATCCCATCGGAAGCCTGTCCAACGTGATGGGCGATGACCTGCGCGAGCCCGAGCGCGATCTGCCGCTCGACGTTGCGCTGGAAAACGCCGGCAGCGCGCGCGATCGTTACTTCCGCGTGCCGTCCATTTTGGGAGAGGGGGAGAGCGAGTAATGGCCCAGGGCTTCGATTCCCTTACCGCTGCCCAGATCGCCGCGGGCGTTGCCGCCGGCGACTTTACCGCTACCGAGGTGGCCCAGGCCTCCCTTGCCGCCATCGAGGCGCGCGAGGGCGGGGTCCAGGCATTCCTGCAGGTGGCGCCCGAGCTGGCGCTCGAGGCCGCCGCGCGCGTGGATGCCGACCGTGCCGCAGACAAGCCGCTGCCTCCGCTCGCGGGCGTGCCGCTGGCCATCAAGGACAACATGAACCTTGTGGGCACGCGCACCACCTGCGCTTCCCGCATGCTCGCGGACTACCAGAGCGTCTACACCGCTACCTGCGTCCAGCGCATGCTCGACGCCGGCTGCTTGCCCATGGGCAAGGCCAACATGGACGAGTTTGCTTTTGGTAGCTCTACCGAGAGCTCGGCCTTCCACCGCACCAACAACCCCTGGGATACCGAGCGCGTGCCCGGCGGCTCCTCGGGCGGCTCCGCTGCCGCCGTCGCTGCGGGCGAGGTCGCGCTCTCGCTGGGTTCGGACACCGGCGGCTCCATCCGCCAGCCGGCGTCGCTGTGCGGCGTGGTGGGCCTTAAGCCCACGTATGGCGCCGTGAGCCGCTACGGCGTGGTGGCCTTTGGCTCTTCGCTCGACCAGGTGGGCCCCTTTGGCCGCACGGTCGAGGACGTCGCGCTGGCCATGAACGCGCTCACCGGTACGGGCCACGATCCGTACGACTGCACCAGCCAGGACTGTGCCGTCGACTTTACCGAGCACCTCAACGACGGCATCGAGGGCAAGCGCGTGGGCATCATCCCCGCGTTTATGGAGGCCGAGGGCCTGACGCCCGAGGTCAAGGCCGCTGTCCAGCGCGCCGCCCAGGAGCTGCAGAACCAGGGCGCCGAGCTGGTCGAGGTCGACCTGCCGCACCTGGATGCCGCCATCGCCGCCTACTACGTCATCGGCCCGGCCGAGGCGTTCTCCAACCTGGCCCGCTTCGACGGCATTCGCTATGGCTACCAGGAGGAGGGCTGCGCCAACCTGTCCGACCAGAGCTCGCTTTCGCGCGCCCACGGCTTTGGTGCCGAGGCCAAGCGTCGTCAGATGCTCGGCGCCTACCTGCTGAGCTCGGGCGTGTACGACAAGTACTACTACGCCGCACAGAAGGCCCGCACGCTCATCACACAGGACTACGACGCCGCGTATGCCAAGGTGGACACGATCCTGATGCCCGCCTCGCCGCGCACGGCCTTTAAGTTTGGCGAGATCAGCGACCCCACGCAGATGTACCTGTCCGACCTGTACACCATTTCGCTCAACATCTGCGGCAACGGTGGCATCTCGGTGCCGCTGGGCCTGGGCGAGGACAGCAAGCTGCCCGTTTCTGCCCAGCTGGTGGGACCTGCCTTTAAGGACCGTCAGCTGCTCACGTTTGCCCGCGCCCTGGAGCGCGGCTTTGCCGATGCCGCCACGGGTGCGCCTGCACTTTCCGTCGCGCCCGATTTTGCCGGGAAGGGAGGCGAGCTGTAATGAAGGAGCTTTCCGAGGTCCTGCAGGATTGGGAGGCCGTGATCGGTCTGGAGATCCACACCGAGCTCACCGCACTCGACACCAAGATGTTCTGCAACTGCAAGCTCAGCCACGATGACAAGCCCAACGCCAACGTGTGCCCGGTGTGCCTGGGCCTGCCCGGTGCGCTGCCGGTGCCCAACAAGCGCGCCATCGAGAGCATCGTCAAGGCCGGCCTCGCCACCAACTGCGAGATTCAGCGCCACTCGATGTTCTACCGCAAGCACTACTTCTATCCCGATATGGCCAAGAACTTCCAGACCACGCAAGGTCCGGTCGCCTTTGCCATGTACGGTCACCTGGACCTGGACGTGACCGGTCGCGGTGCCGCCGAGCGCCCCGATTGCGCGTTTGGCGAGGCCGAGGCCCAGAGCCTGGCGAGCGCTTCGGCCAACGCCGAGGGCCTATCCACGTCCATGACCTCTACCATGCGCGAGGGCAATCAGCGCGCCGGCCATCTGGCCAGCTATGACGCGTCCAACCTGCAGATGCCCGAGCGCCGCGAGGACGGTTCCTACACGGTGCCCATCCGCATCCTGCGCATCCATATGGAGGAGGACGCCGCCAAGATGGTGCACGTGGGTGGCGCCGAGGGCCGCATTACCGCCGCGGCTGAGTCACTCGTCGACTACAACCGCTGCGGCACGCCGCTGATTGAGCTCGTGACTGAGCCCGACTTGCGTACGCCCGAGGAAGCGCGCCTGTTTATGGAGAAGCTCCGTCGCATCTTTGTGACGCTGGGCATTTCGGACTGCTCCATGGAGAAGGGTTCCATGCGCTGCGACGGCAACGTGTCGCTGCGTCGCCGTGGCGAGACCAAGCTGGGCACCAAGACCGAGCTCAAGAACCTCAACTCGTTCAAGAGCCTGCACGACGGTCTTGCCTACGAGATTTGCCGCCAGGCCGAGGTGCTCGAGGAGGGCGGCATCATCTATCAGGAGACCCGCCACTGGGAGCCCAGCCGCAAGCGCACCGTGGTCATGCGTGTGAAGGAAACGGCAGACGACTATCGCCTGTTCCCCGATCCCGACCTGGCGCCGTTCGACCTAGACGACGAGTTCATCGACCGCTGCCGTGGCGAGATCCCCGAGCTGCCCGATGCCAAGCGCGCCCGTTTTGAGGCCGACTTTGGCATTAAGGCGGCCGACGCCGAGCAGATCGCCGGCGACCCCGAGTTTGCCGAGTTCTTTGAGGCCGCTGCTGCCGGTATGGCTGGCAAGGAAGCTCAGACGGTCGCAAACCTGCTGGTCAACGATATGATCGCCTACCTTAAGGGTGCGGGCGTGTCGCTCGCCGAGTCCGGCATCGCGCCGGCTCAGGTGGCGGCCCTTGCCAAGCTGCTGTCGACCGATGCCATCAGCTCCAACCAGGCGCACGAGGTCTTTGAGGCCATGGCTCAGACCGGCGACGATCCCAACAAGATTGTCGACGAGCGCGGCATGCGCCAGGTGAGCGATGCCGGCGCACTGCAACCGATCGTGGACGAGGTGCTGGCAAACTGTGCCGAGCAGGCGCAGCAGTACCGCGATGGCAACCAGAAGGTCATCGGCTTTTTGGTGGGCCAGTGCATGAAGGCGAGCCGCGGCAAGGGCAACCCGAAGCTCTTCAACGAGTTGCTGAGAACGTCGCTCTCGTAGCTGCGAGGCCGGGGAAGCCCCGAGTCGCCGGGGTATTTCCTCCAAATTTCAAACAGTCCTATGCAAGACGAAGGCCACATTTAGTGGCCTTCTTTGCATGCGGAACTCATTTGGAGCAAACACCCCGGCGACTCGGGGTTTCCCCGGCCAGACGACTCGGCCGTTCGGGTCAGGTGGGCTGGATTGAATTTGGTGAATGAGGGCGCCGTTGGCGCCTTCATTCTTTATATATGTTGGGAGCGCCAAGCGGTGGGGGTGGTGCCGGTGTATTGTTTGAAGGCTTGGGCGAAGGCAGCCTGCTGAGGGTAGCCTAGACGCTCTGCCACCTGGGCTATCGTAAGCGCGCTGTCGGTCAAAAGGTCCTGTGCTCGCTCCATACGGCGTCTGCGAATGTAGGCGCCCAGGGACTCGCCAGTTTGGGCCTTAAAGGTGGCGCATAGTTTGGAGCGGCTTGTGTAGAGCCTCTCGGCCACCTCGTTGATACCCACACGACTGCCTTTGTCGAGCGCGCGCTCAATCATTGCCGTTGCTTCTTCGGCAATGGTTATGCTGACGTGTGTGTCTGCCGCCTGCCGCGCCTGCTTGTGGGCCGCGCGCGAACAGGCGAGCTCCGCGACCATGGTCTCCACGATGCCCTGCATATAGACGTGTCCGCCTACGGTGCGGGCGCGGTCCTCGTTAATCCGGCGCAGCGTGTGGCAGATCGCAGACGTCGCTTCCTCGTGCCATGGCTCGGCAAACGCCTCAAAGGTCCCGCGAACTCGGTGGGATAGCGGTGCTCCAGGTCGTCAAAATATCCGGGCAAAAAGAGCACCGAGCGCGAGTGATAAAGCCGTCCCGCAAACAGCGGGCTTAATTCCTCGCCACAGCTATCTTGGATAAAGCTGCAAACGGCATTGTTTGGCCACGGTCCATGCAATGGTTTAAGGTTCGCGGGCGTTATGCCAGCCTCGGGCATGCATGTAAGTGTGGGCGCGCTGACCTCGCTCACGCAGGCGTATGGCTCGGGTGTGTATTCGGCCAGGTACATATCGTGCGTCGGGGTGATGAAATGCTCCATGACAATGCAGGCAGGGGAGAGAGGCATGATCCATGCGCGGCCGTGCGCCCGATCGTTTGCCACCTCGCCGGTAAAGACAGCGCCCTTGCCGGAAAGCTCCAGGCCAAACTGCTCAAATTGCGGTGCGTAGAGCTCGGTTATGTCGGTCGCGGCCCGATGCATTTTCAAAAGCGTCCCCTTCCTTTGCGGAAACGTCCACGCTTGACTCGATTGTGTGCCTTGGCTAACATATCAATGATAAGTTGATTGAGGTTAACTCTCAAGCCGTTAGAAGGGAACCTTATGGCAAAGGGATCAAAAAGGGAAGGCGGCGGTATCGGCGAGCTGCTTGCTTATGCCGGCGACCGTAAATTCCTAACTTATTTGGGCATGGCTCTCTCGGCGCTCTCGCAGCTGCTGAGCTTTGGCCCGTACGTGTGCATCTGGTTTGTCGCGCGAGATCTTATCGCTGTGGCGCCTAACTGGAGCGAAGCCACCGATATCGCGATGTATGGCTGGTGGGCCGTGGGTTTTGCCCTGGCAAGCATCGTAGTTTATTTCGTGGGGCTTATGTGCACGCACCTGTCTGCGTTTCGCTGCGCGTCCAATATCCGCAAGACTACGAGCGAGCACCTGCTTAAGCTGCCGCTTGGCTACTTTGACACGCACGCCACCGGTGAGCTGCGTCGTGTTGTAGACGGATGCGCCGCCTCCACCGAGACTCTGCTCGCGCACATGCTGCCCGATATCGCGGGCGCCGCCGCCATGGTCGTGGGCCTGCTCGTGTTGCTTTTCGCCCTCGATTGGCGCTTGGGCGCGGCATGCCTTATCTCGGTCGTCGTTTCGTTTGGCGCCATGGCCACCATGATGGGCGGCAAAGGCGCCGAGTTCATGAAGGCCTACATGGGAGCGCTGGTCAAGATGAACAAGACCGGCACCGAATACGTACGCGGCATCCCCGTGGTCAAGGTGTTTCAGCAGACGGTCTACTCCTTTAAGGCCTTCCACGATGCGATCGCCGAATACGCCGACATGGCACAAAACTATGCGGGCACGTTCTGTCGAGGTCCGCAGGTACTCAACCTTACCGCGCTCAATGGCCTTGTGGCATTCCTGTTACCCGTGGCGTTGCTGTTGGCGCCGGGCGAGACGGACTTCGCGCATTTTATGGCCAACTTCACGTTTTACGCGATGTTTTCGGCCGTGGTGCCGACGGCCATGACCAAGCTTATGTTTGTGGGTGAGGCCTCTCAGATGAGTGCCGATTCGCTGGCTCGTATTCGAAGCGTCATGGATTCCAAGCAGCTCTCCGTGCCCGCCCAACCCAAGCACCCTGCCGGCGGCGACGTGCGATTTGAGGACGTGAGCTTTACGTACGAGGGTGCCGAAGCACCTGCCGTCAGCCACGTAACCTTTAACGTTCCCGCAGGCAGTACCCTTGCGCTTGTGGGTCCTTCGGGCGGCGGCAAGTCAACCTGCGCAAGCCTGATTCCTCGTTTTTGGGATGTCTCTTCGGGCCGCGTACTCGTGGGCGGTGTGGACGTTCGCGATATGGATCCGCACGAGCTTATGGACCAGGTGGCCTTTGCGTTTCAGACCAACCAGCTGTTCCGGCAAACACTTGCCGATAACGTGCGCGCCTCCAAGCCTACGGCCACTGACGACGAGGTGCGTTTGGCCCTCTCCGCAGCTCAGTGCGACGACATTGTGGCCAAGCTCCCACAGGGCATCAATACCATGCTCGGTGCCGGCGGGGCATATCTTTCGGGCGGCGAGGTCCAGCGTGTGGCACTCGCCCGCGCGATCCTTAAAGACGCGCCTATCGTGGTGCTCGATGAGGCCACGGCGTTTGCCGACCCCGAAAACGAGGCACTCATCCAACGCGCCTTTAGCAAGCTGGCGGCGGGTCGCACGGTCATTATGATTGCGCACCGACTCTCGACTGTAGTGGGTGCAGACCAAATCGTGGTGCTCAACCAGGGCAGCGTGCAGGAGTCGGGTACCCATGCCGAGTTGCTGTCCCAAAAGGGTCTATATGCCAAGATGTGGGCCGAATACGAGCAGGCCGCGAGCTGGAAAATCACTGCAGCGACCGCAGATATCGCCGTTGCGAAGGGAGGCGAGGCCTAAATGTTCGCCTCATTCCAAAAGAAGTATTTCCTATCCGATAAAGGCGTCGCCGGCGTAAAGCGCGGCATTTTCTGGACCACGCTCACCAATCTTATTACCATGGCCGGCATGGGCTTTTTATTCCTGGTCATGGCCGGTTTTGTCGAACATCTCGCCACTGGCGCCGACCTGCCGGATGCCCTGCCGATCGTGGGCGGCCTCGTGGTCTTTTTTGTGTTGCTCTTTGCCTCTAACTGGCAGCAGTATTACTACACCTACTGCATCTTTTACGAGGAGTGCGGCAAGCAGCGTATGGAGATCGCCGAGCGCTTGCGCAAACTGCCGCTGTCGTTTTTTGGTCGTCGTGATCTGGCCGATTTAACCGAGACCATCATGGGCGACGTCCAGGCCATGGAGCACGCCTACAGCCACGTGCTGGGAGAGCTTTGGGGTGCCATCATCGCAAGCGCCATTGTGTTCGTGGCGTCGCTGTTCTTTTGCTGGCAGCTGGCGATCGCGGCGTTTTGGAGCGTTCCCGTGGCCTTTGCCGTGCTGTATCTAACACGCGGCCCCATGACCCCGGTGTTCGATTGCGTACGTGCCGAGAAGGTCAAGGTTACCGAGGCAATTCAAGAGACGCTCGACTGCGTTCGCGAGATCCGTGCCACCAACCAGGAGGCCCATTATCTTGAGGGACTCAACGCCGTGATCGATGCCGAGGAGCGCGAGACCACCAAGGGCGAGCTCGCTAACGGGCTTTTGGTCAACTCCGCCTTTGCCACCCTGCGTCTGGGCATTGCCACCACGCTGGTCACGGGTGCCGCGGTGGTCGCCTCCGGACAGGTCGACTTTTTGGTGATGTTTGCCTTCCTGCTTATGGTGAGCCGTATCTATGCGCCGTTTGATCAGGCCCTTATGCTCGTGTCGGAGCTGTTTGCCGCAGAGTCATCGGCCAGGCGCATGCGTTCCATCATGGAAGAGCCTGCGGCGCGGGGCAGCGAGAAATTTGAGCCCGCGGGCCACGATGTGGTGTTCGATCACGTGGCATTTGGCTATGGTGCGGGCGAGGACGGCCGCGCCGGCGAGAAAGTTCTTACCGATGTGAGCTTTACCGCCAAGGAAGGCGAAGTTACGGCACTGGTCGGTCCTTCGGGTTCCGGTAAGTCTACGGTGAGCCGCCTGGCCGCGCGCTTTTGGGATGCCACCGAAGGCACGGTCACCGTGGGTGGCGTGGATGTTGCGAACGTGGATCCCGAGGTGCTGCTGCGCGACTACGCCATTGTGTTCCAAGACGTGCTGCTCTTTGACGACACGGTGATGGGAAACATTCGCCTCGGGCGTCGTGATGCCACCGATGAGGAAGTGCTTGCGGCCGCGCGTGCCGCTAACTGCGACGAGTTTGTGAGTCGTATGCCGCAGGGCTACGACACCATGATCGGCGAGAACGGCTCCAAGCTGTCCGGCGGCGAGCGCCAGCGCATCTCTATCGCCCGCGCTCTGCTCAAAGACGCGCCCATCGTGCTGTTGGACGAGGCGACAGCGAGCTTGGATGTGGAGAACGAGACCGTGGTACAGCAGGCGCTCTCCCGTCTGCTTGCAGGTAAGACGGTTATCGTGATTGCGCATCGCATGCGTACGGTGGAAAATGCCGACAAAATCGTTGTGCTCAAGGATGGTGTGGTTGCCGAGCAGGGCACTCCGGCGCAGCTCAAGGCGGCAGGTGGAGAATTCGCCCGCATGGTTGCGCTGCAAAAGGAAGCGGCTGCCTGGCAGATCTGAGGAAGGCATCCACAATGTGACAAAGGGACAGTCCCTTTGTCACATTGAGTTCATCCCCATAGTTTCCAAAAAGTTAGCCATTGTTGACCAAATAGTTATACTAAACTATTTTCAAAAGCGTGCTCGAGCAAACTAATGAACTCGGGTGCTAAGGCACCATGCCGCAGTTGTTGCGGAAAAGGGAGAGGCATCATGAAGAAGTCCACGTTCAACACCCTGCTTGTCGGTGGCGGTTTTCTGCTTGGCACGGCCGGCATCAAGCTGCTCACCAGCGCTCCGGTAAAGAACGCCTGCGTGCAGGGCATCGCGTGCGGCATGCGCATCAAGAACGGCTACCAGGACATGGTCGAGCAGGCAAAGGCCAATGTCGACGACATGGTTGCCGAGGCTGCCTACATCACCCAGAGCGAGGCTGACGCTGCGAGCAACGCGGCCGAGTAGCGCTCTCAGGCACAAACTATGAGATTCTCGATTATCAGCGAGATCCCCGGCAGGACCCGCCTCCAGATGGCGGGTCCTGTGCCAGAGAGCGATCTCGATGCGCTTCTAAAGCTTAGCGGCGAAATCGACGGCGTGCGTAAGGTGCGCGTCTACGGCCGCATCGGCCAGATGGCGCTCGAATACGACGAGCCGCGACGCGACGCCGTGCTGGCCGCCGTCGGCGCGCTCGATGCTCAGGCCATCGCCGACGCCAAGTCGGGCTATGTGATGCAGCTCGAGCCGCGCAAGCACAAACTGGTTATGGACCTGGCCACGCTCGTCGGCGCCCACTACGCGCGCCGTTGGTTTTTGCCCACACCGCTGCGTGCCGCCTTTGTCGTCGCCGGCTACATGGCCTTTTTGCGCGCCGCTCTCCGCGAGCTCGCGCAGCCGCGTCTGACCGTCCCCGTGCTCGATGCGTCAGCCATCGGCATCTCCTTCGTCAAGCGCGACGTCGACACCGCGGGCCAGACAATGTTCCTACTCAACGTGGGCGAGCTGCTCGAGGACTACACTCGCGCCATGAGCGAAAACGAGCTCATCAACTCGCTGCTCGATGTGCCCGACAAGGCGCAAAAGGTTGTCGGCGACACCGAGGTAAGCGTTGCCGCGACCGAGCTCGAGCCCGGCGATTTGGTCGCCGTGCGCACTGGCATGTCCATTTGCATCGACGGTGTTGTCGAGCAGGGGAGCGCTATGGTCAACCAGGCGACCCTGACCGGCGAGCCGCTGGCCGTCGAGCGCAGCGTGGGCGACGATGTGTTCGCCGGTACCGTCGTGGAAGACGGCAGCATCTTGGTGCGCGTGCGCGCCAACACGGCGCAGACCAAGCTCCGCTCGATCGTCTCGCTCGTGCAGACGGCCGATTCGCTCAAGTCCGAGGGCCAGTCGCACATGGAAGACCTCGCCAACAAGATCGTCCCGTGGAACTTCCTGCTCGCGGGCCTGGTTGCGCTTACCACCCGCAGCCTCATCAAGACCTCGGCGGCACTGATGGTCGACTACTCGTGCGCACTCAAGCTCACGGGTTCCGTCGCCGTCATGACTGCCATGAGCGATGCTGCCAAGATGGGTGTTATGGTCAAGGGCGCCAAGTACTTTGAGTCGTTTGCCAAGGCCGACACCATTGTGTTTGATAAGACCGGCACGCTTACCGAGGCGCAGCCGCGTCTTGCCTGCGTGCTCACCACCGATGGTTGGAGCGAGGACGAGATCCTGCGCCTTTCCGCTTGCTTGGAGGAGCATTTTCCGCATCCGGTGGCGCGTGCCGTGGTCAACGCCGCCCGCGAGCGCGGGCTCGAGCACCGCGAGCGCCATGCCGCCGTCGAGTACATCGTGGCGCACGGCATCGCTTCGTCCATTGAAGGGCGTCGCGCCATCATCGGTTCCGCGCACTTTGTATTTGAGGATGAGAGCGCGCAGCTCGAGTCCGACATTAAGGAGCAAATCGAGTCCCAGATGCAGGGGCTGTCGCCGCTGTACCTGGCGGTCGATGGCACCGTTGTGGGCGTACTCGGTATCGAGGACCCGCTTAAGCCCGGGGTTCGCGAGGCTATCGCCGACTTGCACGCGTTGGGCGTTAAGCACGTGGTCATGCTCACGGGCGACTCGGAGCGCACGGCCGAGCGCATTGCTCGCGAGGCGGGTGTCGACGAGTTTAAGGCCGAGCTGCTGCCCGAGGACAAGTACGCGTATGTTGAGCGCATTAAGGGCGAGGGGCGCCACGTTGCCATGGTGGGCGACGGCGTCAACGATTCGCCGGCACTCGGTTTGGCCGACGTGGGGCTGGCAATGGGCGGTGGAAGCGACATCGCCAAGGAGGTCGCCGATATCATCCTGACCGATACAGATCTCGCCGCGATCGTGCGCCTGCGCCGCATGAGTCAGGGGCTTATCGACCGTCTGACGAGTTCGTATTCCAAGGTGATGCTCACCAACTCGGTGCTGTTGGCATTGGGTATTACCGGCATGATTACTCCGCAGGCGTCGTCGCTGCTGCACAACGGCTCAACGATCGCCTACAGCCTGGGCAACGCAAAGGCTTACCTGCGCTAGCGGACGTGTTCGCCCACGTTATCTGGCCTGCGCCCAGACGGCATCGGTGTCGTCCGGACGCAGGCCTTTTGCATTTGACCATTTGCTAGCTTCTCTATATAGTGTTGCTAGCGGTGCTAGCATTTGAAGGGAGCGGGATCAACGTGGGTGCTGTTAGCGGCATGGCGCAGGTGAACGTTCGCGTGGATCGCCAGGTCAAGGACCATGCGGAGGAAGCGTTGCGGCTTTCGGACAGATCACTGCCCGAGCTTATCAAAAAGGTCGTGGCCAAGGTCGCGCAGGGCGGCGGGCGGTGCGAGGAAGTGCTTGCGGCCGTCGACGACCGGCAACAGACCGTCGCGCACGATACTCCGTTCGCCGCGTCGTGGGCAGCGGCAGACCGGCTTTATGCAGATTTGGGCATCGCTGCGTCGCCCGTATCCGACGATCGCGATTGGGACACAATCTATTCCGAAGCCATGGACGAGCGCTATCGCCAAAAGGGGATGATCCTGTGAGCGGAGCCCCTCTCAAGATCATGGTGGACGCCAACGTATGGGTTGATTCGTTTTGTGTTGACCATGCCGAGTCGCTTGCCGCGCGTGCGTTTATTGGGCAGGCGACGGAGGCGGGGGCATCGCTGTTCTTTCCGGTGCATATCGCTAAGGACGTACTGTACGTTGTCCAACACGAGCTGAAGCGTGGCGTTCTTGCCAGCGGGGGAGCGCTCGACGAGGCTTCTGCCCGCGCGATTGGCGATGCGGCGCTGGCGTTTGTTCGGAATATGACCGAAAACGCTACGGCCGTGGGTGCAGATGCGTCGGACCTTTGGCTGGCCGACAAATACTTAGCGCTCCATCGCGATTACGAGGACAACTTGGTGCTCGCCGCGTGCAAGCGCGCGCAGGTCGATTACTTGGTGACCAACGATCGTAAGCTGCTCGAACATGCCGATCTTGCAGCAAAGACCCCGCACCAAATGATGCCGATTCTTGCTTTGGCCGAACGTGGCGGCGCGGCTATCGGTTGACGCGAACTGTTTGCGGGCCTCTTGGACGACGATGCGCCAAGGGGCCCGCGTCTGATATTTACAAAAGCGCGGCCTTGATGACGGGAGCTTCGGCGAGCTTTTCGGCAGCCTTTTCGTCGGAATCGTTTAGTGCTGCCAGGCTTCGGTAGACCCACTCGTTGACCTGGGTGTTCTTGACGCCTGCAGTCTGCATAAGGGCGCCTACCTCGCGGATTGCTGCGAGCAGATCGGCTTTGGGACCCGCGAGCTCGACCTCGATGCCGTGGTAGGCGGCCACGCCGCGGTTCTCGCTCACGTGGTCGATAAAGCCCTCGACGGTCTCAAGCTGCTGGGCGAGAGCTGCATCATCGTCAGCGTCCAGCGCAACAAGGGCGTTCGAAACCGTGAGGGCGGGATGTCCGCAGGGGACAAAGCCTTCGATGACATCCATAGCTTCGGTAATGGTTGAACCCAGACCTGCGAGGGCATTGACGAGTTGCTGCTTGGTATCCATAACGGTCCTTTCGACGGGTCAATTTTGCTTGGCGAAAATATACGTGACGCGATCGGTAGCAAAAGTGCGAAGTGCGGAGCACATTGGGGTCTTCACAGCTCGTGCATAGAACAGCTGTCTGCCTTTAGAACGTGGTAAGATAGCTATCCACGAGCGGGGTTCACCCCGCGTGTTCCTTGAAAAGTCGACGGTTATCGGGTGTTTGCAGACCCGATACCATCCAGACTTTCCCAACATTCGGGGGCGACTGGTTTCGACACGATAGCTCTGAGAGAGGAAGCAAGCCGAGGTCTCCTCGCCTCGTTAAACAGGGGTACCGTCAAATTGAATTGACAACAACTCTTCTTTTGAGCCTATGGCTCTCGCTGCTTAGTTTATAGCGGCGCGTCAACCCGGTGATTTCCCCGACACCGGCGCGACGTCATGTTAGGGGAATGCTCCTGCGCACGTAATCGGTATGGCGCAGGCTAAGACCGAACCGGTTAGGACGCCGCGAGCGTGTCGCTGCGCGCAAAGCGTCCGAGACTAAACCAGCGACTGAGCTTGGAGATGCCAATCAGGGGGCTTTCGTGGACCGGAGTTCGATTCTCCGCGCCTCCACCAATAGTTACAGGCAGGTAGAGAAGTGTCTCTACCTGCTTTTTATTACTTACAGATATCGCGGAGAATCGAACTCTATGCAGGGCGCGAGCGTTAAACAAACGCGGAGCGTTTGTAGCCCGCGGGCGAGGACGCCGGCAGGCGGCCGAAGCCGGTGCGGATTTGCGAAGCAAAGACGCGGATTCTCCGCGCAAAGCCCCAGCCCAAAACAGATGCGATGTTTATTGGGTTGCAGCTTGCCTTGCCTTGCATCAAAGGAACACCAGACTCGCGGAGAATCGAACTCTGTGCAGGGCGCGGGCGTTAAGAAAACGCCGCGGCAACGCAGAGTGGGACGCGCTTTCCTAACTGTCGTCCAACGGAAAATGCGTCCCGGAATATCGGCTCAGACTGGGACGTAGTTTCCGGATGACGCCTCAAGCGGAAGCTACGTCCCGGAATCGAGCGGTAGAGCGGGACATGCTTTCCCGATGGCTGCTCAAACGGAAAACGCGTCCCGGAATCGACGCTCAGAATGGGATGCATTTTCCTGATGAGCTGCTGGCGGAAAGTTCATCCCGGAATTCGCACTCAGAACGGGACACGCTTTCCCGATGGCCGCCCAAGCGGAAACTGCATCCCAGAATTCGCGCTCAAAACGGGACACGCTTTCCGTCCCACCTCCTCAACTCCAAAACCCATGCGCCCTCCATCCCAAAACTGGGTAGAAGAAGGCCAAAACGCAATCGCAGGAGGTCGATATGACTGCAGAAGATAAGGCAAAGAACGCCGGCAAGGTCGCGCTCGTCCTGGAGGGCGGCAGCTTCCGCGGGCAATTTACCGCGGGCGTGCTCGATGTTCTCATGGAGGCCGGCGTCGAGATTCCGGCTGTCTACGGTGTATCGGCCGGTGCCCTCAACGGCGTGAACTACAAGTCGCACCAGATCGGCCGTGCCAACCGCATCAACCTGGCTTTCTGCAACGACAGCCGCTTCATGGGCGCCGCATCGTTTGCGTCCACGGGCTCCATTGTGGGTTACGACTTTATCTTCAATGATGTCCAGGACCGCCTGGATCCCTTTGACAACGAGACGTTCGACGCGAGCCCCATCGAGATGTACGCCGTCGCGACGGACATGCTCTTTGGAACCGCCACGTACCTCCCGGTCAAAAGCGCCGTGCTCGATCTCGATGCCGTGCGCGCCTCGACCTCGTTGCCGCTGGTGACGCCGTCAGTCGAGATTGACGGGCACAAATACGTCGACGGCGGCGTAGCCGATTCGATCCCCATCGAGCACGTGCTGGAGGAGGCGGGCTTCGATCGCGCGGTTGTCATTGTCACGCAGGACCGCTCGTACGAGAAAAAGCCCTACGAGTTTATGCCTGCCGCGCGTGCGCGTTATGCCGACTACCCCTATCTGCTCGAGTCTATCGAGACGCGCCACGACCGTTACAACATCCAGCGCATGCACCTGTGGAAGTATGAGCGCGAGGGTCGTGCGCTGGTCGTCGCTCCGCAAAAGCCAGTCGAGGTCGGCCACGTTGAGCACGATTCGGCAAAGCTATTGGACCTGTATATCCAAGGCCGCCAGGAGGCAAAACGCCTGCTCGCGGAAATCCAAGAGTTCGTTGAACGCTAACGACAGCGAACTATCAAAAAATGACAACAGCTAAAGAGCTGGAAAATCACGGCTCGTGGATGACATGTGCAGAAACTCTGGTCGGAGCCAAAATACCTGTTGACTCGTACGGCGAGCGGGGTAATATGGACGGGTTACTTGCAGAGCCCCGTGAATCTCTGTAACAACACGTACTGTACATGGAGGAGTCTAAGTGATTTCGAAATCGACTCATTACGCCAAGCAGGGCGAGGTCCAGCGCAACTGGGTTCTCGTCGACGCCGATGGTGCTGTCCTGGGCCGTCTTGCCACCCAGATCGCAATGATCCTGCGCGGTAAGAACAAGCCCCAGTTCACGCCCAACAGCGACTGCGGCGACTTCGTTGTCGTCATCAACGCCGATAAGGTCCAGCTTACCGGTAACAAGGCCGACACGAAGACCTATTATCGCCACAGCGGCTACAACGGCGGCCTCAAGGCTGAGAGCTTTCGCCAGGCTATGGAGAAGCACCCGGAGAAGGTCATCGAGCGCGCCGTTCGCGGTATGCTGCCCAAGACCACCCTCGGCCGTGCCCAGATGACCAAGCTTAAGGTCTACGCTGGTGCCGAGCATCCGCATGCTGCCCAGAACCCCACGAAGATTGAGCTGGAGGCTTAAAGATGGCTGAGAACACCGTTGTCTACCAGGGTACCGGCCGTCGTAAGAACGCCGTCGCCCGCGTCCGTCTCGTCCCCGGCACCGGCAAGGTGACCATCAACAAGCGTGACGCCGAGCAGTATTTCGGCCGTCATCAGCTCGTTGAGAACGCCCTTGCTCCCTTCAAGGTGACCGACACCGCCGGTCAGTTCGACGTTATCGCTCTGTGCGATGGCGGCGGCATTTCCGGTCAGTCCGGCGCTCTGCGCCTGGGCATCGCTCGCGCTCTTCTGAACGCTGGCGACTACCGTGCTGACCTCAAGAAGGCCGGTTTCCTTACGCGCGATGCTCGCGTGGTCGAGCGCAAGAAGTACGGCCTCAAGAAGGCCCGCCGCGCTCCCCAGTTCTCCAAGCGCTAAGGTTTTATCTCCTTTCGAGATACAATGTACAAGCGGGGCCTGCCGATTCCTCGGCGGGTCCCGCTTTTCTTTTTCGACTAGGGTGGGCGGTTGCATATCGCCTACTAGGGAAGGAGCGATCCTATGCCCCAGAACATCTTCGGTACCGACGGCGTCCGTGGCGTCGCCAACGCCGACCTCTCGTGCGACCTCGCGTTTCGCCTGGGCCGCGCGGCGACCAAGTTCCTTGGTCCGGATATCTGCGTCGGCCGCGACACGCGTCTTTCGGGTACCATGCTCGAGAGCGCTCTGACTGCCGGCATCATGGCCGAGGGCGGTCGTCCGCACTGCTGCGGCGTCATCCCCACGCCTGCCGTGGCGCTGCTCACCGTCCAGAACGAGCTCGACGGCGGCATCGTCATCTCTGCTTCGCATAATCCGCCGGAGTTCAACGGCATCAAGTTCTTTAGCCGCAAGGGCATGAAGCTTCCCGATGCGGTCGAGGAAGAGATCAGCGCCTGGGTCATGTCCGAGGAGGCCATGGCTGCCGACACGCTGCCGACCGGTGCCGGCGTGGGCCACATCATCAAGATGAAAGACGCCCGCAAGGCATACGTCGACCACGCCATCGATACGCTTGATGGCCTGAGGCTCGATGGCCTGGTCGTTGCCGTCGACTGCGGTCATGGTGCTTCTTGCCAGACCACGCCCGCCGCGCTGCAGCGCCTGGGTGCCACGGTCCATGCCATCAACACCGATTACTGTGGCACTGACATTAACGTTGAGTGCGGCTCCACTCACCTTGAGCCCCTGCGCGAGCTCGTGCTGCGCACCCACGCCGATATCGGCCTGGCCCACGACGGCGACGCCGACCGCGTACTGTTCGTGGACAGCGAGGGCAATGAGATCGACGGTGACTACATCCTGGCTATCTGCGGTTCTGACCTCGCCGCCCGCGGCAAGCTCGCCAACTCCGAGATCGTCTCGACCGTCATGTGCAACCTGGGCTTCTCCATCGCTATGAAGGAGCAGGGCTTCGAGATGGTTCAGACCGCCGTGGGCGATCGCTACGTTCTGGAGCGTATGCTCGCGGATGGCGCCGTCATCGGCGGCGAGCAGTCCGGCCACATCATCTTCCTGGAGCACAACACCACCGGTGACGGTCTGGTGACGGCTCTGCAGCTGCTGGCCGTGCTCAAGCGCACCGGTCGTACCCTCACCGATCTTGCCGGCATCATGAAGAAGTACCCGCAGGTACTCGTCAACGTGCATTCCGACAACAAGGCCGGCCTGGACGATTGCCAGCCCATCTGGGATGCCGTCGCTGCCGCCGAGAAGGAGCTCAATGGTCGCGGCCGCATCTTGGTGCGCCCGAGCGGTACCGAGCCGCTGGTCCGCGTTATGGCCGAGGCCGAGACGCACGAGCTGACCCAGCGCGTTGTCGACGACATCGTCGAGGTTGTCAAGCGCGAACTTCCCTAATGGTCAAAAACGAGTGCCAAGTGGTAAACTGTTAAGGCTATTTTGGTCGATTGGTATGTCCGAGGGGGAGCATGTTCACTAAAGTCCTAAGGTCTTTTGGTATGCGTGGTCGAGTCCTTACGCTGGATGCTCCCATCTCGGGCGACGTCATTCCGCTTTCCGAGGTAAACGACCAGACATTTGCCACCGGCCTTTTGGGCCAGGGTGTGGCGATTCAGCCTACCGGCACGCGTGTGATTGCACCGGCTGATGCCAAGGTCGAGGCCATTTTTCCCACGGGACACGCTGTTGCGCTTAACACGGTCGATGGCTTGGACGTGCTCATCCACGTTGGTTTGGACACTGTTCAGCTTGAGGGCAAGCACTTTACCGTACATGCGCAAGTGGGTGACATCGTCCATAAGGGCGATGTGCTCATTGAGTTCGATCGCGAGGCAATTGCTGCCGAGGGCTACGATGTGACGGTTCCCATCTTGGTGTGCAACTCTGTTGAGTTCTCGAGCATCAAGGGCTCCGTTGGCGTGCATGTCGAAGAGATGGACCAGCTCATCGTTGCTCGCGAGCGCTAGCAAGTGCACGTGGCCTTTAGCCTACAATTCAAACACGTTTACGGAGGGCGCCCTTGAAAG
>CABUBZ010000031.1 GCA_902489945.1 uncultured Collinsella sp.
TAGGCCGCGCTTTTGTTTTGGTTCGCGCCATGTGGGGGTGATGGCGACGTGCATTTTTGCGAGTATTCTGCAATCGAAGGCCCCTGCATACCGACCTCGGGCAAAAAATCGGGATTTCTCGATGTTTTCTACGAATGATGGGCGGGGTTATGGGCTGACAGCGTTTGATTTGCAGGGATATTCGCGGTCTTTGGCATTTATCGTGGCGCCCGAAGCCCTTGGTTATGTTGAATACTCCTAAAAATGCACGGCGCTTAGAGGGGGACCTTCGCGAAAAAGGAAACCGCCCCGTCGAAGTATGCGTTCGACGGGGCGGTTTATACATTTGGCCGATTAAGGATGCGCTGCCAAACTACTAGAACTTGACGGTCGGGGCCTGGCGGGCTGCTTCGGCGGCCTCGAAGCCCTGGCGCTCCTTAAACTGGAAGATGCCGGCAAAGATGACAGCCGGGAACGTCTGAATGGCGTTGTTGTAGCTGAGCACGCAGTCGTTGTAGCTCTGGCGTGCATAGCTAATCTTGTTCTCGGTATCCTCGAGCGATGCCTGCAGCTGCGTAAAGTTGGTGTTTGCCTTAAGATCGGGGTAGGCCTCGGCTACGGCGAAGAGCTGGCGCAGCGCACCGGTCAGCACGTTGTCGGCTTCCATCTTGGCCTCGGGCGTGGTGGCCTTGACGGCGGTGTTACGCGCACTGATCACGGCGGAGAGCGTCTCTTGCTCGTGCTTGGCGTAGCCCTTGACGGTCTCGACCAGGTTGGGGATCAGGTCGTTGCGGCGCTGCAGCTGCGTATCGATGTTCTGCCAGGCGTTATCGATGCGGTTACGCTTGGTGACCATGTTGTTGTAGATGCCGGCGATGGCGCAGACAATCACAATGACAACAACGATGCCGATGATGACGGTAATCATGATGTCTCCGTTTCGAATGGCCGCGGCGGCATGCGCCAGCTGCCGTTGGTATAACGCTACTAGTATACCCGCAACGTTTTGCCGTGCCGAACTTTCCGGTAAGCGTTATGTTTTCAGAGGGGTTGGCACTGGGGCAAAGCGCGCGAGGTACAGGTGTAAGATATGCGACAGATTGACGAGTGTTGTCTTTGCCCTGAGGATGGCGATACCAGTGGACCTTCGCATCAAGAAAACCTACCGTGCCCTGTTCGATGCCTTTACCGAGCTTCTCGAGGAGCATCGTTTTGAGGACCTGACGGTTGCAATGCTGTGCGACCGCGCCATGATTCGCCGCACGACGTTCTACAAGCACTTTCGCGACAAGAACGATTACTTTGCCTTTTTTATCGATGAGCTCATGTCGGGCTTGCCGCAAAAACAGCCCGATGAGGCCGGCGCAGTGTCTGCCGAGGACGTGCGCGCGCTTCGGCACGCGATTTTGGACGATGCCATGGATTTGATTCTGGCGCACGAGCAGCTCATGGATAACATTTTGGCAAGCAGCATGTCGGGCATGTTGACCAACGTTATTTGCGACCGCATTGCCCGCTCTATCCGCGAGCGTGTGATGAACGTGCTTGCCGAGGATGCCCTGGCCCCCGTGTCACTCGAGACGACGTCTGAGTTTGTCGCCGGCGGTATTATTCGACTTTTCACGATATGGTGGGAATCGGGCCACGATCTTGAGCGTCGACCCGAGATGGCCGACGTGGTCGATGCGCTGTTTGAGCGGACCATGACGCCGGTGCATCACTAAAAGTGGCGGAGAGAGGGGGATTCGAACCCCCGGAACGCTCTCGCGCTCAACGGTTTTCAAGACCGCCGCATTCAACCGCTCTGCCATCTCTCCGTGAGTCGTAATGATAGCATCGTTTTGAATTTGCAACAGGGAAGGCGAACGATGACGATCACCGAAATCGACGAGAAGTTCATGCGCGAGGCGTTGGCGGAGGCGCGAGCCGCCGCGGCGGTGGGCGAGGTGCCCATCGGAGCCGTAGTGGTGCGCGACGGCGAGATCGTCGCGAGGGCGCACAATCGGCGCGAGCTCGACCAGGACCCTTCGGCGCATGCAGAGTTCGCGGCCCTGTGCGCTGCCGCTCAGTCGCTCGGTCGCTGGCGCCTTTCCGATTGCACGGTCTACGTGACGCTCGAGCCCTGCTGCATGTGTGCGGGGCTTATGGTCAATGCGCGCGTCGGGCGCTGCGTGTATGGCGCGGCTGATGCCAAGGCCGGCGCACTGGGTTCGCTGTATGACCTGAATGCCGATTCGCGCCTGAACCATCGTTTTAATGTGACCGCCGACGTGCTGGCAGACGAGTGTCGTGAGGTGTTGAGCGGCTATTTTCGTGGGCTGCGTGGTGCCGATGGTGCTGGCTGCGGTTGTGGGGCCGATCTCGAGGCGCATGCCGCTCATGCCGAGGCACTCGCGTGTGCCGAAGATATTGCCGTTGAGGCGGTCGATTTTGGTGCCGTGTGCCGCCGGCCCCGCCGTGTGCTGCTGGCGATTGACTCCTTTAAGGGCAGCGTTTCGAGTGCACAGGCGGAGGAGGCGGTTGCCGAAGGCGTGCGCCGTGTGTGGTCCGATGCCGAGGTGCGCGCATTGCCGCTGGCAGATGGTGGTGAGGGAACGCTCGACGCCGTTGCCGCCTGCGGTGGCGAGCTTGTGACCTGCGAGGTTGCAGGTCCCTTGGGCGACCGCGTGTCTGCCCGGATGCTGGTGGACGGCGAGCACGAGTCGGCTGTTATTGAGATGGCCGAGGCGGCGGGTATTGGGTATTCGCCTTGCACGGAGTCGTCGGCGCTGGCTGCTACAACCTATGGCGTGGGCGAGCTGATGCTCCGTGCGGTTCGTGCCGGGGCAAAGACTATCTATATTGGCTTGGGCGGCAGCGCCACCAACGATGGTGGCGCCGGTATGCTGCAGGCGCTGGGCGCGCGCCTTGTCGATGAGCACGGCCGCGATATCGCTCCCGGTCTCGCAGGTCTCGAACACGTGGTGAGTATCGATTTGGCGCCAGCGCTTCGGGCGCTGAACGGCGCGCGTGTCGTGGTGCTTTCCGATGTCGAGAATCCGCTTGTGGGACGCCGAGGCGCCCTAGCGGTGTTCGGTGGGCAGAAAGGCCTGCCGACAGATGACGCCGAGGCGCTTCACAAGTGCGACAGCTGGATGGTCGGCTACGGCCGCCTGCTCGATACGGCAATTGCTAGGGCGCGGGCTCAGGGGTTGCTGCGCACGCCCAAGGGCGCACGGACATTTGGCTCGGTGCTCGGCGTGCCCGGTGCCGGTGCCGCCGGCGGCCTGGGTGCCGCGCTGCTGGCGCTCGGCGCGGAGCTGCGTTCGGGCGTGGAGACGGTGCTCGATCTGATTGGGTTTGACGATCGCGTGCGCGATGTCGACCTGGTCATAACGGGCGAGGGCAATATGGACGAGCAATCCGCCGCCGGTAAGGCGCCGGTGGGTGTGGCCCGCCGCGCCAAGCGATATGGCAAGCCGGTGGCCGCCGTCGTGGGTGGTCGTGCCGACAACCTGGATGCGGTGTACGAGCAGGGTATCGACTTGGTTTTGCCGATTTGCCGCAAGCCCATGGATCTGGAGCAGGCACTCGATCCGCAAGAAGCCACAACCAACCTCATCTGCGCCGGCGAGGCAACTGCCCAAGCCTACGACCTCGCCCGCCTCTAAAACCCATCCCCCAATAACTTGCGGTGAAATACGGAGTGTTTTTGCCTTTAAGGTGCCAATTCAGTCCGTATTCCACCGCAACTTCGTGAATTGCCATCCGAGGCTGGTCGACATGGGTCTCGAGTCGGACCGTTTGCCACGAAACACGGCTATCTACTACGTTTAACCGGCCATCCTCGACCATCCCGGAATTTGTGAAATTAAAACCGCAGGTAGAAAGCTTGCCGATTTTCGAAAAAGCCGGCTATGGTTGACCCCTGCGGCCTAAACGTAGTAGATAGGCCCTTTTCGTGGCGCAGCGTCAGACCAGTCTATTTGGGACGGCTATTTTGACTACATGCCGATCTGATTGCCCAAGTAGTCAAAAAAGCCCCGTCCCAAATTAGCTGCCTTGTGGGGCTGTGGGGATAAAGATTGCCGACGGTTTTATCCTGCCGAGCCCCTTTGATGGCGCGAATGGTTCGATTTGACGACCGAGTGGCAACCTGACGCGGAATAGTGGGTCGTTTAAATTGCTACAATTTTAAGTATATTGCGATGTCCTGCCTTGCGTTTCTGCGCGGGGGGGGGCGTATATTTGCATCGATGGGGACGACACACATATATAGCGAGCCGCTGCTTGCCGTCCTCATGGATTTGGGGAGGGCCTTCATGAATCGCGTGTGTGCGAGAGCTCGAGAAATGCTAAAGCCTTTTGGCAAGAAAACCAATACCGCCAAGCGTGCCCTGAGGGTTTTGGCCGTCCCGCTGGCGGCGTGTGCGCTCATGTTTGGTGCGACGAGTGCGTCGGCCGATCAAGCGGTTCCTTTTAGCAACCATACCGTGCAGACGGTGAATCCCACCGGCACTACGGTCAATCTGTTCGACTACTGGGTCGTGAACGGCGACAACGACTGCTCGAAGAACATAAACAACGACAACAAGAATGACAACACCGGCATCAATAAAGACCATCAGCTCAAGTTCAATGGCGGTGCCGGATCGGGCATTAATAAATGGACGGGAAAAAGTGTTATTGGCGGCTTTGGACGTCTTTCGTTTGTGAAGAACACACTGGTAAAGGGCTATCCGTCGATCAATGCTGGCACCTACACCTCGTATAACACGCACGGTACGTACAAAGACGAGTCGCTCGATTATCTCTTTAATAACGACAGCCAGGCAAATGGCAAGCAGGACGGCAAGGCCGTTCACAACAACGTACAAGGCCTTTTCCAGCTCAAGGATGGCTATTACGTTTACGATTCGTACGGCTCTGACGGCAACTATGCTGTGTATAACTTCACGACTAACTCCTTTGACGTCTACGATAAGGCGGGCGTATATAAGGACAGCGTGTCGGATGCGAATCGGGGTCAGTTCTTCCCCTTTGACTCGGCTGACAAGGTTTTTGAAGAGAGGAACGGCCGGCTCTCTCCTATAGGAATAACGGACGGAACGAACGATAAGCTCAACCACCACTTTGGCATGTCCATGACCACGGAGTTTGTCCAGCCTAACGGTGGCAAGACCACCAAAGGCGAGGATATGGTCTTTGAGTTCTCGGGTGACGACGACGTCTGGGTGTACATCGATGGCGTACTCGTGGGCGATCTGGGTGGCATTCACGAGAAGGCGACGCTCAAGATCAACTTCGCCACCGGTGGCGTGCATGTCGGTCATGTTGACAATGCAAATGATCCCGAAAAGACAATTCAAGACACCACCATTAAGGCGATGTTCCAAGCTGCCGGCGCAGATACTTCAAACAGAAGATTCTCCGGCAACACCTTCCTCAACAGCTCCAAGCACACGCTGAGCTTCTTCTATCTGGAGCGCGGCGCGGGCGCATCGAATATGTCGCTTAAGTTCAATCTCACCACGCTGCCGTCGTCCGAGGTCGAGAAGGTCGATCAGAACGGTGAGGCAGTCCAGGACGCCAAGTTTGCGCTGTATCAGTCGGATGCCAGCTGGAAGACGCAGGGCGATCCCATCGCTCAAGGTACGACGGACGATAAGGGTCGGCTGGTGCTTCTGAAGTCGGACGACGGCTCCGTCCTTTCATTTGATAACCAGCATGCTGATGGACATAACTACTTTGTACTCAAAGAGACAGGCCTGCCCGCGGGATATCGCTCGAGTCTGACCTCATCGACCAATGCAACGCCAGGTGAGCTGCACCTGCAGTACAAGGCCGCGGCAAGTGGCACGGGTGGCGTGGTGGTTGCGCCGCAAACAACGGTCACAACAGCCAACAACGAACAATGGACGGGCAGCCGCATGTGGCTGAACGGCGGCTATCTGGCCGCTAAGGAGACCATTTCCCTTAGCAAAGAGACAAAAGACAATAAGGATAAACCCATTAGCTCGGGTACGACCTTTGCCGTGGTGCTCAAGCGCACCGATGAAACTAAGAAAGACACGGACGAAAAAGCGTGGACGGCGGTTACGGGCAACCCGCTCAATGGCTATAAGCTGTGTTCCAAACACGGTATTGAGGGCGCGGTCGAGGCTGCCAAATCGGCAGATACGAGCGTCTTTGGCGTCAACACCAAGGGCGACTATGAGGTAACGGTCAGGTCGCTGCCTGGCGATATCGAGAAGTACGCCGCCATGATGACGGACAAGTCGAAGGCGGAATATACCGTGGCGGTGTATCACACCACGGCATCGTCTCTGGCGGGGGCAACCAAAGACAACACCTCTATGGTCAAATATCAAACGATAAACAGGCAGTTCTCTACGGTGATCCACCTCACCAACGTCCAGAATCGTCTGTTTGTGCAGAAGGTTGACGACCTGGGCAAGCCCGTGAACGGCGCGACGTTTGAGCTGTACAAAGCCGAGGGCGTTATCGGCGATAGTCCCAGCACGTATGCCATTAAATCGGGTGCCGAGCCGTATGACACCGTGCGGGCAAACGGCATGACCTATCCGTATGACATTGAGGGTGCTGCATGCTTCCCGCTCGATTCGGCAAAGCATGCGCCCCTTATCAAGGGCACGTACTACCTGCGTGAGTCTGTAAGTCCAGATGGCCATGAGATCAACAACACCATCACCAAGGTAATCGTGGACGATTCGGGTGTGTATGTGGATGCCGGCGAGGAAGGCGACGGCGTGCTCAGTATGAGCGGTCCGGGTTCGCTGATTGCTTCTCTGGCGCAGTTTGGCTCTCCCGATTCCATCGACAACACGCTTACGCACATTAAGGGCAAGCTGCAGAGTGCAACTGGCTCAGATGCCAGCGAAAACCTAACATGGGGCCAGACAAGTACCGCCAAGGGTGTGACGCCTTCTCTTGCGGACAACTTGATGCATATGCGCTATGACAAGACGATGCAAGGCGCCAAGACCATCCTGCGCTATGTCGAGGACGGTGGCGAGCGCAACGGTAAGCTGGCGACGATCTTTGCCGATACGGGCATCAACCGCATGGCCCTTTATCAAGACGATGATGCCACCAATGGCACCGATCTGGGCACGCTTCAGCTCAATCATCTCTTTACCACGGCAACGGCCGTGCAGTATACCGATCGTCGCGTGGCACGCCTGCAAGTGACTAAGACCGTGACGGCGGACAGTGGCCTTACCGCGCCCACCAAGGATGCGAACGGCAGCGATCTGACGTTTACGTTTAAGTTCACCCTGCCGGAGTCCCAGAAGGGCTACGAGGCGCACGTGTTCGATGCGAGTGGCAAAGCTGTGGGCAAATCTTTCACGCTCAAGAACGGCGACACCCATTCCATCAAGGCCGGCGAGACCATCCGCGTATACGACCTTAAGCAGGGCGACAAGTATAGCGTGAGCGAGCTCACCACCAAGGGCGAGGAGTCCAGCGGCAACGTGCTGGCGAGCATCGTTAACACTGTTACCGGCTCTGCTGACGAGTCGGTGCTTCCGGCCGGCTTTAGCCTCGTGAAACGTAAGGTCGGTGGTGAGGAGCAGTCGGGAACTGGCAACACCATCGAGGGCAAGATTGTCGCGCTTGCGGGCGGACAGATTCCCGCTGAAAACACGCTTGAGTTCACCAACAACTACAGCGCCAACCGCGTAACACTTGAGGCCAAAAACGGTCTGAGCGCCAAGAAGGTGCTCGAAGGTCGCGATTGGGCCGATGGCGATTCCTTTACCGCGCAGCTTACAGCCGACGACGGCGTTCCTATGCCCGGCGGTGCCAAGAGCAAAGTGGCGACGGTCGAGCTCACCAACGACCAGCCGGCGACGTTTGGCGATATTACCTATACCAAGCCAGGCACGTACACCTATACCATCAAGGAGGTTATCCCCGGCTCCGATGCCGGTGCGGACGGTATAAGCTATTCTGCTGCCGTCTATACTGCGACAGTCGTGGTGGAGGATAACCATGCCGGTGCTCTGGCCGTTGCGAGCGTGAAGGTGGTGCAGGAGTGCGACGACGCGGGTGCCGACACCAAGACGGATGTTGCCGGTAAGGTTGCAACCTTCACCAACCACTACGATACACACGAAGCGAAGATCACCATCCATGCTCAAAAGATCCTGACCGACAACGCCGGGAGTTTCCCGCTTTCCCAGAACGCCTTTAGCTTTACGCTCGAGGGCGTTGGCGGCTATGCGGACGTCAACGCTGTGTTCAGTCCCAATACGGTCGATGCGAGCGTGACGGCTCCCATGCCCGAGGGTGCCGAGGACAATACCGTGACCGTGGGCAACAACGCTGACGGTACGGTGGCATGGCCGGCGATCTCCTATACCGCCAAGGCGGATGCGGGACGCGCCTACGTGTACAAGTTCGCTGAGAATCTCGGTAGCATTACGGGCATGACCTACGACGGGTCGGTCTATTATGCCTTGGTGCGCAACGCCAAGAAGGGTGCCGGCATCCAGACTTCGATCGAGTACTACAAGGCCGCTGGGGACGGTTCGGTAAAGCAGCTGGACAAGGATGCCACACCTTCCTTTACCAATATATATAGCGTGGAGCCCACGAGCGTGACCCTGCAGGGCCAAAAGACTGTGAGCGGTCGCGACTGGAACCAGGGCGAACGCTATACCTTTAACCTCACCGCTGCTGCGGACGATGCCAACGCAACTGGTTTGAGCAAAACCACTGCACAGGCGGTGAAGGATGGGGTTGTTGCCGTTAACGCCAACCAGGCAGTCGCCAGCACGCCCGAGTCGGGACGCGTGGCCTCGTTCTCCTTTGTTGGCACCGAAGCCGCCCCGACCGTGACGTTCAACCGCGCAGGCACCTTTAGCTTCAACATCACCGAGAAAGCTGCGCAGGATGGCCAGGCGGGCATGTCCATGGACAAGCACACCGCACGCGCGACCGTCGTGGTGACCGATCTGGACGAGTCGGGCAACCACACGGGCAAGCTGCGCGTGTCGAGCGTGACCTACGCCAACACCGGCGCCTCCGATGCGGACAAGGCCGTAACCGACAAGGCCGCCTTTACCAACGCATACCATGCGTCGGGCACCTTTGATGGCGTGACGGTCAGCAAGACCCTTGAGGGTCGCGCTTCTGCCGCGGGCCAGTTTACCTTTGCCGTGACGGGCCTTTGGTACAACGGCGTTCAGACATCGGTCGACGGCGCCGAGGCTAGCCTATCCAATACGGCTGCGGGGGCCGGCGTGTCCGGTGCCGTGGTGGGCGCAAGCGGGCAAGAGAAGCTTTTTGCCCGTGAGCTCACGGAACAGGACCTGGGGCGTACGTTTGCCTATCGCATCCACGAGAACCAGCCTGCGGCTGCCGGCTACACCTATGACACCGGCTACACGGGCGATGCCATCGTGCTCGTCAAGGTTCTTGCACGCGAGAACGACCCCGCTAAGCTCTATACCGTGACGACCGTGCTCAAGGGTGCGGGTGTGACGGAGTTGCTGGGCGATGGCACCGATGCGAGCGCGTTGACGGACGAAAAGATCGTCGAGCTCAAGCAAAAACCGAATACTTACGTGCAGCAGTACGATGCAAGTGAGGCCGGTGCCACAACGCCTGCCGTCTCGTTTGTGAACCGTTACACGGCAAGTCTCGACTATGGCGCCGCTGGCGGTTTGCAGATTGAGAAGACGTTGACGTATCCCAAGGACGCGACCATTTTTGGCTCGCCTAAGAGCACGTTCCGTTATATCGTCAAGCCTGCCGACGAGATATCTGCCAGCAAGGTTGGCATTTCCACGGACGGCAAGGTCTTTGAGACCGCAAATGTCGAGGCCGACGCCTCCAAGACCGTGAGTTTGATACCTGCGGGTGGGTTGACCTTCACTCAGGATGATGCCGGCAAGACGTTCACCTATACGGTGAGTGAGATTGACGACAAGGCGACGGGCTATACGTACGACAAGATGGTCCATACGGTTAAGGCTGTCGTGGCGGATAACGGCGACGGTACGCTTAGAGTCACGACAGCGGTAAGCAAGCAGGTCGATGGCAAGGACGAGCTCGAGGGCCAGTGGATCTATCCGTCGGGTGCAACGTCCACCGGTGTCGCGACGGTCAAATTCAAGAACACCTATACGGTCACCGAGGCGGCAACCTACACCCCGTCCGTGACGAAGGTGGTTGCCGGTGCCGATGCTCCGGGCAAGTTCACCTTTGCTATGACCGCGGCTGACGATGCTACCAAGACTGCCATCGATGGCAAGCTCATCACCGGATCTTCGATGAGCGTGGACAACGGCTATGCTGAGGAGAAGCAAACGACGGCGGCCCTCAAGGACGGGGAGCACGAAAAGATTGACTTTTCGAAGCTCACCTTCAACAAGCCGGGCACGTATATGTTTGCTATTAACGAGCTGGCCCCGAATGGCGGCCTCGGCGAGTGGACGTATGACGCGCACACCTATAACCTGACCATCACTGTAACCGATGAGGGCGGCAAGCTTGTGGCCCGCGCCGATGGCGCGACCGGCTCGGAAGGCTTCATCTTCACCAATAGTTACCAAACTTCAACGAGCTACGAGCTCCAGGGCGGTCTGGAGATCGTCAAGACGCTCAATGGGCACGACCTGCATGCCGGCATGTTTGGCTTTACGGTAACGGGCGAAGACAACGCCTCGACCGTTAAGCTCAACAAGCTGCTGCGCGCAGATGAGGGCAAGCTCACCGTGACAAACGATGAGCCGCAGGCCGATGGCACGTCCCATACCGACATTTTGGGCGGCCTGACCTTCGCGACTGAAGATGCAGACAAGACGTTCACCTACAGGGTTGTCGAGAATGGCGGCGGCAAGCACGGCTATCAGTACGACTCCACCTATTGGAAGGTAGAGATTACGGTTAAGAAGCGCGATAACGGTTCGCTCTATACCGTGACCACGGCCAAGCACTATGACGCCAAGAACGTCGAGCTTTCCGCTGATGCGAAGTTTAGCTCCGAGAGCGGTACCGCCAAGGCCCAGGTGTCCTTCACCAACAGCTACATCGCGACCGGAACCTTTGAGGGTCTTACTGCCGAGAAGGTAATGGACTCCGGCGACAAGATCAAGGCTGACCAGTATACGTTTTACCTGTATGCCGAAAAGGCCGATGGATCGCTCAAAAAGATGGATGAGGGTACGAGCCAAGAAGGTGAGAACGGCAAAGCCACGGTCGACTTTGGTAAGGTTTACTTTAAGCTCGGCGATGCCACCAGCGGAACTGATGAGCAGACGATTGACCTTGCCGACGCCGTCAGCGATGGCGTTGCCACCAAGCGACACAATGCCGACCACACTACCACCTATAGCTTTAACCTAGTGGCAAAGGAGTGCTTGGCCAACCTGCCCGATGGTGTGCGTCCCGTGGATACGTCCGCGACGTGCCGCGTGCTGCTCGAGGTGACCGACAACAACGACGGCACGCTGACGTCCAAGGTGACCTATCGCGATGGTACCGAGAACGGCAAGATCGTTTTCCACAACACGCACGATAAGGTCAAGACGATCGGCACGGTCGCGGAGCCTAATGTGGACATCGACGGGCAGCTGCTCTCTGTGGGCGACTCCTACGTCTACACCATCAACTGGGCCAATACTGCGGTCGATGCCGACGGTAACCTGGTTCCGGCCAACGTGACCGTAACCGACGAGCTGCCCACTGGCGTCGTGTTCGAGGCCTTTGAGGGCAAGTATGCCGATAAGGGCGCCGCGAGCGGCCAGTCGCTTTCCTGGAACCTGGGCGAACAGCCTGCGGGCGGCTATGGCTTGGTGCGCGTGCGCGTAAAGATTACCGAGGACGCCGTGAAGGACGCCTAGGGTGCGGTCGGCGCCGTCAACAATGCTGCCACCATTAAGGTCGGCAACAAGAGTTATACCGGCACCACGACCAACTACGTGCCCAAGAAGTCCGAGAGCGATGCCCAGGATTCGAATGAGTCGGGCGTGGCGCTGGGCGACGAACTCACCTACACCATCGGCTACAAGAACACCGAGGGCGCGTCTGCCACAGTGACGATCACCGATGCCGTTCCCGCGGGAACCGAGTTCGTGGAGTTCGCCGGCGACCATAAGGATGTCGGCTCCAAGGACAATGACGGCAACCTCACCTGGACGCTGGCGGACGTTCCCGCCGGCAAGGAGGGCACGGTTCAGTTTAAGGTCCGCGTGACCGAGGACGCGTTTAAGAACGGTGGCGCTTCGGGCAATATTTCCAACCAGGCGTCGGTGGCGGTCGGCAACAACCCTGCCGTCAAGACCAACACCACTACCGATGAGGTCACTGACGGGCGCCTGACGTTGAGCAAGACGGTCACGGCCGCCGAAGGCATCACCGCGCCCAACAAGGCATTTACCTTTAAGGTGCTGCTCTACCAGGCCGATGGCACAACGCCTCTGGTCGGCACCTTTGCGTTCGCCGGTCGCCCCGGCGGCACCAATGGCACTTATATAAGCGGACAGATCAAGAGCGGTGACACCATCGCGCTCAAGGCTGGCGGCTCCGTCACGGTTACCTTGCCCACGGGTGCGCACTACGAGGTGCAGGAGCTCGACTCCAAGGGTGAGCTCATGACGAGCGAGGATGGCTTTGCGGTTGTCGATAAGGCGAACCCCCAGAAAGGTACCGTCGGACAGGCGACGCAGGTGGGCTTCACCAACGTCTACAGCGTGGAGTCCACAAAGGTGGAAAACGCCTTCAAGGTCCAAAAGAAGATTTCCGGACGCAACTGGATGACATCGGATGCCTTTACCATGACGCTGACTGCCCAGGGCGAGGCACCTATGCCCAAGGGCGTCAAAGACGGCGTGTCGACGATTGAGCTGCACAAGGATGCCCAGGTCGGCAACTTCGGTACCATCGAGTACACCAAGCCCGGTACCTATACCTATGTGATTACCGAGCGGTCGGGTGACGAGGCGACACTCACGTTCTCGAAGGCCACCTATCGTGCCGCTGTCACGGTGACCGACGAGGGCACCGGTAAGCTGTCTGCCAAGACCAAGATTGCACAGCTGACCGACGATGCGGGCGACGCTGCTGAGCGCACGGTTGAGGCGGCGGTCTTTACCAACACCGCCAAGACTGGCAGCCTCACCGTCAAGAAGACGGTCGTCGGCGGCGACAGCCAGCGCGAGTTCGGCTTTGCGGTTACGCTGGCCGACGGGGACGGCGAGCCCGTCTCCGGCACCTTCGGCAAGGGCGAGGACGCCGTGACCTTCACGGACGGCAAGGCGACCTTCAAGCTTAAGGACGGCGAGGAGAAGGCCGTCGCCGGCCTGCCCGTGGGCGTGCGCTACACCGTGGCCGAGGACGCCGTTGAGGGCTACACGACCACGGTCAACGGGGCCGACGGCTCCAAGGCCGAAGGCGCCGTGACCGAGGACGGCGCGACCGTCGCGTTCACCAACACGTACGGAACGGCCACCGAGGGCAGGGACGTCTCCACCGCGGGGCTCTTCACCAAGACGCTCAAGGGTCGCGACTGGGCGGAGGGCGACAGCTTCCAGTTCGCGCTCGCGGGCGAGGACGGCGCCCCCATGCCCGAGGGCTCTGCCGACTGCTCCAAGACCGTCAGTGTGACGGCCGCCGCCGGCACCAGGGCGGGCGCTAAGGTCACCTTCGACTTCGGCTCCATCCGCTACACGCTCGATGACATCAAGGATGCCGAGTTCGCCGAGGTCGGCGGCAAGCGCGTGCGCGCCAAGACCTTCACCTACACGGTGCGCGAGGTCAGGCCCGATGACGGCTCTGCCATCGCCGGCGTGGCCTACGACGGCCACGTCGCCACGATGACGGTGACCGTGACCGATGACGGCTCCGGCAACCTCGCGGCCACGACGCCCGCGATCGCGGAGGTGAGCGGCGGCGACTTCGTCAACACCTACACGACCGAGCTCGACTACTCGGCCCGCGCGGGCGTGCGCCTGTCCAAGACGCTCTGTGGTCGCGCCATGGAGGCGGGGCAGTTCGCCTTCACCGTGACCGCGGACGCCGAGACGGCCGCCAAGCTCGGCCTCAAGACCGACAAGGACGCCTACGCCGTGGCCGCGGCCGATGACGGCGCGGCCGACCTGGTCGACCTCATCGGCGGGACCGCGGGCAGCGATGTGAAGTTCACCGACGCCGACGCGGGCAAGACCTACAGCTTTACCGTCACCGAGACCAAGCTCGGCGGCGAGGGCTACGCCAACGACACCGCGCCGCGCACGGTGACCATCGCGCCCGCCTACGACGCCGCGACGGGCAGACTCACGGTCACGACCGCGGTTGCCAAGGACGGTGTCGAGGTCGCACGCAGCGAGGTCTCCACGGCAGATGACGCCACGTCGGCGCCCGCGCCCGTGACGGTCGCGTTCCAGAACTCCTACGAGGCCACCGGAACGCTTGGCGGCGAGGGCAACGTGGCAATTAACGCCACCAAGACGCTGACGGGCCGAGCCGCGGCGGCGGGCGAGTTCTCGTTCTCCGTCCGCGATGCCCAAGGTAACGTGGTCGCGACCGCGACCAACCAGGCCTCCGGCGACGGCGAGGCCGCGGGACTTGCGTTCTCGCCCATTGCCTACACTACCGACGCTTTCGAGCGGATGGTGGCGGACGGCATCGCCACCAGGGCCGCCGACGGCTCCTGGGTCATTCCCTATACCGTATCCGAGGACGGCACGGACCGGCTGTCCGCGGGCGTGACGGCGACCGCCTCGAGCTTCGATATCACGGTCAAGGTGACCGATAACGGCAAGGGCGGGCTGGATGTGGCCGTGGTCTACCCCGAGGGCTCCGACGGCACGCTGTCGTTTGTGAACGGCTACGGCACCAACGAGGCGACGGTCGACCTTGCGGGCACCAAGACGCTGGCGCTCGGCCAGGCCGGACTCGGCCTCACGCAGGCCGACATTGCGGGCAAGTACACCTTTAAGATCACGCCGTTGGACGGCGCGCCCGCGCCGGTCGGCGCCTCCGGTAAGACGGTGACCGAGGCGACCAACGACGCCGCCGGCAACGTCGAGCTGGGCCATGTCACGTTCAGGCAGCCGAGCGATCTCGATGACGTCGAGATCGACGGCGACGGCCTGCGTACCAAGACGTTTGCCTACCGGGTGAGCGAGTCCGGTTCGGTCGACGGTGTGGTCAACGACGCGACGGCAACCAGGACCTTCACGGTCAAGGTGGTCGAGGACACCAACGCGGGCACGCTCGCCGCGGAGGTCCTGCCCGCAGAGGGCACGCCCGAGGGTAAGGGCGCGTTCGAGTTCACCAATACCTACGGCGTGAACCCGACGCCGAGCTCCGTTACCGACCAGATCAAGGTGAACAAGAAGCTCAAGGGCCGTGACCTGGCCGAGGGCGAGTTCGAGTTCCAGTTGGTCGAGCTTGCCGCCGACGGCAGCGAGAGCGTCGCGGCGACGGGCAAGAACGCCGCCGACGGCACGGTCGCGCTCAGCCCCGTCACCTACACCGCGCCCGGCATGCACAGCTACGAGTTGCGCGAGGTCGCCGGCACGGCGGGCGGCGTGACATACGACAAGGCGACGTACCGCGTGCGCACGACGGTCACCGATGCCGGTAACGGCACGCTCGCCGTCAAGCACGAGCTGGCGGATGCCGAGGGCAATCCCACGGGCGACGACTCGGTGACCTTTACCAACGGCTACGAGGCCGCACCCGTCACCCTCAAGCTGGGCGCCGCCAAGGTGCTCAAGGGCGTCGAGCTCAAGGCGGGCCAGTTTAGCTTTGAGCTCAAGAGCCGGGACGGCAAGGTCATGTCGACCGCCAAGAATGCCGCCGATGGCAGCGTCACGTTCGATGCGCTGACCTTCAAGCAGGCCGGCACCTACACCTTCACGGTGAGCGAGGTCGACGACGGCCAGGCGCACGTGACCTACGACAAGGCGGTGCACAAGATCGTCGTCACGGTGAGCGACGAGGCGGCAGACGGCACCAGGACGGGCTATTTGTCGGCGAAGGTTTCCTACGAGGGCGACGCCAACCTGCCGCCGGTCTTCACCAACAGCTACGCCGAGGAGCCCGGCACCCCCGGCACCCCCGAGAACCCCGGCACGCCGGGCGGCGGCTCGGGCGGCGGTTCAGATAACGGCTCCGGCAGCGGCGCTAGCGGTGACGGCTCCAAGGGCGGTATGCCCGACACCGGCGACCGCAGCCTGCCGCTTGAGGCGCTCGGCGCCATGGCCGGCATCGGCGCGCTGACCGCAGCGGGCGGCGCGGTCCTGTACCGCAGGCGCCGCTAGCGATATGGACGAGTGGGGCGAATCCATCCGATGGGTTCGCCCCACTTGCCGTGGCGGGCGGGAGCAGGTAAGATATACCGAGCGCCTAGCGCGTTCGATGGGTTCGGATGACGACATGTTCCGAATCTGGTCAGGTCCGGAAGGAAGCAGCCATAAGGAGCCTCTGTCGGGCATCCGAATCCATCGAGTGCGCAGGCGTTTTTTGGTGCCGCGGCTACCCGCGAGTGCCGGCAGGGCGCTTGGTGTCTCGCTGGTCCTCGGCTTCGCCTGCGGGATCGCTCGACTACCAAGCGCCCTGCCGGCACTCGCGGGTAGCCGACCAAAACCGCCTGAAGGGTCACATTTATCTGAATAATTTAATCCCGTGCCTTTTGCTGCTCGCTGGCGTTGTCTGGGCATTGATGGCTACGTAGTTTAAGAGGCGGCGGTGCTGTTGTTTGAATTTTTGCAGTTAAAGAGGTCCGTTTCCCTAGGTGGGGAAACGGACCTCTTTTTGTCTCTGGGCTTGTGGATTGGCGAAGACAATAACCGCTGGCAGCTATTTTGAGTTCTTGATGCGGCGTGTGGCAGTGGCGGTTATTCCGAGGCCTGCGGCGGCGACTGCTACGAGTGCGATTGCGCTCGGTGCTGTGTCGCCCGTGTTTGCGAGCTTGCCGGCGGTCGTATCTGCTTGCTTGCCGCTGCTTGTGTTCGCTTGCTTGGTGGAGCTTGGTAGGGCGTCTTTGCCGGTTGCAGGTGAGCCAACGGGCGGTGTCGCCTCGGCGGGTTGCGCTGAGCCGGAGGGAGGCACTGTCTCGGTCGGTTTCGCTATCTCGGGCGAGGTGGCCTTGTCTGCCGCGGCCTTTGCCTCTTCGTATGCTTTGCAGGCATCGTCATAGGCCGCTTGCGCCTTTTCCAAATCGCCGAGGAGCGCATCTCGCTTGGCTACGTCCTCATCGATGTGGGCTTTGGCTTCCTCTGCCTCACTTTCGAAATACTGAACCCGTTTTTCCTGGCTTTCGAGCCGGCGTTGGCAGCGGTGAAGATCATCTTCACAAGATTTTTCTCGCCTTTCTGCCGACATGATCTCACCTCGCAACTGCTTAATAGTTTCGTTAGAAGCTCCGTCGTCGATTGCCTTATTTAATTCTGCCTGAAGGCCGCTTGTCCGGTTGTGGGCCTCATCGTATTTGGCTTGGGCTGCATCGACGTCCGCTTGCATAGCGGGAAGGGGCTCCCTCCGTTTGGCGGCTTCCGCCACCACCATGTCGTAGATCTCTTGAAAAGCGGCAATGTCATCATCGATTTCCGCAAGTTTCTCGGGACTTGCGGCAACTTTTGCGGCCTCGAGGTTTTTGAGCGCTTCCTGCATGGCTGCATACGCTTTTTCTTTTGCGGCGGCCGCATCTTCCGTCTGCAAGGCAACTGCACCGGTGGGGGAACTGGTTTCTGCCGCTATCGCCGTTGCGGGGGCGATTCCCGCGACAAGTGCCGCGGAAAGGGCGATGCCCACGGTTGCTCGTCTTGCTCTTCTTGCGAGAATGTCGTTCATCTCGGCACCTCATTTCAAGGGTCGGCGACTCACTTGGTAGCACTAATGTAAGTATACCAAGTGGTCGACCCGACGTTGGTCGGATGTGAGCGTGCCTCTCCGCTTCTTTGGAAACCGAATCCCATTAGAAATGACGAGTTGTTTACGCTTCTTTTGGGTTCACCGTACTATCATGGTTCGAATTGAGTGTGAATGATGATAGGGAGCGCCTTTTTATGATTGAGCTGCTCAGGCGTTTTGGTGGTAAGTTTCGCCGGTATATGGTGATTGGCCCTGCGTGCAAGCTGATCGAAGTGATCTTTGACCTGCTTACGCCGCTGGTGATTGCCCAGATGATCGATAAGGGCATCGGCGCACACGATGTCAACGCCGTCGTCCGTTACGGCGCGGTGCTCGCCGCCATGGCTGTAATCGGCATCTCGTTTACGCTCGTCTGCCAAAAGATGGCGGCGCTGACCTCGCAGGGCATGGGCACCGACATCCGCGGTGCGCTCTACGGGCACATTAATAAGCTGAGCTATGCCGAGCTCGACCGCTTTGGCACGCCGTCGCTTATCACCCGCATCACCAACGACGTCAACCAGGTGCAGCTTGCCGTGGCGCTGGGCGTGCGCATGCTCATCCGCTGGCCCTTCTTGGCGGTGGGCTCTATGTGCGCGGCCCTTGCCATCGACCTTAAGCTCGGCATCATCTTTTTGATCTGCACGCCCGCCATCGGCCTGGTGTTTTGGTTTGTCATGGCGCGCTGCATTCCGTACTACAAGCAGCTGCAGGCAAAGCTCGACCGCATTGCGCTCATTTGCCGCGAGGGGCTTTCGGGCGCTCGCGTGGTTCGCGCCTTCGTGCGCGAGGACCATGAGCGCGAGCGCTTTGCCCAGGCAGCCGACGACCAGGCCAATACTGCCATCGCGGTGGGCAAGCTCTCGTCGATTCTCAACCCCGTCACGTTTCTTGTGATGAACCTGGGCGTGTGCGCCATCCTGTGGGTGGGCGGCATCCAGGTCAACGTGGGCGAGCTCACGCAGGGTCAGGTCATGGCGTTTGTGAACTACATGACGCAGACCCTGACCTCCATCGTGTACGTCGCCAACCTGGTCGTGGTTTTTACCAAGGCGAGCGCCAGTGCGTCACGTATCAACGAGGTGCTCAATTGCGTGCCGAGCATCACCGACGAGGGCAACCAGCCGGTCGCGCTGCCCAAGCCGGGCAATGTCGCTCCCGTTCCTGCGCTGAGCTTGAGCCATGTGAGCTTCTCGTTTGGCGCCGGCGCGGCCAATGCTGTCAACGATGTGACGCTGGAACTCCCGCTGGGCAAAACGCTCGGCATTATCGGCGGTACGGGCAGCGGTAAGTCCACGCTCGTCTCGCTTATCCCGCGCCTGTACGATGCGGGCACCGGCAGCGTGAGCGTGATGGGTGCCGACATGCGCACTTGGCCGCTCGACCAGCTGCGCCATGTGGTCGCGACCGTCCCGCAGCGCACGTCGCTGGTGAGCGGCACCATTCGCAGCAACCTGACCTGGCGTGACGAGTCGGCGACCGACGATGAGCTCTGGGCGGCGCTCGATATGGCGCAGGCGAGCGAGTTCGTGCGCAACAAGCCGCAGGGGCTCGACGCCCCGGTCGAGGCGGGCGGCAAGAACTTTAGCGGTGGCCAGCGCCAGCGCCTGACCATCGCGCGCGCCTTAGTGGGCTCGCCGCAGGTTCTGATCATGGACGACTCCGCCTCGGCACTCGACTTTAAGACTGACGCGGCGCTTCGCCACGCTATCCGCGAGCGCAGCGTGCGCGGCGCCGCCGAGGGCGGGTTGCCGCTGACGACCGTCATCGTGAGCCAGCGTGTCTCGACCGTGCGTGATGCCGACATGATCTGCGTGCTCGACCACGGCTCGGTTGCGGGCCTGGACACGCATGACGAGCTGTACGCAAGCTGCCAACTCTATCGCGAGATTTGCCAGTCGCAGCTGCGCCGCGAGGAGCTCGAGGGCCAGCAGGGGAGCGCGGCGCCCGCTTCGGACTCCGCCCCGGCATCCACCTGCACAAAGGAGGGCTGCTAAATGAATCCGTATACTTCTTCCGGTTCGGTCGCCACGATGACGGCCAATGTGTCCGGCAACGATAACCTCAACGACCTGGGCGATGGCCCGCGTCAGCCCGGTGATCCCGAGCGCTATCCCGTGGGCGCGGTGACCCGTCGCCTGATGGGCTACGTGCGTCCGCACCGCATTTCGTTTACGACGTCGTTTGTGAGCGCAGCCATCTCGGTGATCTTGCAGCTCTACACGCCCATCCTCATCGGCGAAGGTATCGACCTCATCGTCGCTGCCGGGCGGGTGGACTTCGATGCGCTGCTGCCGCTCGTCACCAGGCTGGCAATTGTCGTGGTAGGTGCCGCGGCGTTCCAGTGGCTGCAGGGCTACTGCGTCAACCGCCTGTCCTACGAGACGGTGCGCGACATGCGCGTGGAGGCAAGCGACAAGCTCAGCCGCATGCCGCTCAGCTTTATCGACAGCCATGCCCACGGCGACCTTATGAGCCGTGTGGTCAACGACGTCGACCAGGTGGGCGACGGCCTGCTGCAGGGCTTCACGCAGCTCTTTACCGGCGTCATTACCATCGTGGGCACGCTCGCGTTTATGCTCTCCATCAACCTGACCATGACGCTCGTGGTTGTGCTCGTCACGCCGCTCTCCATCTTTGCGGCCGGTGCCATCGCCAAGCTCTCCAACAAGAGCTTTACGGCTCAGCAGCGCATTCAGGGCCAGCTGGGCGGCCATATCGAGGAGTATGTGGGCGAGCAAAAACTCGTGGACGCGTTTGCCTATGGCCCAAATGCGCAACAGCGCTTCGATGCTCTCAACACCGAGCTCTACACGGCGGGCGAGCGTGCGCAGTTTATGGGTTCGCTCTCCAATCCTGGCACACGCTTTATCAACAATATCATCTACGCCGTGGTGGCCGTGATCGGCTGCGTGGGCGTGATTACGGGCGTGCCCGCGGCGCTCACGGTGGGCGGCGTGCAGATTTTCCTGTCCTACGCCAACCAGTACACCAAGCCGTTCAACGAGGTCACCAACGTCATTACGCAGATCCAGACGGCCTATGCCTCGGCGCGCCGTATGTTTGCGCTGCTCGATGCGCGCGAGCAAGAGCCCGATGCAGCGGATGCCGTTGAGCTCGCAGCTCCGAAAGGCGAGGTTTCGTTTGAGCATGTGGACTTTAGCTACGTGCCCGACCGCAAGCTGCTGCAGGATATCTGCATCGATGCCAAGCCGGGCATGCGCTTTGCCCTCGTCGGTCCCACGGGCTGTGGCAAGACGACGCTCATCAACCTGCTGCTGCGCTTCTACGATATCGACGCCGGCCGCATTGCGGTCGATGGCCGTTCCTCGCGTGACTACACGCGCGCAAGCCTGCGCCGCGCCTTTGGTATGGTGCTGCAGGATACGTGGCTGTTCGAGGGTACGGTGGCGGACAATATCGCCTACGGTCGTCCCGACGCCACGCGCGAGCAGATTATCGAGGCCGCCAAGCGCGCGCACGCGCACAAGTTTATCGTGCAGCTGCCAGGCGGCTACGATACGGTGATTGGCGAGGACGGCGGCACGTTTAGCCAGGGTCAAAAACAGCTGCTGTGCATCGCGCGCGTCATGCTCACCGACCCGGCGATTTTGCTGCTGGACGAGGCAACGTCGAGCATCGATACGCGTACCGAGCTGCAGGTGCAGGCGGCATTCGACGAGCTCATGGCAGGTCGCACAAGCTTTGTCGTGGCGCACCGCCTGAGCACCATCCGCAACGCCGACTGCATTCTGGTGATGCGCGACGGCGAGATTATCGAGCGCGGCACGCACGACGAGCTGCTAGCGGCAGGTGGCTTCTACGCCGAACTCTACCGCAGCCAATTCGCCCAGTGAGCAAGCCCGTGGGGCAAATTAATCAATCGACAGACGGTGGTTTACATCTGTCACGTTAGTACTAAGATATTCATCTAATAAATTGCATTAGTGGCTTTAGTTTTGGGGGAAACGAGGCAACGTGACTATGACGTGCTCTTTGGTGGTTAACAGCAAGAGCGGTAATACCAGGATGGTTTCGGGTGCGATCAAGCGCGCTCTGCAGGCTGCGGGCGTTGAGTTTGTCCATGCCGCGGCGTTGAGCGACGATGCGGATGCAGATCAGGTTGCGCTCGAGGCGCAGGGGGCCTGCGCGGCCGACATGGTGCTCGTCGGTTTTTGGTGCGACAAGGGCGCGTGCACGCCTTCGGTCGCGGCGTTGCTCTCTGCCTTGCACGGCAAGCGCGTGTTCCTGTTTGGCACCTGCGGCTTTGGGGCCGACCAGAGCTATTACCAGCAGATTATCGACCGCGTAACTTCCAATCTGGCCGTGGATGCCGAGCTTACGGGCTGGGCGATGTGTCAGGGTAAGATGGGCCCTGCGGTCAAACAGCGCTACGAGGCCATGCTCGAGCAAGATCCCGACAACGCCCGATTTAAGATGCTGCTCGACAACTGGGTTGCCGCGAAGGACCATCCCACCAAGGAAGATCTGGACAACATGGCTGCAGCCGCCAAAAAGGCCGTGTTGGGGGAGTAGCTCCCATCGCTGACGGCGGTCGGCCCATCTTTCTAAATGTAACGTCCTCCCGGGCGTCGGGGCACGAAGTTCCCTGCTCTACAGTCCTGCGCAAGACGAAGGCCACATTAAGTGGCCTTCTTTGCGTGTGGAACTCGCGATGAACTTCGTGCCCCGCCGTCCGGGAGGACGCCTCTTTATTGATGGGAGGCCTGATAGGTCGATGGTTCCGTGCCCGGATGCGTCCAAAGTGGGACGGGCTTTCCGGATGGGCAGGCTTTCGGAAAATGCGTCCCGGAATTTGCCTTTGGAATGGGACGTAGTTTCCCGTTGAGGCGCTTTGCGGAAAGTGCGTCCCACTCTGGGCGTTCGAAGTGGGACACACTTTCCCAAAGGCGTTCCAACGGGAAATTGCGTCCCATTATTCGGTCAAGAAACGGGATGCATTGGTAGCGCGCAGAGATGTGGTGTAAGAGGCGGGGCAT
>CABUBZ010000032.1 GCA_902489945.1 uncultured Collinsella sp.
GCCGCCGAAGGCCAGGCGCAAGGTTTTCGTAGATTCCGCACGAGCCGAAGAGCACTTAATGTGCTCTTCGTGCGAGCCCAGGACCTGACCGAGCGAAAACCTTGCGCCTGGCCTTCGGCGGTGCGGCCGGATGGTGGAATTGTGTGCAGCCCGGTTTCCCGTTGACCGACGCCGGGGTCCCCGCCATAATACTTTCGGTTCACGCACGAATCCGCTGCCAGAGACAGCCGGCGCAAACGGGTCTTACCCGCGAGCTTAATGGGACTTCCCGCCAGCCGAGGTGGTCGAGTAGATATGTCTTCTCGCCCCCGTCGCTCATGCAGCGCGGGGGCTTTCTTTTTGGACATGCCCCCGTCACGTCCTTGTGGCGGACCGTGCCCGGAAAGAATTCGAGGAGGTGTAATTCATGCCCCAGCAGTACAAAATCGACAAGGTTGCAGAGATCGAGTCCCGTATCGCCGAGAACGCCGGTCTGTTCGTCGTCAACTACAACGGTCTGACGGTTAAGCAGGCTCAGGAGCTGCGTCATCAGCTTCGCGAGTGCGGCGCCGAGATGAAGGTCTACAAGAACAACCTGGTCAAGATCGCCCTCAAGAACCAGGAGCAGCCCGAGATCGACGAGATTCTCGCCGGCCCCGTCGCTTATGTGTTCTACGAGACCGAGCCGGTCGAGGCCGCTAAGGCCCTTAAGGACTTCTCCGCTAAGTCCAAGGGCGTCCTTGAGATCAAGGGCGGTATCTCCGACGGCAAGGCCGTTTCCGCTGATGATGTTAAGGCTATCGCCGAGCTGCCCACCAAGGATCAGCTTCTCGGCCAGATCGCCGGTCTCATCTCCGGTTTCGCTCGCGACATCGCTGTCTGCGTCAACGGCGTTTCCTCTGGTCTCGCTCGTTCGATCCAGCAGGTCTCCGAGCAGAAGGCAGCCTAGTCGCTGTTTTCACCCGCGGCGGCAACGCCGCACCCCCTGGCGCATTCGCGCTGTGTTTTAACTGATCTCCGTGCACAGACACGGAAACCGAAAGGACTTAGAAATGGCTAAGCTTACCACCGATGAGATCATCGATGCTCTTAAGGAAATGACCCTTCTCGAGGCTTCCGAGCTCGTTAAGGCTATCGAGGACACCTTCGGCGTTTCCGCCGCTGCTCCTGCCGCTGTTGTCGCCGCTCCCGCTGCTGGCGCTGCTGAGGCCGAGGAGAAGACCGAGTTTGACGTCGTGCTCGAGGGCTTCGGCGACAACAAGATCCAGGTCATCAAGGCCGTCCGTGAGCTCACCAACCTTGGCCTGAAGGAGGCCAAGGAGGTCGTCGAGGGCGCTCCCAAGGCTGTTCTCGAGGGTGCCAAGAAGGAGGACGCCGAGGCTGCCAAGGAGAAGCTCGAGGCTGCTGGCGCTGCTGTCACCCTCAAGTAATCAGGCTTTCTCGCCAGATTTCTTTGCAGACGGGGTTCGCATTGCGAGCCCCGTCTTTTTTGTTTTTCGGTCCCTCGACATCGGTTGCTCAAACTGCCATGTTCTGTGATTTGCGTCGTATCGGCTGCCTTGCCGTTGGGCAATAAAATTGCACCATTCGAGCAATAATTTGCGTTGACCTGCTGAAGAATTGTCTTTGCCTTGTAGTGATACATGGTTTCGGCAGTAAGATACTTCGGTATCGCAATTTGGTCTGCGGCTGTATACCGCACGCATGGGGCGCATGTGCGCCTGCGAAAGGATCTTTGAATAACATGAAGGCAATCATCCCCGCCGCCGGTCTTGGCACGCGTTTTCTGCCTGGCACCAAGTGCACGCCTAAAGAGATGCTGCCGGTGCTCGACAAGCCGGTCATCCAGTACGTCGTCGAGGAGGCACTCGACCCCGAGGAGGTCGACGACGCCATCATCGTTACCTCTCCCGGTAAGCCCGAGCTGCTGAGCTACTTCCAGCCTGATCGCTCGCTCGAGAACCTGCTGCGCGAGCGCGGCAAGAACGCTTATGCCGACGCCGTCGCCCATGCGGGCGGTATGCCGGTCGACTTCCGCTACCAGTACGAGCCCAAGGGCCTCGGTCACGCCATTCGCTCTGCTGCCGACGCCGTGGCAGGGGAGAACTTCCTGGTTCTTCTGGGTGACTACGTTGTACCCAACCGCGACATCTGCGATAAGATGCTTGCCGTCTCCAAGGAGCACGGTGGCGCTTCGGTTATCGCTGTTGCCGCGTGCGCTCCCGAGGAAGTCAGCCGTTATGGCGTTATCGCCGGTGACCGCGTGGGCTCGCTCGAGGGCTTCGAGAATGTTGCCGATGCCGAGCCGGGCGCTGTCTGGCGTATCGGCGGTCTGGTCGAGAAGCCTGCCCCCGAGGCAGCTCCCTCCAACCTGTACATCGTCGGCCGCTATCTGCTGAGCCCGCTGGTCATGGACCTGCTCGCCGATCAGCAGGCCGGCAAGGGCGGCGAGATCCAGCTCACCGACGCCATGGCCCGTTCGCTCGACCGTGAGGCCATGTATGCGGTCGTCATCGACCCGCTGTCGGGCTACGACACCGGCACTCCCTCTGGTTGGATGGCCACCAACGCCCTCATGGCTGCAAGCGACCCCCGCTTTGCCAGCGCCTTCTGGGACGCCATCGACGAGCGCGGCGGATTGATGCGCAAGTAAGCCTTCGGGCATCGACATTTACGGGCGCGGACTTCGGTTCGCGCCCGTTTTTTATAAGAGCTGCGATTGCCGGCTCTCTGTTCACAGAAAATATATGAACAGGTGTTCGATATACATGCATCTACCTGCGCATTTTCTGTCGAAAAACTTTGCTACTCCAAAAACTCAATCGCGTCAAGGCTTTTCTTGCCCAACGGTCGGTACCTGATAAACTATTAGGTTGCGATAACTGGCGAAGCTATGCCTCGCCAACCCACCGAGCATTTCCGTGAAGGAGGAAAAACCTGGTGACCTACGCATACACTGCCACTGAGCGCAAGCGCGTCAGCTTCGGGAAAATCCCGGAGGCCATGGAGCTCCCCAACCTTATCTCTGTTCAAAGGGAATCCTTTGAGCGTTTTAAGGACGAGGGCCTTCGTGAGGCGTTCAAGGAATCCAGCCCCATCCAGAGCCAGAACCATGTTCTCGAGGTTACCTTCGGCGAGCATCAGTTCGGCGACCCCGCGCACACCGTCGAGGAGTGCCGCGAGAAGGATATGACCTATCAGGCTCCGCTTCTGACCGACGTCCGTCTCACCAACAAGGAGACCGGCGAGATCAAGGAGCAGCTCGTCTTCATGGGCGACTTCCCCATGATGACCGATCAGGGCACCTTCATCATCAACGGTACCGAGCGTATCGTCGTCTCGCAGCTCGTCCGCTCCCCGGGCGTGTACTACAGCTCCGAGATGGATTCGGGCAAGCAGATCTACAAGGCCCAGATCATCCCGTCCCGCGGTGCCTGGCTTGAGTTTGAGGTCGACAAGCGCGACCAGCTCATGGTCTCCATCGACCGTAAGCGCAAGCAGAGCGCCACGATGTTCCTGCGCGCCCTTGGCATCGCCGTCACCAACGACGACATCATCGAGCTGCTCGGCAACTCCGATGTGATCAAGCGCACCCTGGAGCGCGACACCGCCCTCACTCGCGAGGACGCCCTCATCGAGATTTACCGTCGTCTGCGCCCGGGCGAGCCTCCCACCGTGGATGCTTCCCGCAGCCTGCTCGAGGGCCTGCTCTTTAACCCGCAGCGCTACGATCTGGCCCGCGTCGGTCGTTACAAGGTCAACAAGAAGCTCAACCTCACCACCGAGGAAGAGGTCACGGTGCTCACCGACGAGGATATCGTCGCTACGCTGCGCTACCTCCTGTCCCTCGCTGCCGGCGAGCAGGGCTTCAAGGTCGACGACATCGACCACTTCGGCAACCGCCGCATCCGTACCGTCGGCGAGCTCGTCGCCAACCAGTTCCGTATCGGCATGAGCCGTATGGAGCGCGTCGTCCGTGAGCGCATGAGCTCCCAGGACATCGACGAGATCACCCCGCAGTCGCTCATCAACATCCGTCCGATCGTGGCCTCCATCAAGGAGTTCTTCGGTTCCTCGCAGCTCTCGCAGTTCATGGACCAGGCGAACCCCCTGACCGGTCTGACCCACAAGCGCCGTCTGTCCGCACTCGGCCCTGGCGGTCTTGCCGGCCACAAGTCGGGCTCCAGCCGCCGCACCAACGTGCCGACGGCCGTCCGCGACGTTCACAACTCGCACTACAGCCGCATGTGCCCGATCGAGACCCCCGAAGGCCCCAACATCGGCCTGATCGGCTCGCTCGCCCTCTACGCCCGTGTGAACGAGTACGGCTTCATCGAGGCCCCGTTCCGCCGCGTCGAGAACGGCGTTGCCACCGACCAGATCGACTGGATGACCGCTGACGAGGAAGAGAAGCACGTCATCGCGCCGGCCAACACGCCGCTCGACCCCAAGACCAACGAGTTCATCACGACCGATGCCGAGGGCAAGCTTGTCCGTCCGCACACCGTGATCGCCCGTACCCGCGACTTCGACGGCTCCTTCGGCGCTCCCGCCGACGTGCCTGTCGAGGACGTCGACTACATGGACGTCTCGCCGCGTCAGATGCTCTCCGTCGCAGCCACGCTGATTCCGTTCCTGGAGCACGACGACGCTAAGCGTACGCTCATGGGCGCTAACATGCAGCGTCAGGCCGTGCCGCTGGTTCACCCCGCCGCTCCCTATGTCGGTACCGGCATGGAGCGTCGCGCCGCTCTGGACTCCGGCGAGGTCACCCTGGCCAAGAACGCCGGCGAGGTCATCTTTGCCGACGCCGCCAAGATCATCGTCAAGCATGCCGGCGGCATGGACGAGTATCACCTGGCCAAGTACCAGCGCTCCAACCAGTCCACCTGCATCAACCACCGTCCGCTCGTGCGCGTCGGTGACACCGTTGAGCAGGGCGAGCCTCTGGCCGACGGTCCTTCGACCGATCACGGCGAGCTCGCACTGGGCCAGAACCTCACCGTGGCCTACATGCCGTGGGAAGGCTTCAACTACGAGGACGGTATCGTCGTGTCCGAGCGCCTGGTGGCCGAGGACCTGCTGACGACCATCAACATCACCCGTCACGAGATCGACGCCCGCGACACCAAGCTCGGCCCCGAGGAGATCACCCGCGAGATCCCGAACCTCTCCGAGGACATGCTCGCCAACCTTGACGAGGACGGCATCATCCGCATCGGCGCCGAGGTCGGCCCTGGCGACATCCTGGTCGGCAAGGTCACGCCTAAGGGCGAGAGCGCTCTGACCGCCGAGGAGCGCCTGCTGCGCGCCATCTTCGGTGCCAAGGCCCACGATGTCCGCGACACCTCCCTTAAGATGCCTCACGGCGCTTACGGCCGCGTCATCGACGTCGTCCGCTTTAGCCGCGAGAACGGCGACGACCTGGCCCCCGGCGTCAACGAGCAGGTGCGCGTCTACGTCGCCCAGCGTCGTAAGATCCAGCAGGGCGATAAGATCGCCGGCCGCCACGGCAACAAGGGTGTTATTTGTAACGTTCTGCCGGTCGAGGACATGCCCTACATGGCTGACGGTACCCCGATCGACGTTATCCTCAACCCGCTGGGCGTTCCTTCGCGTATGAACGTCGGCCAGCTGCTCGAGTGCCACCTTGGCTGGGCTGCTGCCTGCGGTTGGGATACCGAGCAGGCCGACTCCGACAAGTACGTCCCCGGTCCGTTCTTCACCGCCACGCCCGTCTTCGACGGCGCCAAGGAGGACGAGATCGCCGAGGTCATCCGTCGCGCCAACAAGAACATGCTCAACAAGGCCACCGCTGCCTTTGGCGATCACATGCGTCCCGAGTTCGTCACCCAGCTTGACGAGCGCGGCAAGACCCGTCTGTTCGACGGCCGCACCGGCGAGGAGTTCCGCGAGCCCATTACCGTGGGTACGTCCTACATCCTCAAGCTCGGCCACATGGTCGACGACAAGATCCACGCCCGTTCGACTGGCCCTTACAGCCTGGTTACCCAGCAGCCTCTGGGCGGCAAGGCTCAGTTCGGCGGCCAGCGCTTCGGCGAGATGGAAGTTTGGGCACTGTACGCTTACGGTGCTTCCAACGTCCTGCAGGAGATCCTGACCGTCAAGTCCGACGATACTGTGGGCCGCGTCAAGACCTACGAGTCCATCGTCAAGGGCGAGAACGTTCCTGTCCCGGGTATCCCCGAGTCCTTCAAGGTTCTCGTCAAGGAGATCCGCTCCCTCGCGCTGGACATCGAGCCCATGCACGATGCCGACGAGGATGCCTCCGCCCCTGTGACCGCCGAGGAGACCTCCGCTCTCGACGACCTGGCTGCGCTCGCCGGCGTTGACGCCGACGTCGAGGCCGAGGATGCCGAGACCGCCGAGGCACCCGAGGCTGTCGCCGCCACGACCACTGATAAGGAGTAGTTGACTGTGGCAGATTTCGAAGCTACTGATTTTGACTCGGTAAAGATCTCCCTTGCCTCCGCCGACCAGATCCGTTCCTGGTCGCACGGTGAGGTCAAGAAGCCGGAGACCATCAATTACCGTACCCTCAAGCCCGAGAAGGACGGCCTGTTCTGCGAGAAGATCTTCGGTCCCGCCAAGGACTGGGAGTGCTCCTGCGGCAAGTACAAGGGCATCCGCTTTAAGGGCATCGTCTGCGAGCGCTGCGGCGTCGAGGTCACCTCGGCCAAGGTTCGTCGCGAGCGCATGGGTCACATCGAGCTCGCCGCTCCCGTGTCCCACATCTGGTACTTCAAGAGCCCCACGAGCTTCCCGATGAGCCGTATGCTCGACATCAAGTCCAAGGACCTCGAGAAGGTTCTGTACTTTGCCAGCTACATCATCACCGAGGTCGACTACGAGGCTCGCGAGGCCGACGCCGACGACCTGCGCGAGGAGCTCGCCGCCGATCTGGAAGAGATCGATGCCGAGTGCGCCCGCCAGATCGAGTCCCTCAAGGAGCAGGGCAACCCCGAGAACTTTGACGAGTTCTCCGACGAGGAGCCGCTGACCCCCGAGGAGATCGCCTCCGGCATCGTCGACATCGAGGAAGAGTGCAAGGACGAGAAGCAGCTCCGCACGGACGCCTTCAACGCCTTCATGAAGCTCAGCGAGCGCGACCTCATTTCCGATGAGCCGCTGTTCCGTGAGATGACCCGTTACTACTCCATGTACTTCAAGGGTGGCATGGGTGCCGAGGCCGTCCGCGACCTGCTCGCTGCCATCGACCTCCCCTCCGAGGCCGAGAAGCTCAAGGCCATCATCGCCGACGAGGACTCCCAGAAGCAGAAGCGCGAGAAGGCCGTTAAGCGCCTCGAGGTCGTTGACGCCTTCCTGAAGGGCGGCAACAGCCCCGCGAACATGATCCTGGATGTCATCCCGGTCATTCCGCCTGATCTGCGCCCGATGGTCCAGCTCGACGGCGGCCGCTTCGCCGCGTCCGACCTCAATGACCTGTATCGTCGCGTGATCAACCGTAACAACCGACTCAAGCGCCTGCTCGACCTGGACGCCCCTGCGATCATCGTGAACAACGAGAAGCGCATGCTCCAGGAGTCCGTGGACGCCCTGTTCGACAACGGCCGTCGTGGTCGCCCGGTCTCTGGCCGTGGCGGTCGCCCGCTCAAGTCGCTCGCCGAGGCCCTCAAGGGCAAGCAGGGTCGTTTCCGTCAGAACCTGCTGGGCAAGCGTGTCGACTACTCCGGTCGTTCGGTAATCGTTACCGACCCCAAACTGCTGCTGCACCAGTGCGGTCTGCCCAAGACCATGGCGCTGGAGCTCTTCAAGCCCTTCGTCATGAAGCGCCTGGTCGAGCTTGGCAAGGTCGAGAACATCAAGGGCGCCAAGCGCGCTATCGACCGCGGTGCCACCTTTGTGTGGGATATCCTCGAAGAGGTCATCGACGGCCGCGTCGTGCTGCTCAACCGTGCACCGACCCTGCACCGTCTGTCCATCCAGGCCTTTGAGCCGGTGCTGGTCGAGGGCAAGGCTATCCACCTGCACCCGCTGGTCTGCTCGCCCTTCAACGCCGACTTCGACGGCGACCAGATGTCTGTCCACGTGCCGCTGTCCAGCCAGGCTCAGGCCGAGGCTCGCGTGCTCATGCTCTCTGCGAATAACCTGCGCTCGCCGGCATCCGGCAAGCCGGTCAACATCCCTTCGCAGGACATGATCATCGGTGTGTACTACCTCACCCAGGTTCGCGAGGGTCTGCCGGGCGAGAACCACGTGTTCTCGAGCTTCGACGACGCGCTGCACGCCTATGACTGCCGCTCCGAGGTCGACATGCAGGCCAAGATCCAGGTCCGCGTGTCCGCTGCCGATGCCAACGTCATCAACGAGGACGGCACCCGTATCTTCCGCGTCAAGAACGGCAAGAACGAGTTTGTCGACTACGACGTCACCGGCAACAAGACCGCGCGCTTCGAGACCTCTATCGGCCGCATCATTTTCAACCGCCAGTGCCTGCCCGAAGACTATGAGTTCATGAACTACAAGATGGTCAAGGGCGATGTGGCCAAGCTGGTTGCCGACTGCTGCGATCGTTACCCCGAGGCCAAGGTCGGCCCGATCCTCGACGCCATCAAGTACTCCGGCTTCCACTACGCTACCCGCGCCGGCCTCACCATCTCGGTGTGGGACGCTCTCATCCCTGCCGAGAAGCAGGAGCTGCTCGACCGCGCCCAGGCCAACGTCGACCAGATCAACGAGTACTTCGAGGAGGGCTTCATCAACGAGACGGAGCGCCACATCGAAGTCGTTAACGAGTGGACCGCTTGTACCGATAAGGTTGCAGCGCTCATGCTCGACATGTTCGACGAGGAGAACCCGCTGTACATGATGGCCGACTCCGGCGCCCGTGGTTCTAAGACCCAGCTGCGTCAGCTCGGCGGCATGCGTGGCCTGATGGCAGACATGTCCGGCGAGACGATCGACCTTCCCATTAAGGCGAACTTCCGCGAGGGTCTGCTGCCGCTCGAGTACTTCATTTCGACCTACGGCGCCCGTAAGGGCCTGGTCGATACCGCATCCCACACCTCGGACTCTGGTTACCTGACCCGTCGTCTGGTCGACGTGGCCCAGGACGTCATCGTCCGCGAGGAGGACTGCGGTACGCACGAGGGCGTCACCTACAACCTCATCATCCCCGGCACCACCGACCTCAACACCGACCTCGTCGGCCGTTGCTTCATCCAGGACGTCGTGGCTCCCGATGGCACCGTGCTCTTTGAGCAGGACGGCTACATCGAGAAGGTCGCCGACATCCAGAAGATGGTCGATGCTGGCCTTAAGAAGGTCAAGCTTCGCGCGCTGCTCACCTGCCGCTCCAAGTACGGCGTGTGCCAGAAGTGCTACGGCTGGGATCTTTCCACCCGTCGTCCAGTCGCCATCGGTACCGCGGTCGGCATTATTGCCGCCCAGTCCATCGGCGAGCCCGGTACGCAGCTTACGATGCGTACCATTCACTCCGGCGGCGTCGCTGGCGTCGACGATATTACGCAGGGTCTGCCTACGGTCAGCCGTATGTTCGATATCGTCGGCAACGTCAACGAGAAGATCCTGGGTCGCGAGGCCGAGCTGGCTCCGTACTCCGGCCACCTCTCGATTAAGCCCGAGAAGTCCGAGTACGTGCTGACGCTCACCGACTCCGAGGATCACACCCGTGTCCTCGACGAGCGTCGCGTCCCCGCTTCGGTGCGCTTCATGCCCGAGATCGAGGACGGCTGCGAGGTTCGCGCCGGCGACCAGATCACCAAGGGCTTCGTTAACTTCCGCAACCTGCGCAAGCTGACCGACATCGAGTCGACGATGCACACCTTCGTCGAGAGCGTCAAGGACGTCTACACCAGCCAAGGCGTCGACCTGAACGACAAGCACATCGAGGTGCTCGCACGTCAGATGCTGCGTCGCGTTCAGATCACCAACCCCGGCGACTCCAAGTACCTGCTTGGTCAGTACGTCGACCGCTACGAGTTTGCCGACGAGGTCGAGCGCGTTGCCCGTCTGGGCGGTCAGGCTCCCGTGGCCGAGCCCGTCATCCTGGGTACGCTCAAGGTCGCGTCCAACATCGACTCCTGGCTGTCGAGCGCTTCGTTCATCCGTACCGCTGGCGTCCTTACCGAGGCTGCCATCGAGGGCAAGGTCGACCACCTGCTCGACCTTAAGTCCAACGTCATCGTCGGTAAGAAGATCCCGGCCGGTACTGGCCTCAAGCCGTACGCCAACGCCAAGCTGACGTATCGCACGGCCGACGGCTACGTGGACATCGACGGCCCGGCTTCGCCCAACGCCAAGTCGCTGCCCGAGTGGGCTCCTGTGGAGCTCAAGGACCTGGACGAGCAGCTCCCGCAGCAGCTCGACTGGGCCGGCTACGACGAGTTCGGTGGTGCTGACGGTTCGTTCACCCGCAACGGCCACACCATCTCCGCCGAGAAGGCTCGCCTGTACCTGTTCGACGACCTGGGCGTGTCGCAGCGCTGGACCAACAAGTTCAGCGAGGTCGGTATCGAGACGGTCGGCGACCTGGTCGGCAAGTCCGAGGAGGATCTGCTGCGCATCGACGGCATCGGTGCCAAGGCGATCGAGGAGCTCCGTGACGGCCTCGAGGCCCACGATCTGCTCTACATCCTCGAGAACAACGACGACGTTGCCGACGAGGAAGACCTCTCGCAGCTGCTGCAGATGGTCTTTAGCCCCGACGGTCCGGACGACATCCTGCTGGGTACCTCCGCTCCGACGCATCACGCCGACGCTGACGAGGAGCTCCTGGGCGCCCCGATCGACGACAAGAAGGCTCCCGCCAACGGCGCGATCAACGAGGACATGGCTTCTCTCGACGAGCTGCTCAACCAGCTTGTGGACACCGACGACGCCGAAGAGGCCAAGGACAACGACGAGGAGTAACTAGTTCCGCCGTTCTAACGAACGGCGGCGACCTCCGTCGCTGCGTGGCCCCCAGAGCTACAATCTGTCATTCAAAAGGCAGGGCATGACCAAAAGGTCAATGCCCTGCCTTTTTCATGCCACCTTGTACGCTCTGGGGGCCGCTCGCTTGCGTATGCTCAACCTGTTGCGTTCCGTTGATCCCTTGCCAAAAAGGGACGGATTAATTTTGGTAGGTTTTTCCTGCTTGAATTTGAAACATTTCGTCCGGCCAGAGCGTATCTATGGTGAGGACCTCATCAAGAATTATTACCGTCACCGGGAGGTGATTATGGAAGAACAAGCATTTAGACAGGCGGTTGAAGATCACAGAGATGTCGTGTTTCGAATCGCATTGACGTATCTGCGCGATCGTGCCGATGCCGACGATGTCGCTCAAGACGTCTTTCTGAAGTTACTCAAAAGCGATGCGCAATTTGAAAGCTGGGAACATCTTCGTCGATGGCTTATCCGGGTCACGATCAATGAATGCAAATCTCTCTTTCGAAAGCCATGGAGGCGTGTGGAGGATATTGAGAACCTGGCCGATTCGCTTTCGACGGCGCAGGAGGAGACCAAGGCGGTCCTGTCAGACGTTATGCGACTTCCGGAACGATTCCGTGTTCCCATCATGCTCTATTACTATCTGGGCTTTTCGACCTCAGAGATTGCCGAGTTATTGCATGTGCCAGCCGCGACTGTTCGAACGCGTTTGGCTCGCGGCAGATCGAAGCTCAAGTTCATCCTAGAGGAGGGCGACCGTGAAATCCAATCAAATCAAGCAGGCCTTCGAGTCCGTCCAAGCCGATAGCGATCTTGCTGACCGTGTTCTATATGCCGCTGCTGGTGAGCCGCTTCGCCGAAAGGGTCACGCGAAGCCTCTGTATGTTGCCGTGATCGGATGCCTTGCCGGAGTGCTGGCGACCGGAGGGGTCGCCTACGCCGTCGTCAATTCCAGCTATTTTGCCTCTGCCTGGGGAAACCACGGCAACGGGGATTCCATTACCTGGACCAACGGCGGCTCATCGGGAACTAAATATACCTACACCAGAGAGTTTGGCGATGGCATCGCGCCCCAAAGCCTGGAAGGCGCAGTCCAGGAGGTTAATCTGTCCGTCGAGGGCAACGGCTATACGCTTGATATCCATGAGATGGCAATCGACCAAAACGGCTGCGGAGCCGTGACGTTTACGTTGTCCAATCCAAATGGAGTTAACTACTACAAGCCAGCAGCAGAGATTGGCGAACTTGTTCTCTATGGTGAAGAAGAGCAGGGCATCGGCACGCCCGATATGAAGTTCGGCGAGGAATGGCCTGACACGCGCAGCACAATTGATAAGGACACATCAAGCGATACTGTCATTAATGGCACGATGTACTTTGCCGCTATGGATCGCGAGCGAGATTTGCAACATGCTGTCACCTGGAATATCCACTGGACCGAGGGTGAAGGTGAGAGTGCGAGGCGGTTTGAGGCGTCGACACCCGAGTTCAATATTGGAGCGTACGTCGATACAAAGGAACTCCGCTCCGGTGACTCGCCTCTTGAGATTAGCCCGTTTTCCATCCAGACGCACATCGATGATTTGGGCTATGAAGCAGTTGATAATAAGCTGACCGTCAGCTACAAGGATGGATCGGAGCAGATTATCGAAGATGACGACGCAGGGGTGTTCAACTTATATTTTTCTTATGGGCGCAATAGCGGAGAGAACATCTGGGTGCCAACGAAGTTGATTGATGTCGATCAAGTTGTCTCGGTAACCCTTGAGGGCACGAGGTGCACGTCAACAGGAGAGACCGAAACTGAAGTACCCTTTACCATCGTCTATTCGTAAGGTCTAGGCCGCTTCCCAAGAGGGGAAGCGGCCTATTTTGCGTTATATGGACGGTTAGATTGAACGCTATTTATCTGATTCTCGGAAGAACGTGGCAAAAGGATGCGAATCACCGTGAAGAGCGACGTTTCCCCAGATAAAACCGGCCAAAATTAACCTGTCCCTTTTTGGCAGGGAACGTTGCCCCGACGAGCACGTCGGATCCCCGGCCCGGGCGGCCCAGGTTTTAAGTTTGTCGCGAGTTCCGCACGCAAAGGAAAGCACTTAATGTGCTTTCCGTCTTGCGCAGGACTGTAGAGCAGCAAACTTAAAACCTGGGCCGCCCGGGCCGGAGATCCGACCCGCGCACAGAAGGGGATTCCTTTTGTGTAGGCTTTGCGGAAATGTGCTCATTTTGGGATACGCCCGGCGGCGTGGTCTGTTGACGGCACAGCTAACGGCACGTATCCTATCGAACTGCGTGTTTCGTAGGGGGATGCTGACCCCTCGATTCAAGCCGTTGCACTTTACAGAAAGCTGGAATCATTCGAGAAGGAGTACGCTTTGCCTACTATTAACCAGCTGGTTCGCCAGGGCCGTCGTTCCGTGCCCAAGAAGTCCAAGAACGCTGCTCTGCAGCACAACTCCCAGAAGCGCGGCGTGTGCACCCGCGTCTTCACCACGAGCCCCAAGAAGCCGAACTCGGCTCTTCGTAAGGTTGCCCGTGTTCGCCTCGTCAACGGCATCGAAGTTACTGCTTACATCCCGGGTGAGGGCCACAACCTGCAGGAGCACTCCATCGTGCTCGTCCGCGGCGGTCGTGTCCGTGACCTCCCTGGTGTCCGTTATCACGTCATCCGTGGCGCCTACGACGCTGCTCCGGTCCAGAACCGTATGCAGGCCCGTTCCAAGTACGGTGCTAAGCGCCCCAAGGCCAAATAAGCCAGATAACGTTTTGATACTTTCGCCGTGTGCCGCCTAAGCGCCGCACGGTAGACACTTAAGGAGATTTCACATGCCGCGTCGTGCAGCAGCTAATCGTCGTGAGGTTCAGCCTGACGCCGTTTACAACAACCGCCTGGTGACTCAGCTCATCAACAAGGTCCTTCTTGACGGCAAGAAGGCCACCGCTGAGCGCATCGTTTACACCGCTTTCGAGATCGTTGCCGAGAAGTCCGAGGGTGGCGACGCTCTCGCTACCTTCAAGAAGGCTATGGACAACGTCAAGCCCACGCTCGAGGTTAAGCCCAAGCGTGTCGGTGGCGCTACCTATCAGGTCCCGATGGAGGTCAACTCCCGTCGTTCCACCGCTCTGGGTATCCGCTGGATCGTCAACTTCTCCCGCGCTCGCAAGGAGAAGACCATGGCCGAGCGTCTCGCCAACGAGATCCTCGACGCTTCCAACGGCCTGGGCGCTTCCGTCAAGAAGCGTGAGGACGTCTTCAAGATGGCCGAGGCCAACCGCGCGTTCTCTCACTATCGTTGGTAAGTTAAGGTAAGGAACTAACATGGCTAAGCCTAAGTACAAGCTTTCCGATACCCGCAACATCGGCATCATGGCCCACATCGATGCCGGTAAGACCACCACGACCGAGCGTATTCTTTACTACACCGGTAAGACCCACAAGATCGGTGAGGTCCATGAGGGCGCTGCCACCATGGACTGGATGGTTCAGGAGCAGGAGCGCGGCGTAACCATTACCTCCGCTGCTACCACGTGCTTCTGGAACAAGGACGGTAAGGACTACCGCATCCAGATCATCGACACCCCGGGCCACGTTGACTTCACCGCCGAGGTCGAGCGCTGCCTGCGCGTCCTCGATGGCGCTGTCGCCGTCTTCGACGCCGTTGCCGGCGTTCAGCCCCAGTCTGAGACCGTTTGGCGTCAGGCTTCCACCTTCAACGTCCCCCGCATCGCCTTCATCAACAAGTATGACCGCGTGGGCGCTGACTTCTTCAACGCTATCGAGACCATGAAGGATCGTCTCGACGCTAACGCCGTGGCCGCTCAGGTCCCGATGGGCGCCGAGGACAACTTCTGGGGCGTCATCGACCTGGTCACCATGACTGCATGGGACTTCAAGGCCGACGAGAAGGGCATGACCTACCCCGAGCCGATGGACGAGATCCCGGCTGAGTTTGCTGACATCGCTGCCACCAAGCGCGAGGAGCTCCTCGACGCTGCTGCCAGCTTTGACGACGAGCTCATGGAGAAGATCCTCATGGAGGAGGACTTCACCGTCGAGGAGCTCAAGGCTGCTCTGCGCAAGGGCGTTCTGGCCAACGAGCTCAACCTCGTCTTCGTGGGTTCCGCCTACAAGAACAAGGGCGTTCAGGAGCTGCTCGACGCTGTCGTCGACTACCTGCCCAGCCCGCTCGACGTTGAGGCCGTCACCGGTACCGATCCGGACACCGGCGAGGAGATTCAGCGTCATCCTTCCTTCGACGAGCCCTTCTCCGGCCTGGTCTTCAAGATCATGACCGACCCGTTCGTCGGTAAGCTCACCTACGTCCGCGTTTACTCCGGCCGTGCCGAGTCCGGCTCCTACGTTGTTAACGCTTCCAACGGTCAGCGCGAGCGTCTCGGCCGCATCCTCGAGATGAACGCCGCCGAGCGTATCGACCGTGATGACGCTGCCGCCGGCGACATTGTCGCTTGCGTCGGCTTCAAGAACTCCACCACCGGCGACACCCTGTGTGCCGAGGGCAAGGAGATCGTCCTCGAGAAGATCGAGTTCGCTAAGCCCGTTATCGACGTTGCCATCGAGCCCAAGACCAAGGCCGAGCAGGACAAGATGTCCCTGGCTCTGACCAAGCTCGCCGAGGAGGACCCGACCTTCCAGGTGTCCACCAACCACGAGACCGGCCAGACCATCATCGCCGGCATGGGCGAGCTGCACCTCGAGATCATCGTCGACCGTCTGCTCCGCGAGTTCAAGGTTGACGCTAACGTTGGTAAGCCCCAGGTTGCCTACCGCGAGACCGCTGGTCACGACGTCGAGAAGGCTGAGGGCAAGTTCGTCCGTCAGTCCGGCGGTCGCGGTCAGTACGGCCACGCCGTCATCAAGCTCGAGAAGATGGAGGAGGGCTTCGGCTACGAGTTCGTCAACGCTATCGTCGGCGGCGTCGTGCCCAAGGAGTACATCCCGTCCATCGACAAGGGCATCCAGGAGGCCCTGAACACCGGTGTTATCGCCGGCTTCCCGGTCCTCGACGTTAAGGTCACCCTGTTCGACGGTTCTTACCACGAGGTCGACTCCTCCGAGGCCGCCTTCAAGATCGCCGGTTCCATGGCTATCAAGGACGCCCTCAAGAAGTCCGACCCGCAGCTGCTCGAGCCGATCATGGCTGTCGAGGTCGAGACCCCCGAGCAGTACATGGGCGACGTTATGGGCAACCTCTCCGGTCGCCGCGGCAAGATCGAGGGCATGGAGGATCGCAAGAACAGCAAGCTCATCCGTGCCAAGGTGCCGCTGGGCGAGATGTTCGGTTACGCTACCGACCTTCGCTCCCAGACCCAGGGCCGTGCATCCTACACGATGCAGTTCGACTCTTATGAGCCCGCGCCCAAGTCCATCGTGGACGAGGTCATGAGCAAGAACGCCTAAGTTCGAGCTCCCTGTTACGTAATCCGCGAGAACATCTCTCGCACTCTTTGGAGGTTTAAGTTGGCTACCCAGAAGATCCGCATTCGCCTCAAGGGCTATGATCACGAGGTCGTCGATCAGTCCGCGAAGCTCATCGTCGAGACCGCTCAGAAGACCGGCGCTCGCGTTTCCGGTCCTGTCCCCCTGCCCACCGAGCGCAACCTGTACACGGTTATCCGCTCGCCGCACGTGAACAAGGACTCCCGTGAGCAGTTCGAGATGCGCACCCACAAGCGCCTCATCGACATCCTCGACCCCACCTCGGGCACCGTTGATTCGCTCATGCGTCTCGACCTTCCCGCTGGCGTCGACATCGACATCAAGCTCTAAGCGATATCGCTCATAGCTTACAGAGCCCCGCTGCCATTACGGTAGCAGGGCTCTTTTGTTTTGAATGATGGCCTTGGGGGACCGGGTAATGCTGTAGAGCGGGTGGCTGTGGCGCCTTATTTACCCATGGGACGCAGCGATGCCTCCTCAAAATGGAAGGATCGCAAGCCGTCTTCCGTTTCGATACACGCGCGACCAAAGGCATCGACCGTTTGAAAGATGCCACGCGCCAGCTCGTCACCGGCAGGGGAACGGGCGATAACGTGCTTCCCAATCCAATTGAGATGAGCGACATAATCATCGTGGACGGGCGCGATCGGACCAGCGTCTTCTTCCATGGCGTTGAGTAGATCTGCCCACGTGTCCACAGCGTTTACGACGGTGTGATAGACCTCCTTGAGCAGCGCATCGACGGTGGGAACATTCTCGTTGAGGTCTGAGAGGCCGATTGCCGGCAGGCCGCCATCGGGAACCTCCGAGGGCACATAGTTCACATTGACGCCAATGCCGCAGACGGCAAAGGGCTTGCCCTCGGTGTCACGAGCCGCCTCGACCAAAATGCCGCCGAGCTTGCGTCCACGCGCGACCAGGTCGTTGGGCCATTTAAGGCGAATCTCGTTTGCAAGACCCTGCTTTTCGAGCGCCTCGAGCACCGCTAGGCCGCTGACGGCGGCAAGACCAGAGTACTTTGCAGGATTAACGCATGGACGTAGGACAATCGAGAGCAACAGGTTGCCGGCGGTTGAATCCCACTTGTGGCCGCGTCGGCCGCGTCCTGCCGTTTGCGCGCGGGCGGCAAGCCCCGTGCCGTGCGGCGCTCCCTGTTTTCCTGCCTCGAGCAGGTCATCGTTGGTCGATCCGGTTACGTCGACTATCGTTAATTGAGCATCCATAGCGGCTGCTACCTCCTTAATGAATAAGTGAATGACGCAATGGTGTCGAGAGATAGACACAATGTGAAGCCTTTGTCGCATTTGGACAATTTAATGTTAACACGTCAACAAAGCGAAGAATGCGCTATCCTCTCTTGGTCGATGTAAACACGTCAACAACTCAAAGGAGGTTAGTGATGGGTTTCACGATTCTTGGAACAGGCTCGGCGCTTCCCAAGCGCAGTGTTTCCAATGACGAGCTGTCCGAGTTCCTCGATACCTCGGATGAGTGGATTTTTACCCGCACAGGCATCAAGAGCCGCCATGTGTGCACCACCGAGTCACTCGACGACCTTGCCGTGGCAGCGAGCGAGCAAGCGCTCCAGACGTCCGGAATCGATGCGAGCCAGCTGGATCTGATCGTCTGCTCGACGACGACGGGTGACCACCTTGTTCCCGCCGAGGCGTGTGCCGTTGCTGAGCGACTAGGCGCGACGTGCCCTGCCTTCGACGTTTCGGCGGCTTGTGCCGGCTTCGTATTTGCGCTCGATGTCGCCGAGGGCTATACCGCCCGAGGACGAGCCAAGCATGTGCTTGTCGTTGCTGCCGAGCAGATGACGCGCGCGCTTGACTGGACCGACCGTGCCACCTGCGTGCTTTTTGGCGATGGTGCAGGCGCCGCAGTGATAGAGACTGGGGGAGACAACCCCCTTGCTGTTGAGCTTTCGACGGCGCCCGACGTCGAGACATTGCGCGTTCCCGGACTGGTCGGCACCTCGCCGTTTAAGGCTTCCGCAGATAGCGAGAGCGTGCTGTCCATGAACGGTCGTCGTGTGTTCAAGTTCGGCGTCAATGCCATCTGCGACACGGTCCATAGGCTTGTGAGCGATGCGGGCATTTCGGTCGAAGACATCAATCATTTTGTATTCCATCAGGCTAACGAACGAATCCTGAGTCAGGCGGTCAAGCGTCTCGGCGTGCCAGGCGAGCGCGTGGTTCGAACGCTGCGCGAGACCGGCAACATTTCGAGCGCCTGCATTCCCTTTGCGCTTGACCGGCTGGCACGCACCGACGCACTGAATGCGGGCGACACCATCGCCCTCGTTGGATTTGGCGCCGGCCTGGATATAGGTGGCTATCTGCTTCGTTGGAAGTAGTCGCACATAGGAAATGAAACCGCCCCTAGGGCACAAACAAAGGAGAACTACCATGGCAGATCAGAAGACCTTCGAGCGCGTTTGCGACGTTATCCGCGAGACCGCTGGCCTTGACGACGTCGAGATGAAGCCCGAGTCCACGCTCGAGGAGATTGGTCTCGACAGTCTGGGCACCGTCGAGATCCTCGTCGCCGTCGAGGACGAGTTTAGCATCCAGCTCGATACCGAGGAGAACCCCAAGACGGTCGGCGAGTTCGCCGATACGGTCGAGGCGGCATTGGAGAAGTAGAGATGCTCAAGACTCCTCTCTGCGATCTGCTCGGCATCGAAAAGCCCGTGTTCCAGGGCGGTATGGCCTGGATTGCCGACGCCTCGCTGGCGTCCGCAGTGTCCGAGGCGGGCGGCTTAGGGATCATCGCGGCCATGAACGCCGACGCCAACTGGCTGCGCGACCAGATTCACGAGCTGCGCGCTAGGACGGATAAGCCCTTTGGCGTCAACGTCATGCTCATGAGCCCGTTTGCCGACGAGGTCGCGCAGGTCGTGATTGACGAGCGAGTGCCGGTCGTCGTGACGGGCGCCGGAAATCCCACCAAGTACATGAAGGCCTGGAACGAGGCGGGCATCAAGGTCATCCCGGTTGTTGCATCTGTGGCGCTGGCGCGTCTCGTGGCGCGTCGCGGAGCCACTGCCGTGGTTGCCGAGGGCACCGAATCGGGCGGCCATATTGGCGAGACCTCGACGATGGCATTGGTGCCGCAGGTTGTCGATGCGGTCGATATCCCCGTGGTGGCGGCCGGCGGCATCGCCGATGGCCGCGGTGTGGCGGCCGCCTTTATGCTCGGCGCTGCCGGCGTCCAGGTGGGAACACGCTTTCTGGTCGCAAACGAGTGCACCGTATCCGAACAGTACAAAGAGCTGGTGCTCAAGGCAGGCGATACGTCGACGCGTGCGACCGGTCGCTCGACGGGGCATCCGGTTCGCGCCCTCAAGAGCCCCTTCACCAACGCGTATGCCAAGAACGAGGCGGCGGGCGCAAGCCCTGAGGAGCTCGGGGCCATGGGCACGGGCGCGCTTCGTAAAGCCGCAAAGGACGGAAATTACGAAGAGGGTTCGTATTTGTGCGGACAGATTGCCGGCATGGTCAACGAACGCCAAAGTGCACGTGAAATCGTTGACGACCTGGTCGATGGCGCCGAGCGCGTCCTGAAGGGTGCGTGCGCATGGGTGGCGTAGCGTTTCTGTTTGCCGGCCAGGGCGCCCAGCACCCCGCGATGGGCGTCGACCTGATCGAGGCATCGCCGGCGGCCGCCGAGGTGTTCGCCATTGTCGACGAGGTGCGCCCGGGGACGAGCGAGCAGTGCCGGAGCGCCTCCAAGGAGGAGCTCTCGCAGACCGAGAACACGCAGCCTTGCGTGTTCGTGCACGACTTGGCTGTCGCCGTCGCCCTGCGTGAGCGCGGCGTGGTACCTGCCGCCTGTGCGGGATTCTCGCTGGGCGAGGTCGCAGCGCTCACCTTTGCGGGGGCATTCGATACGCGAGCGGGTTTTGAGCTCGTGTGTGAGCGCGCGGCATTGATGGCCACGGCGGCCGAGCGTCACCCCGGCGGCATGCGCGCCGTCATCAAACTCGATGCGGCGCAAGTCGAGGGCCTGGCAAAACAGGCCGGCGAGGACTGCTGGCCAGTCAACTACAACAGTCCGCAGCAGACGGTTGTTGCCGGAGCGCCTGAGGCGCTGCAGGAGCTCGACGTCCTAGTAAAAGAGGCTGGCGGCCGCGCTATGAAAGTCGCGGTGTCGGGTGCATTTCATAGCCCCTATATGGCCGAGGCGACTGAGGGGCTGGCGACGTATATCCAAGACGGCCACGCGCCGTCTCCGCTGCTGATTCCGGTCATGGCAAACATGACGGCGGCGCCCTATCCGGCGGAACCGCGAGCGGCATCGGATGTCTTGGCCAACCAGGTGAGCCATGCCGTTCGCTGGGTCGACACGCTGCATACTCTGCAGGATCAGGGCATCGACACGTTTATTGAGGTCGGCCCTGGCAAAACGCTGTCGGGCCTGGTCAAGCGTACGCTGAGCGACGTTCGCGTGTATTCGTGCGAAACGGCCGAGCAGGTTGCAGCTATTGCCGACGAACTCGCATAGTCCACAGGGCTGTAACCCGAAAGGAATGACATGGGCAACTTGAACAACGGCGCGCTCGAGCGCAACGACTCACGTCGCGTGGCACTGGTCACGGGCGGCTCGCGGGGTATCGGCCGCGCCTGCGCTGTCGGTCTGGCGGAGGACGGCTTTGATATCGCCGTCGTCTATGCCGGTAGCGTCGATGCGGCGCGCGAGACGTGCGAAGCCTGCGAGGCGGCTGGCGCCACGGCGCGCGCATATCAATGCGACGTGGCCGACCCCGATGCCGTCAACGCGTGCGTGGAGACGGTCCTCAACGACTTTGGTTCCATTTGGGCGCTCGTCAACAACGCCGGCATCACCCGCGATGGCCTGCTCATGCGCATGGGCGATGACGCATTCGATCGTGTGCTCGATGTCAATCTCAAGGGAACATTCAATATGACGCGCGCACTCACCAAGACCTTTATGCGCCAGCGCGGCGGCTGCGTCGTCAACATGAGCTCGGTCGTGGGCCTGATGGGCAATGCCGGGCAAGCCAACTACGCTGCCTCCAAGGCGGGCGTGATAGGGCTTACCAAGGCGGTGGCGCGCGAGCTTGCGCCCCGCGGCGTACGAGTGAA
>CABUBZ010000033.1 GCA_902489945.1 uncultured Collinsella sp.
GGGAGCCTGTGGAGCCGTCAGACCGGCGCATTCTTGGAGGCGTAAGCGTCTCGGACGTGGGACAATTGTGCCTATAAGTTTATTGTGCCGTTGAGCCGAGGAGTCGTTATGTCACGCGAGACCAATGCCGCCAAGCGCGAGCGCGCCATCGAGGTGTGCGAGCGCCTCAACCGTCGCTATGGCCCGGTCGAGTGCTTTTTGGACCACGAGAATCCCTTCCGCCTGCTGATCGCGGTGCTACTCTCGGCGCAAACGACCGACGCGCAGGTCAACAAGGTGACGCCGCGGCTGTTTGCCCAGTGGCCCACGCCCGAGGCCATGGCCGGGGCGAGCGTGGCTGACGTGGCAGACACCATCAAGTCACTCGGCTTCTACAAGAGCAAAGCCAAGCATGCCGTCGAGGCCGCGCAGATGATCGTCGCCGACTATGGCGGCGAGGTGCCGGCCGACATGAAGGAGCTTGTAAAGCTGCCGGGCGTGGGACGCAAGACGGCGAACATCGTGCTCAACGTGGGGTATGGCATCGTGGAGGGCATTGCGGTGGACACGCACGTCAACCGCATTGCGCACCGCCTGATGTTGAGTCCCAAGACGCATGCCAAGGAGCCGCTCAAGACCGAGCAGGATCTGCTCAAGATTTTGCCGCACGAGTATTGGGAGTCGGTCAACCATCAGTGGATTACCTTCGGTCGCGAGATCTGCGACGCCCGCAAACCCAAGTGTGGCGAGTGTCCGCTGGCAGATTTGTGCCCCAGCGTGCGCGTGACGGGGTAGGGCGGAACGCATCTTCGTCTGGCGTTTTTTGCGGGGCCGGGTTTGCCCTTGAGCCGGAGTTCTCTCCATGCGCTACCATGACAGACAATGTATTTGACGTACGACCCGCCGAGCTTGCCCCGGCGGGCTTTTGGCGTTGCGATGCCGGAGGAACAGCATGCTCATTCACCGTATAGCCGCGCAGCTCTACACTGCCGAGGCACTGCAGACCGTCGAGGCCGGGCTCGATTCTGGCGAGGACGTGACGCTGGCGGTGTCTCAGTCGGGTCGCACGCTTATGGCTGCCGCCCAGTTTGCGCGCCGTCCGCGCCCCACGGTCTACATTGTGAGCGGCGAGGACGCGGCCGATCGTGCCGCCCGCAGCCTTGCCGCCTATGTGGGGCTGGCGCACGTGTGCCGCTTCCCCGAGCGCAAGGACTATCCGTGGCGCGAGCAGGCGCCCGACGACGCCGTGGTGGCCCAGCGCTGCGAGGCGCTCGGGCGCATCGTGCGCGGCGACAACTGCATTATGGTCGCCTCGGCCCGCGCACTGCTGCGCTGCGTGCCGCCGGTCGAGAGCCGCTACTGGGAGTCCACGACCTTTGCGGTGGGCGAGGAGATCCCTTTTGACGAGGTGCCGCAGCGCCTGGTGGGCATGGGCTACACCAATGCCGGCGCCGCCGATGCACCCGGCCTGTTCCGCGTGCACGGTGACACCGTCGAGGTGTTTCCCGCACAGGAAAAGGCGCCCGTGCGCATCGAGTTTTTTGGCGACGAGATCGACCGTATCCGCCGCATGGTGAGTTCCACGGGCCAGACCATCGGCAACGAGGACAGCATCGAGATCTTCCCCTGTCGCGAGCTCGCACTCACCGACGACGCCGTCCACAACATGCATGTGGCGCTCTATCGTGCCAGCCAGGACGACAGCAAGTTGGCGGCGCTGCTCGAGATGGTGGATGCGCGCATCGTCACGCCCGAGCTCGATCGCTTTTTGCCGGTGATGTACGGCCAGACCGTGAGCCCGCTGGCGCACGTGAGCGGCAAGGCGCTCGTGGTGCTGTCCGAGCCGCGCTCGCTGTTCGACGATTGCCTGCGTGCCTACGAGGATATCGAGGCGCGTGCCGGCGAGGCGGGGATTGACCGACTGGATGGCCTGTATTTACGTGCCCAGCAGCTCGATTTTGGTGCTCAGCAGCGCCTGAACTACGTGAGCCTGATTCGTGCCGGCGGTGCGGTGACGGCAGAGCTCAAGATTGAGCAGCCGGCCATTGCGGGCTCGGACAATCGCTTTATGACGCGCATTCAGGAAGTCGTGGGCAAGCGCTGTGCCTGCGTATTTGCCATCCCTGACCGCGGTGCGCGCGAGTCGATGGAGCTCACCTTTGGCGACGAGGGCATTACCTTTGAGGAGTCGTTGACGGCCGCGCCCGAAAACGCCGGCGTTATTGGCGAGCGCGTACGCGTGGCAACGGCGGATTCTGCCGACCGTGCCGCACGCCAGGAGGCCCATGCTTCCATTCGCGAGCGTAAGGCCGACGCGCTCAACGCCCGCTCGCTCGAGGCGGGCGCGGCCCAGGCTGCCGCCGGTGCCGCCGTGCCCACCATCTCGCGCGGACGCGTGACCTTTGTAGATGCCGCCCTGCCGCAGGGCGTGGTGGTGCCCGATGCCAACCTGGCCGTGTTCTCAATCGCCGACCTCAACGCCCGCATGGACGCCAACCGCGCGCGCAGCCGCCGCAAGGTGGACATTACGCAGATCACGTTCCCGTTTAAGCCGGGCGACTACGTGGTGCACGCCACTCACGGCATCGCGCTCTTTAGCGAGATCGCGCGCCAGGAAGTGGGCGGCAAGGAGCGCGACTACTTTTTGCTGGAATATGCCGACGGCGACAAGCTCTACGTGCCGCTGGAGCAGGTCGACCGCATTACGCGTTATGTTGGCCCCGACGGTGACAAGCCACGCCTGACCAGGCTTAACACCGCCGACTGGACGCGTGCCACCAATAAGGCGCGCAAGAACGCCAAAAAGCTGGCGTTTGACCTGGTCGATCTGTATACGCGCCGCTCTTCGATTACCGGTATCGCCTGCCCACCCGACACGCCCGAGCAGATCGAGATGGAGCAGAGCTTTCCTTACGACGAGACGCGCGACCAGCTGGAGGCCATCGCTGACATTAAGGCCGACATGGAGGCGCCCAAGCCCATGGACCGCCTGCTGTGCGGCGATGTGGGCTTTGGCAAGACCGAGGTCGCCCTGCGCGCGGCGTTTAAGTGCGTGGACTCCGGCCGCCAGGTCATGGTGCTCTGCCCCACGACCATTCTGGCCCAGCAGCACTACGAGACGTTCTTTGAGCGCTTTGCCCCGTTTGGCCTGGAGGTCGAGGTGCTCAGCCGCTTCCGTACGCCGGCGCAGCAAAAGCGCGCACTCAAGGCGTTTGCCGAGGGCACGATCGATGTGCTTATCGGCACGCACCGCCTGCTTTCGGCCGATGTGAACCCCAAGAACCTGGGCCTGGTGATTATTGACGAGGAGCAGCGCTTTGGCGTGCAGCACAAGGAGCAGCTCAAGAACCTGCGCGAGCAGATTGACGTGCTCACGCTTTCGGCCACGCCCATCCCGCGTACCATGCAGATGGCCACGAGCGGCGTGCGCGATATGAGCCTGATTACCACGCCGCCGACTGGGCGCCGCCCCGTGATCGTGCACGTGGGGGAGTACGACCCCGACGTGGTGAGCGCGGCGATTCGCCTGGAGGTGGGTCGCGGCGGACAGGTGTACTACGTGTCCAACCGCGTCAAGACCATCGATGACGCTGTGGCACGCGTGCACGAGGCCGCGCCCGAGGCGCGCGTGGGCGTGGCGCACGGCAAGATGAGCCCGCGCGAGGTCGAGGACGTGATGATCGAGTTCGCGACCAAAAAGATCGATGTGCTCATCGCCACGACCATCGTGGAGAGCGGCATCGACAACGCGACCGCCAACACGCTCATCATCGAGGACTCGCAGCGCCTGGGTCTGGCACAGCTCTACCAGCTCAAGGGCCGTGTGGGTCGCTCGGCCACGCAGGCCTACGCGTACTTTATGTTCCCGGGCGAGCTGCCGCTCACCGAGGAGGCCACGGCGCGCCTGACTGCACTTTCCGAGTTCCAGGACCTGGGCAGCGGCATGCGTATCGCCATGCGCGACCTGGAGATTCGCGGCGCCGGCTCGCTGATGGGCGCCGAGCAGCACGGCAACCTGTCGAGCGTGGGCTTTGACCTGTTTACGCAGATGTTGGGCCAGGCCGTGGCCGAGGCGCGCGGCGATGACGACGCCGGCGTGGAGGCGGCGAGCGTGGGCATTAACCTGCCGGCCGATTACTTCTTGTCCGAGGAGTACCTGCCGGCGGTGGACCAGCGCGTGCTCGTGTACCGCAAGCTCGCGGCGGCCGAGGACCTGGAGAGCATCGACGAGGTACAGGAAGAGACCGAGGCCGCGCACGGTGAGCTGCCGTTGGCGGGGCTCAACCTGTTCAACCGCGCGCGCATCCGCATTCGCGGCGAGCGCCTGGGGCTCGAGAGCGTCACGCTCAGCGGCGGACGCATCACTTTTTTGGGTGTCGACGTGCCCAAGAAGGTGGCCTTTGAGCTCAAGACCCGCTACGGTGCGGTGAACTTCCCCAAGAGCCGCAAGCTGTCGGTGCCCTACAAGGCGGGCGCCGGTGCGGGCAGCGGCCTGGGTCGCGGTCTCGACGCCAACGACGGCACCGGCCCCGTGGCCGCGGCGCTCATGCTGCTGCAGCAGCTGGGCGCGACTGACGATGACTAACGGGTCGACGCTGCAAACGCCCCATTTGGGCAATCTGACCCCATCGAAAGGAAAGCATGTTCGGGTATATCTATAAGAAAGATGCCGCTGCTATCGCGGTCATCCTGGCCTTTTGTCTGCTCGTCGGGTCTTTTTTCGATTACCAAATCTCGAGTGCGCTGTTCAACTCGTCTAGCCTGTTTGGCCGCTTTGTCGAGGCGGCCGGCGAGCTGCCGTTCGAGCTGACGGCGAGCGTCGCGGGCATTATGCTCGTGCGCTCGGCACGTCCCGATTCCAAGGCGAGCAAGTGGCTCGCCGCGCTGGGCGTTCTGATCAACGTAGGCCTGGTCGGCTACGAGATTATCGGATCGCTGCGCGTCGGCGGCAAGCTTATTGCGTTTCAGCTGGTTCTGACGTTTGCATTGGTCATCGCGGCCAACCTCATCGCCTATCGCCTCACGCGCGACACCGACTCCGACGAGCTCGCGCGCTGGGCGCTGATGGTGCTTGCCGTGTGGGTCGCTCAGGCCATCATCCTCAACGTGGTTGTCAAGCCGCTGTGGTCGCGCCCGCGCATGCGCGTGATCGAGGTCACGCCGGGGCTCAATTTTCAGCCGTGGTGGGTGATTGGCAACCCCGACAAGTGGAGCTATATTGCGGCCGGCGTGATCAAGGACGGCTTCAAGTCGTTTGCGAGCGGACATACGGCGCACGCGGCGATCGGCCTTATGCTCGCCGGGCTTCCCGCGGCGGCCTTTAAGGAAAAGCCGTCGCGCCGTCGCGTGGTCTTTTGGACGGCGGCTGCGGTTGCGGCGCTCGTCGCCTTTGGCCGCATTGTGATCGGTGCGCACTTTTTGACTGACGTGAGCTGCGGCTTTGCCCTGGTGCTGGCACTTGAGTGCCTTGCCGCGCGCATTGCCTATCCGGGCGGCGTACAATAGCGGCGTTTAAATCATCGGGCCCATGCCCGGCTAGAGAGGATTGCCATGCTCGCGTTCAACAACGACTATTCCCACGGTGCTCATCCGGCAGTGCTGCAGGCGCTCGTCGATACCAACATGGAGCCGCAGCCCGGCTACGGTACCGATGCGCACACCGAGCGTGCCAAGCAGCTGATTCGCGAGGCCTGTCAGGCCCCCGATGCCGACGTGTTCTTGCTGGTGGGCGGCACGCAGGCCAACGCGACGGTGATTGACATGCTGCTCGCGCCCTACGAGGGCGTCGTTGCCGCCGAGACCGGCCATGTCGCTTGCCACGAGGCGGGCGCCATCGAGTTTGGCGGCCACAAGGTGCTCACCATCCCCGGCTACGAGGGCAAGATGCACGCCGAGGATCTCGAGAACTATATCCAGGTGTTCTACGAAAACGAGAGCTACGAGCACACGGTGTTCCCGGGCGCCGTGTACGTGAGTCTATCGACCGAGTACGGCACGCTGTACTCCAAGGCCGAGCTCGCGGCGATTCACGCGGTGTGCCAGAAGCGCGAGATTCCGCTGTTTGTGGACGGTGCTCGTCTGGCCTATGCACTGGCGGCCGATGAGTGCGACATTACCCTGCCCGAGCTGGCGCAGCTGTGCGACGTGTTCTACATCGGCGGCACCAAGTGCGGCGCGCTCTGCGGCGAGGCCGTGGTGTTCTGCGGCATGCACGCCCCGGCGCATCCCATTCCGCGCATTAAGCAGCATGGCGCGTTGTTGGCCAAGGGCCGCCTGACAGGCGTGCAGTTTGAGGCGCTCTTTACCGACGGCCTGTATTTTGAGATTGGTCGCCAGGCGATTGAGACCGCTCAGGCGCTGCGTCGTGTGCTGCACGAGCGCGGCTACCAGTTCTTCTTGGAGACGCCCACGAATCAGCAGTTCGTGATTCTGCCCAACGAGGATATGGCCCGCATTCGCGAGCATGCCTCGATCGAGTACTGGGAAAAGTACGATGAGACCCACACGGTGGTGCGCTTTTGCACCAGCTGGGCCACGACGCAGGAGGACATCGACGCGCTGGCGGCTGTCCTGTAGCCTGATGTAATGACGAGGGGCCGCCTTGCGCTGGGTTTGGCGCAGGGCGGCCCTTGCTTTTGAGGGGGAGGGGCTGTATGCCCGAGAAATCCGTGATGTCCGAGCCGATGATTCGTCTGGCGACGCCCGATGATGCGCCGGCATTGCTTGCTATTTACGAGCCGTATGTGCGCGAGACGGCGATTACCTGCGAATATGAGGTGCCGAGCGTTGAGGAGTTTGCCGGGCGTATCGCCAAGACGCTCGAGCGCTACCCCTATTTGGTGATGGAGCTCGACGGTCGTGCAGTGGGCTATGCCTATGTGAGCCCGCTCAATAGCCGCGAGGCCTATGACTGGTCGGTCGAGACGTCAATCTACCTGGCGCGCGATGTGCGCCATGGCGGTTTGGGCCGAAAGCTGCACGACGCGCTCAAGCAGTGTGTGACCGCGATGGGCATGACCAACATGTGCGCCCTCATCGCCGTGCCGCACGATAAGGACGATGAGTACCTGACGCACAACAGCCAGGATTTCCATGCCCATATGGGATATCGCCTGGTGGGCACCTTCGACCGTTGCGCGCAAAAGTTCGGTCGCTGGTACGACATGTGCTGGATGGAGCTCATCCTAGCCGAGCGCGTCCCCAGCCAACCCAAACCAACCTGGTTCCCCGACCTCCCCAAACCTACCATTTAGGGACAGGCTTATTTTGGCAGGTTAGCCGATTGGCTCGGTGTATTTGGCGCGGTCGGTGCGTTGGATGCGCTTAGAGACATGGAGCGGTCGGCCGTCGGTGTCGTAGACGTAGTCGGTGATAAGGATCAGCGCCTGCCCGCGCTCGACGTTGAGCAGGAACGCCTCGTTTTGCGAGGCGTAACACACCTCAAAGGTCTTGTGTCCCTGGGCCGGCGCGCGGTGGAACTCCTGGCGCAGCGTCGCGTAGAGCGAACCGTTGATATCGCGATCGATGAGCGCCCCAAAGCTCGGCGGCAGATAGGTGGTCTCCAGGCACAGCGGGGCATCGTCCAGATAGCGTAGGCGCACGAGCTTGACGAGCTTGCTGCCCACAGCGGCGTCGAAGAACTTGGCCACACTGCCCGCCGCCTTGGCAAAGCCCGAGTCCACCGTGCGCGTGGTGGGCTTCATGCCCTGGCCTTCGACCTGCTTGGTATAGCTCGAAAACACCAGGTTGTTTTCGTGCACCTCGGGCGTGTCGGCCACAAAGGCGCCGCGCCCGCGCTCGGTGCGCACCAGGCCCTCATCGACCAGCACCTTCAGTGCATGGCGCACGGTGCTGCGTGACAGACCAGACTCGTTCATAAGCTCCATCTCGGACGGAAGCTTGTCTCCGCGTGCGTAAGTGCCGGCGGCGATGCGGTCGCGCAGCGTGCCAGCCAAGCACTCATATTGGGCCAAGTTCTTTTTCGGCGAAGTGCTCATGCGACCAACCTGTACCTAACTTGTATGCTTACCGAACCAAGCATGTATCCAACATGACAACAAAACCGCTGGTAACTGATTACCGAGAATCACGCCAGCAAATTTTCTAAGACAAATATAGCATACAACTAGTCGACATCGTCAAAACATGTATGTAACTTGTATGCCGTCGACAGCATCAAACGAGAAGAAAGGCTGATGCACGATGACTACTCAGGAACAGGTTAAGGACGTCGTCTCCCAGGTTTTGGCTGACAAGGCAGACAAGGGCGGCATCAAGCGCGTCGTGTGGATCGGCGCCGGCGGATCCAACGGCGGCAACTATCCTGCCCAGTACTTTATGGAGCACGAGGCCACGCAGGTCGTGAGCTCCAGCTACACCAGCAACGAGTTCGTGCACGCCACGCCTGCCTACGTCAACGAGAACACCCTGGCCGTCGTCGTCTCCATGCGCGGCACCAAGGAGACCATCGTTGCCGCCCAGGTCGCCAAGGATCACGGCGCCAGCACCATCGCCATCTACGTTGACGAGTCCGGCCTCACCGAGGTCTGCGATTACAAGATCCAGTACGACAGCCTTGCCGTCGACGAGTCTTGCATGGGCCGCACCAACTCCGCCGTCGTGACCATGATCGCCATGGAGCTCACGCAGCAGACCGAGGGCTATGCCGAGTACGAGACCGCCATGGCCGCCTTCGACTTGGTTGACCCCATCTATCGCAAGGCCGTCGAGTACACCCGTCCGCTCGCTGCCAAGTGGGCCGAGCAGAACGCCGACAAGCCCTGCATTAATGTCATGGCTCAGGGTCCGCTTTTTGGTGCCGCTTACGTCTTTAGCATCTGCAACGTGCAGGAGATGCTGCAGATCGACTCCTGCACCATCAACACCTGCGACTTCTTCCACGGCCCCTTCGAGATCCTGGACAAGCGCACCTCGCTGTTCCAGCTCATCAGCGTCGGCCGCAGCCGCTGGAACGACGAGCGCGGCATCCGCTTCGTCAACCAGTACGGTGGCGAGCGCGTCTATCAGCTCGACGCCAAGGAGCTTGGCCTCAACGACATCAAGGACAGCGTGAGCGAGTATTTCAACCACCTGATCTTTGCCCCGATCCTCAACAATGTGTACATGCGCGCGCTCTCTGCCGTTACCCACAAGGACTACATGACGCGCCGCTACATGTGGAAGCTTGACTACTAGGGGATAGAGAGGGGATAGAGCGGTCTAACAACTCAATGTCCTCATAAGTTGCGGTGGAATAGTTCCTGTTTAGGGGCTTGAAGCCTCTATTCAGGAACTATTTCACCGCAACTGAATCCAGGGCGGCACTTGGGGACGTTCCTTTTGTGCCGGCACTTGGGGACACTCCTGGGAATCATTTCCCGTCCGCCGATTTCGGTCTTGAAAATTGTATATAACGACTATAACGTAGTACGAAACATATTGGTAACAAAGCCAAGGAGGCTACGTTGAAGAGAAGCAATCTGGGCTATGTGCTGGTGCTGATCGCCGCGCTTATGTGGGGCACCATCGGAATCTTTGTCAATGGAATATCGGCCCTTGGCGTTTCGTCTCAGAGCATGGCGGCCTTTCGCCTGTTATCGGGTGCCATCTTAATGGCTCCGGTCTTGGCATTTATGGGTTGCCAGGGAGGTGCTCGTGAGGGAAAAGCCTCGGGTCCTATGGCGCTCTTCAAGGCAAGCCCCAAAGAGCTTGTTCCCTGCGCGCTTGTCGGTATCGTCGGCCTTGCCATCGCCAACACCTGCTATTACGAGTGCATGGGCGAAGTTGGCATGTCCACGGCATCGGTGCTGCTCTATACCTCGCCGGTGTTCGGCGTCGCGCTCGGACGCGTGCTCTATCGCGAGGACGTGACCCCCAACAAGCTCGTGGCCATCCTCTTTAACATTGTTGGCTGCGTGCTCGCAGTGACGAGTGGCGACCTGTCCGGTTTCCATTTCTCGGCTTGGGGCGTTACGTCGGGCGTGATCGCCGGACTGTGCGGCGCATTGCTGGCCGTGTTTAGTCGCATGGCCACCAAGACGCTGCATCCGCTGGCCGTCACGTTTTGGGGCTTTGTCTTTGGCGGATGCTTTATGGCAGTGCTTTCGGCCCCGTGGTCCGATGTGACCGCAGCAATGTCCCCGCAGCTCATCCTGCTGTTTGCAGGCTTTGGCTTTATTCCTACGGCCCTTGCGTACATCTTTTATATGCAGGGCCTTTCCATGGATCTTGAGACGTCGAAGGTGCCGGTCGTGGCTTCGTTCGAAACCGTGGCGACCGTTCTGGTGGGCATTGGCATCTATGCCGAGTCCGCCGGCGCCGTCAAGGTTCTGGGCATCGTGCTGGTGCTCATGTCCATCCTGATCATGAACACCGACTTCTCCAAGTTGCGTAACAGTGTGTTTGTCGGTCATGTTATTGAGAGCATGACCTTTAAGCCCAACGCGTGGTGGACCGAGAAATCGAGGGACATGGATCTGTTCAAGGAGCGTACGGGTATCGTGCTGGAGCCCTCCGTTCAGGAAAGCCCCTGGTACTTCGTGCGATAGGGGAGCGCTTATAGCCTCCGACCTGGGGTTATCCAGTCGACGCCGACCTACCCCGTGCCAACGTTTCGAGTACGTTAAACCCGTCAACGGTCGATTTTTACCCGCGAACGGTCTTTATACTAATTAGCAATATAAGCAGCGTATAAGACGTTATAATGACCATAACGAAAAGGAGGAGGCAAGATGAATCAGATCATTCTCGCATCTCATGGCGGCCTGGCCGCAGGCGCCAAAGACACGCTCGAGATGGTTCTCGGCGACGTGTCGAACGTCCACGTCGTGTCGCTTGCTCGTGACGACAAGGAGCCCATCACCAATAAGGTTGAGGCTATGATCGCCACGTTCAACGCGGACGACACCGTCTATGTGCTAACCGATATGCTCGGTAGCTCGGTCAACAACAACATGGTCGAGCTTTCCAAGAACGGCACGAAGTTCACGGTTATCAGCGGTTTCAACATCCCGCTGGCGCTCACGCTCGCTATGAGCCCCGCCCCCGTCAAGGGCGCCGAGCTCGCGGCCCTCATCAACGAGGCCCGCAACGGTCTGACCAACCCCAACGCCCCGGTCGAGGTTGCTCCCGCAGCACCCGCCAAGAAGGCCAAGGCCGTCCGTCACAACGCCGGTCCCGCCAAGATCGTCCTCGCACGTCTTGACTACCGTCTGCTGCACGGCCAGGTCGTCTTTACCTGGACCACCAAGGTCCAGGCCGAGCGCATCATCGTCGTCGACAACGCTGCCGCCAACGATGAGATTAAGAAGGGCGCTCTTAAGCTGGCCAAGCCCCAGGGCGTGCGCCTGAACGTCTTCACCGTCGAGCGTGCCCTCGCCAAGATGGACAAGCTCAACACCCTCGGTGAGCGCGTCATGTTCGTCTTCGGCAACACCGCCGAGATGCTGCAGTTCTGCCAGGGCTACAAGCTCGATGCCATCAACCTGGGCGCCACCGCCAACCATGACGGCGCCGATCAGGTCGGCGGCAAGGACAGCTCCGTCTTCTTCGACGCCACCCAGAAGGCCGACGTCAACCAGCTGCTCGACATGGGCATCAAGCTCTACGTTCAGCAGACCCCCACGTATCAGAGCGTCGACATCGACGCCAAGCTGTAATCAACCAGGCTTTTGCCTGACTGAAAGGAGAAGGGTATGAATACGTTCATCAGTGCGGTGCTCGTCGGCCTCGTCGGCGTGTTCTGCATGTGGGACTCCCGCCTGCTCGGTCGTCTTAACTTCGAGCAGCCCCTCGTTGGCGCTACGCTCGTCGGTCTGCTGCTGGGCGATGTGCCCACCGGCCTCGCCGTCGGTGCCGCCGTCGAGCTCGTGTCCATGGGCCTGGTGCAGGTCGGCGCAGCCGTTCCGCCCGATATGGTCCTGGGCGGCATCGTGGCCGCTGCCTTCGCATGCCTGACCGATGCTTCCGCCGAGACCGCCATGACGATCGCCATCCCGGTCGCCGTCCTGGGTCAGCTCCTCGGCATCGTGTTCCGTTCCATCATCGCCGCCCTCACCCACGTGGCCGATAGCGCGATCGATAACGGCAAGTTCAAGACCGCCTACCGTATGCACATCTGCGCCGGCTCCGGTCTGTACGCCATCATGTACTTCCTGCCGATCTTCCTGGCCGTCTTTGTCGGCACCGACCTGGTCCAGGCCATCGTCAACATGGTTCCCGAGTGGCTGTCCGTTGGTCTGAACGTCTCGACCAAGATCATGACCGCCTACGGCTTGGCCCTGCTGCTCACCATGATGATCAAGAAGGGCATGACCCCGTTCCTGTTCATCGGTTTCCTGCTCGCCGCCTACCTCAACCTGTCCGTCATCGCGGTCGCTCTGATCGGTGTGTGCCTGGCTATCGTCTTCATGGGCTTCAAGTTCAACGGTTCCCATGCAGCTGCCGGTGTCGATTCCGACTACGATCCGCTCGAAGACGACGAAGACTAAGGAGGAACACACTATGGCAACCGCAACCAAGGACGTGTCCCTGAACAAGAAGGTCAGCCAGTTCTTCTGGCGCTCTTGGGCCATCCAGGCCTCTTGGAACTACGAGCGTCAGATGAACATGGGCTTCCTCTACGGCATGGTTCCCACGCTCGACCGCCTCTATCCGGATGAGTCCGACCCCAAGCAGCTCGCTGCTAAGAAAGAGGCCTACCACCGTCACATGGCGTTCTACAACTGCACCCCGCAGACGAGCGCCTTCATCCTGGGCCTCTCCGCTTCCATGGAGGAGGAGTACGCCAAGGATCCCGAGAACTTCGACCCCGATTCGATCAACGCGGTCAAGACCTCCCTCATGGGCCCGCTTTCCGGTATCGGTGACTCCTTCTTCCAGGGCACCATCCGCGTCATCGCCTTTGGTCTGGGCGTTCAGCTGGCTCAGCAGGGCTCCATCATGGGCCCGATCCTGGCCATGCTCATCTCCATCGTCCCCTCCGTGCTGATCACTTGGTTCGCTGCCAAGATGGGTTATCAGGGCGGCCACCAGTACCTGAGCAAGCTCCAGGGCGGCGACCTCATGGAGAAGCTCATGTATGTCTGCGGCATCGTGGGTCTTATGTCCGTGGGCGGCATGATCGCCACGCTGATCGGCGCCACCACCCCGCTGCAGTTCGCTGAGGGCACCGTCGTTATCCAGGACATTCTGGACGGCATGATGCCCCAGATGATCTCCCTTGGCCTCACCGGCCTTATGTACTGGCTCATCAAGAAGAACGTCAACACCGGTTGGCTTCTCGTGATCGCCATCGTGGGCGGCATCGCCCTCTCCGCGGCCGGCATCCTGGCCTAGTCGCGACCAAGCGTCTAACCGCTTTCCCCCGGGGGCCTGCCTGGCATCCCATACCCCAGGCAGGCTTCCATCCCCAAAATGCGACAATGGGACAGTCCCTTTGTCGCATCCTCAACGGGCCGGCGACTCGGTCCAAATCACGGTAACCCTGCGAGCGCCCGGCAATGTGGCGCCGCAAAAATCGAAAGGAATGTGTCAGATGTACGAGATCGACCTTAACCTCCCTAAGCAGATCGTCGCTGACGTCCTGTCCAACCACGAGATCCACAGTGTCGCCTTCGTCGGCTGCGGTGCTTCCATGTCCGACCTGTACCCCGCCAAGTACTTCCTGGCCAACAACACGGACAAACTGAACGTTCAGATCTTCACCGCTAACGAGTTCAACTACGACACGCCTTCCTGGGTCAACGAGCACACCTTCGTGATCACCTGCTCCCTCGGTGGCTCCACGCCCGAGACCGTCGAGGCCAACAAGACCGCCAAGAAGCACAACTGCCCGGTCGTCTCCCTCACCAACAAGGCTGGCTCCGCTCTGACCGTCGACGCCGACCACGTCATCGTCCACGGCTTCCACGCCAACTATGCCGCCAAGGCCGAGAAGCCTGGCTACGCCATCGCTCTCGCTCTCGAGATCCTTCAGCAGACCGAGGGCTATGATCACTACGAGGATATGATCACCGGCCTCACCAACATCTTCGACCTGTGCGAGAACGCCGCTCAGCACTGCACGAAGCTTGCCAAGAAGTTCGCTGAGGACTTCAAGGACGACAAGATGATCTACTTCATGGCTTCCGGTGCCTCCGAGAAGATGGCCTACTCTCACGCCGCCTTCCTGTTCACCGAGATGCAGTGGATCGACGCCGCCGCCTACAACACCGGCGAGTACTTCCACGGCCCGTTCGAGGTTTCCACCGAGGGTAAGCCCTACGTCTTCTTCATGTCCGATGGTGCTACCCGTCCGATGGACGCCCGCGCCCTCACCTTCCTTGAGCGCATGGGCGCCAAGGTCGCTCTGATCGACTCCAAGGACTACGGTCTGGCCGACGCCGTGCCGGCGAGCGTCATCACCTACTTCAACCCGCTGCTGCACCTCGCCGTTATGCGCGAGTACGGCAACCAGATCGCCGAGGCCCGTCAGCACCCGCTGACCATGCGTCGCTACATGTGGAAGCTTTCCTACTAATCACAAGTAAGTAAACCTTACGGGTTGATTGAAAGGGGATGGGGTTTACGCCCCGTCCCCTTTTTTGCTCTTGAGAGGAGATGCGTATGATCAAGGCAGTGCTGTTTGATATGGATGGCGTGCTGGTCGATACCGAGTGGTTCTACAACCGCCGCCGCGTGGCGTTTATGGAGGAGAAGGGCTTCCACTTTGACGAGATCCCCGATCTTTCGGGGTCTAACGAGCCGGCCATTTGGCAGGCGCTGGTGCCCGACGATGTTGAGTTGCGCGAGCGCCTGCGCGTGGAGTACAAGCAGGTCTACAGCCCGGTCCATCCCGTTCCGTATGCCGAGCTGCTCAACGAGCAGACAGAGCCGGTGATGCGCGAACTGCACGAGCGCGGCGTGAAGTGTGCCATCGCGAGCTCGTCCTATCGCGAGCTGATTGACGAGCTGGTGGACATCGCCGGTATTGCCGACGTGTTGGACTACACCATCAGCGGCCACGAGTGCAGCGCGTTTAAGCCCGATCCCGAAATCTACCTGCGCGCCATGGAAGCGCTGGGTGTGGAGCCGGCCGAGTGCCTGGTCATCGAGGACTCGCCGATGGGTATCGAGGCGGGCAAGCGCTCCGGCGCCCGCGTTCTGGCGTTGCGTCCGCACGAAGGCGTCAACCTGGACCAGTCCGCCGCCGACACCATCATCGACAACCTCACCGACATCCTTTCTGCCATCTAGCCATCTTGCCGCAAACCACCACAAAGGGGATAGGCACCTTCGTGGTGGTTTTTTCTTACTCCTGTTACAATCGCCGCATGCCCCACAATTACATCTGCCTTCGAAAGGAGCCTGCGTGGCGAACGCCATCGATCAGCTCACGGACCGAGTGCTCGTGCTCGGCCGCCTCACCATCGTCCGCCGCGCCATCACTGCCGTGGCGGTCACCATATCCGCCATTCTGCAGACCTTCCTGATCCAGGCGTTCGTTCGACCCGCCGATCTGCTTCCGAGCGGTCTCACCGGCGTCGCGGTCCTGCTCGATCGCGTTACCTCGCTCGGCGGTGTTCATATCGACACCTCGCTCGGCATGCTCGCGCTCAATATTCCCGTGGCGCTTCTGTGCTGGAGCGGCATCAGCAAACGCTTCGTCATCTTCTCGATGGCGCAGGTCGTGCTCTCGTCGCTGTTCCTCAACATCTTTCACTTCGCACCGTTTTTGGGCGACAAGATCATGCTCATCATTTTTGGCGGTGTGGTCTCGGGTCTGGGCGCTTCCATTGCGCTTAAGTCGGGCGCGTCGACCGGCGGCACCGACTTTATCGCGCTGTGGGTGTCTAACCACACGGGCAAGACTATCTGGGGCGTCATCTTTGGCTTTAACTGCGCTATCCTGGCGATTTTTGGCTTTATGTTTGGCTGGGACAACGCAGCGTACTCCATCGTGTTTCAGTTTATTTCGACCAAGACCATCGACAGTTTCTATCGCCGCTACGACCGCGTGACGCTGCAGATCACGACGCGCAAGGCCGACGAGATCATGACCGCCTATGTCGACCATTTTCAGCACGGCATTAGCTGTGCCGAGGTTGTTGGCGGGTACAGCCGCGAGAAGATGTACCTGCTGCATACCGTTGTCTCGACCTACGAGAGCCAGGATATCGTCAAGCTGGTGTGCGACGTGGACCCCGGCGCCGTAATCAACGTGTTCCACACGCTCAACTTTGTGGGCGGCTGGTGGGGCGGTCATGTTGACGAACCTATGCCCACGGCTGTGCCCGATCCGGATAAGCCGGCGCGTATGGCCAGCAGGCAGGCGCGCCTGAGCGAGCAGGACAGCCTGCAGCAGGATGACGGCAAGTAAGGATTTGCTGTATGCGGTATATCGTTTTATCAAAGTGAGGTAACATATAAAAAGACGTTATATACGTATGAGTTATTTCGCTATTTTGATAAGAGTGACCAGATATGTCCGCACCTAAAAACGCACCGCTTTACCAGCAGATTTACGACGAGATCAAGGACGCGATCGAAAAGGGTGTTTATACACCCAAGGAGCGCATTCCGTCCGAGCTCGAGCTTGCCGAACAGTATGAGGTGAGCCGCATCACCGTGCGCCGTGCCGTTGAGGAGCTGTGCTCCGATGGCTACCTGGTTAAGCAGCAGGGACGCGGCACCTTCGTCGCCACGCCGCACATCAATCGCCAGTTCCACGCCTCGCTGCTGCAGACGTTTACCGCGCTATGTGCTGACAATGGCATGAAGGCGGGCGCGCATGTAGTCGATCGCCAGATTGTGCCGGCGCGTCAAAACGAGATGGAATTCTTTGGTCTGCCGAAGGATGCACTGCTGCTGCACATCAAGCGCGTGCGTACGGCCGACGGCGAGCCCATCTTTGAGGAAAACGTCTTTGTGCCGTTTGACCAGTATCGCGAGCTGCTGACGGCCGATCTTGAGGACAAGTCGATTTTTGCCGAGGTCGAGCGTGTCGGCGGCATCCCGATCGTCTCGGTTGGCCACCGCACGGTCGAGGCCGTTCGCGCCAACACCGAGCAGGCTGCCGAGCTGGGCATTGCCCCGCACGATCCGCTGCTCAACTTGCGTGTCGGTTTTATCGGTCCCAACGATGAACCGGTTTTGCTCGGCAAGCAGTACTACGTGGGCAGCCGCTACGTCATGGTGATGTAGCTCTAGTTGCGCGGTTTTCCAAACCGCGCAACGGCTCGACGCTGCGCCTTTGGTTCCGCCGTTCTGACGAACGGCGGACCGGTCGACGCCGCAAGCCCGCCAGAGCGGCAATCTGCAGAATGAGCGTGGAAAATCTCCCATTTTTGGCTCGGTTACGGCCTCAAAGTGGGAGATTATCCACGCTCATCCGGAAAGTGTCCAAAAATCCACGCTCGTTCCCTCCGGATTGCGTAGCCCATCGCTGGTGGCCGTGCGGCACCGGTCCGCGTGGCGGCGTATAATCGGCGGCAGATGACTTGGACGTTAGGAAACCATGACCGATAGCATGCAGCAGATGGCGCTCGACACGCTCGGCGCCTATTTTGGCTACACCTCGTTTCGCCCGGGGCAGGACCGCATGGTCGATGCGATCCTTGCCGGTCGCGATGCGCTGGGTGTTATGCCCACAGGCGCCGGCAAGTCCATTTGCTACCAGGTGCCCGCGCTCATGCTGCCCGGCATCACCTTTGTGGTGAGTCCGTTGCTCTCCCTTATGGAGGACCAGACCCGTGCGCTGCTCGCGGCGGGCGCGCGACCCAGCTATCTCAACTCCAGCCTTACTCCGGCCCAGCAAAATACCGTGCTCAAGCGGGCGCGCGAGGGCCGCTACCAGCTTATGTACGTGGCGCCCGAGCGCCTGCTCGAGCCGCGCTTTCTGGCCTTTGCGCAGGAAGCTGCGGCCGAAGGCGGCATCGGCGTTCCGCTCGTGGCCATTGACGAGGCCCACTGCGTGAGCCAGTGGGGCCAGGATTTCCGCCCCGCCTACCTGCAGATTCGCGAGTTCATCGATTCCCTGCCGCAGCGCCCCATCGTGGCGGCCTTTACCGCTACGGCGACCGAGCGCGTGCGCGCGGACATTCAGCAGATGCTCGGCCTGCAAAACCCGGCGACGGTGGTGACGGGCTTCGATCGCAAGAACCTCTACTTTGGTTGCGAAGAGATGGGCGACAAGGCCAAGACCGCCTGGGTGCGCGACTACGTGATCGCGCATTCGAGCGAGAGCGGCATCGTGTATTGCTCGACCCGCAAGACGGTCGATGCGCTGGCAGGCGAGCTTGCCGAGGCGCTGGGCCCCAGCGGCATTCGCGTTGGCCGCTACCATGCCGGCATGGGCAATGACGCCCGCCGCCAAAGCCAGCGCGCCTTTATCGACGACGATATCCAGGTGATGGTTGCCACCAACGCCTTTGGCATGGGCATCGACAAGCCCAACGTGCGCTACGTGATTCACAACAACGTGCCCGAGAGCATCGAGGCCTACTACCAGGAGGCGGGCCGCGCCGGCCGCGATGGCGATCCGGCCAGCTGCCACCTGTTGTGGAACGGCAACGATTTTCGCATGCGCCGCTTTTTGATCGACCGCGGCGATGCTGCCGACGAGGCGCTCGACGACGAGCAGCGCGCGTGGGCGCTCCAGAATCGATATCGCCTGCTCAGCCAGATGGAGGGCTACTGCAATACCACCGGCTGCCTGCGCGAATACATGTTGCGCTACTTTGGCGACGAGGCCGCGGCCGAGCATGCGGCAGCCGCCGCGGGCGGCACCGCCACGGACGAAGCCGAGGGCTGCGGCAACTGCAGCAACTGCCTCACGCAGTTCGAGGTCGAGGACGTCACCGATATGGCCCGCGCTGCCGTGCGCTATGTGGCCACGCGTCCCATGCGTTTTGGCAAGTCGCTGATCGCCGACGTGCTCCACGGCGGCAACACCGAGCGCATTCGCCAGATGCATCTGGACGAGGACCGCGGCTACGGTGAGCTGTCGAGCGAATCGGTCGGGCGCATCAAGGACATCATCGGCCAGCTGTGCGGCCGCGGTTATCTGGCCACCTCGCAGGGGCAGTACCCGGTCGTTGGGCTGGGCCCGCGTGCCGGCGAGGTCGAGGATGAGGCGTTCGCCTTTACCGTTAAGCGTCGCGCGTCCAAGCGCAAGGCCTCGGCCCGCGCCCGCCGCGCGGTGGATCTGCTGCGCGAGGAGGCTGAGCTGGATCAGCGCCCGCGCGTGGGCGACGATGCCGAGCTGTTCGAGCGCCTGCGTGCCTTGCGCAAGGAGATCTCGACCGAGCTGGAGATGGCGCCGTATATGGTCTTTTCCGACAAGGCTCTGCGCGGCCTGTGCCGCCTGCGCCCTCAAACGCGCGAGGAGCTGATCCAGGTCAACGGTATTGGCGAGAAAAAGGCCGACGCCTTTGGCGAGCAGTTTATGGCGGCGATTGAAGAATTTGAGTCCGAGCATGCGCGGGATGGAGCGTAATGATGGCAGCCGATAGCAAGACCGAACGTTCCGAGCGCGCCGAGGTGTCCGCCGTGCCGCTGTACCAGCAGGTTATGGACGACCTAAAGGGCGAGATCGCGCGCGGCGTGTACGCGGCCGGCTCGCGTATTCCTTCCGAGATGGAGCTCGCGAAGTCCTACGGCGTGGGACGCATCACCGTGCGCCGCGCCATCGAGGAGCTGTCGCGCGCGGGGTATCTCAGCCGCCAGCAGGGGAGGGGCACGTTTGTGTGCGCGCCAAAGCTCAAGCGCAAGATTCACCAGAAGGGTGACGTCCAGAGTTTTACTGAGGGTTGTGCTGCCAACGATATGGTGGCCGGAGCGCGCCTGGTGTCGCGCACGGTGGTTGCGGCGACGCGCGAGGACGCGGCGTTTTTTGGCGTGGAGCCCGGCAGTGAGCTTATCGTGGTCGAGCGCGTGCGCACGGCCGACGGCATCCCCGTCATGCTCGAGAACAACGCCTTTGTGCTCGCCGACCATCCCTACCTGCAGACGCTGGCCGATAAAGACCTCGCCGATAACTCGATCTTTGCGCTCGTTGCAGAGCATTCGGGCCGCGCGCCGCTCAAGTCCGATCCCTGCACCGTGGAGATTGCGCTTGCCGACGCTCAGACAGCCCCGCTGCTGGAGGTACCGGTTGGTGAGCCGCTCTTCTATATGGAGGCGTACTTTACCGATGCGGACGAGCGGCCCCTACTGCTCGGTCGTCAAAAGATCGTTGGCTCGCGCTACGTGTTTGACATCTAACGTCCACAGATAGAACAACATAGAACAAGTTTGACGAAATGACTTCACCCACGACAGCTTGCGTGCTATAAATAGGACAACATAGAACGACCGCAGGTACGAGCAGCCGTCGCCAAAAGCCACCACACAAGGAGGAGCATCAGCATGAACGCACATGATCTGGTTCAGGAAATCATCGAGCGCAAGGGCAAGGTCGAGAATGTCTTTTGGATCGCCTGCGGCGGTTCGATGATCGACCTCATGCCGGCTAACGAACTGCTCAAGCGCGAGGCCACCACGTTTACCTCGACGGTCTACACGGCGCGCGAGTTTTGCCTGATGGCCCCCAAGAGCCTAGGGCCGAAGTCGCTCGTCGTCGCCTGCAGCCACAGCGGTAACACGCAGGAGGTTGTCGACGGTTGCGAGATGGCGCTGGCTGCCGGAGCCAAGGTCGTTGCCCTCACCGACTGCGAGGGCTCAAAGATCGACAACGGCAAGTGGACCACCTGGGTCTATCCGTGGGGCGAAGGCGTGCCACAGGCCGAGGTGCCGCAGGGCATCGGCGCTCTGATCGCCGCCGAGCTGCTCGACCAGCAGGAGGGTTACGAGGCGCTCGCCGACATGTATGAAGGCCTTAAGCAGATGGACGCGCTGCTGCCCGCCGCGCGCGAGAAGGTCAACGCCGAGCTGGGCGCCCGTTTTGCCGAGCTCTGCCAGCAGCACGAGTTTTTCTACATCTTGGGATCCGGCCCCAACTTTAGCCAGACATACGCCATGGCGATCTGCTCGCTCATGGAGATGCAATGGCAGCACTGCTGCTACATCCACTCCGGCGAGTATTTCCACGGCGCGTTCGAGGCCACCGAGCCCGGCGTGTTCTACTTTGTGCAGATCGGATCGGGCGAGTGCCGTCCCATGGAGGAGCGCGCACTGGCGTTCCTCAACACGCACACTGACACGATCATGGTGCTCGATGCGCTCGAGTACGGCGTGGGCGACGTGCCCGCCAGCGTGCGTTCGTACCTGGAGCCGATCTTCTTCTACAACATGAGCTGCGAGCTGCGCGCCGCCCGCGGCAAGGTGTTTGACCACAGCCCCGAGATTCGTCGCTACATGGGCATCGAGCAGTACTAAGTAACGGGAAAACCATTCACCTTCGATTCGCAAGGGCACTGCGTGAGTCAAAAAAAGCGGGCCGCGCCGGGG
>CABUBZ010000034.1 GCA_902489945.1 uncultured Collinsella sp.
TTAAGTGCTCTTCGGCTCGTGCGGAACTCGCGATAAATCTCACTGGCCGCGTCCGGCCCCCTGTGGGCGAGCAAGCTGCGGAAATTCAGTCGGTCCAGAGCAATATCGTGCGAACGGAATTCTGGCTGATTTTTTGTTCGGCTGGTTGATCTAGTTGATGGGGTCTATCTATGCCCTTTTTAAGTTGCGGTGAAATAGGGACTGAATTTGGGGTTGAATCGTTTAAACAGTCCCTATTTCACCGCAACTTATATCGGGAATGAAAAAGGCGGAGGCCCTGGAGAGGGTCTCCGCCTTTGTTGCAAGGGGCGATATTATTCGCTAGCTGCTGGATTAAACCAGGCGGGCGTTGATCGTCTTGGCGATCTCGGCGGCGTCGGTGGAACCCTTGACGGTGGCACGGAAGTCCTCGTCCATAAGCGCCTCGGCGACCTTGGACAGGATCTTGAGGTGCGTGGTGCCAGCCTGAGCGCCCGGGATGAGAAGCGCGATGGCAACGTTGACGGGAGCGCCGTCCATAGTGTCCCAACCGGTCACGCCAGAGTCGTCCTTGACGACGATGACGGCAGCCTCGGTGATGGCGTCGGACTTGGCATGCGGAATGGCGAAGCCCTCCATCATGCCCGTGGTGCCCTCGGCCTCGCGGGCCAGGAAGGCGTTCATCACGGCGTCGGCATCGCTGGCGATACCGGCCTTGACAGCCTGGTTGGAAACGAAGCTCAGAGCCTCGTCACGAGAAGCGAAGTCCTCGGCGACAAAGACGTTCTCGACCTTCACGAAGTCGGCAGCCTCGGCCTTGGGGGCCTCGACGGCAGCGGCCTTGGGGGCCTCGACCGGCTGAGCAGCGGCGGCGGGAGCTGCCTTCTGGTTCTTCTCGAAGTCGTACTTCTTGAAGGCCACGAACAGGATGCCACCGACCACAGCGCCGATGAGGATCGCGAGGACCCACAGCGGACCATTCTCGACAACGGGCAGGACCAGGAAGCCACCATGAGGCGCCGGATCGTGAACGTTGAACATAATGGTCAGGATCGAGGCGATAGAGGAACCGAGCATCATGATGGGCATGACGGGCCAGATGTTCTTGGTCATGAACGGAATGGCGCCCTCGGTGATGTGGGTGCAACCAAGGATGAGGTTGACGATACCGGCGTCGTGATCCTCCTGGCTGAAGTACTTCTTGCCGACAACGACGGCGAAGGTGGTGATCAGCGGCGGAACGATGCAAGCTGCGGAGACGGCAGCCATGAAGTTGGTGCCGAAGTTGTAGGTGTCGGTGCCGACACCGGCGGCCAGGGCCTCGGTGAGCATAGCGGTACCGGTGACGTAAGCAGCCTTGTTGACCGGGCCGCCCATGTCAACGGCGCACATGCAGCCGATGGCAAGGCCCAGGACAATGGCGCCAGAGGCAGACAGACCCTTGAGGAAGTCCATCATGGCGGTGTTGATGGCAGCCATGGGGCCGGAGATGCCGAGCATGACCAGGCCGACGATGGCAGTCGAGAACAGCGGGTACAGGAAGATAGCCTTGAGGCCGTCCAGATTCTTGGGCAGCTTGGAGAAGACCTTCTCGAGCAGCAAGATGACATAGCCAGCGAGGAAACCGCCGACGATGCCGCCCAGGAAGCCGAAGCCCACGCCGGCGCCGCCGGCGTCGATCATGCCGGTCTCGGCGTTAACGGGCAGGCCCTGGATGGCGATCATACCGGCAACAAAACCGGGGACGAGCGCCGGGCGCTTGCCGATGGACTCGGCGATGTAGGCGGAAAGCACGGGAACCATGAGGTTCATGGCGATGCCGCCGATGATCTTGAGCATAGCGGCAAAGCTGTTGTAGTCAGACGCCGTCGAATCGAAGGACGTGATGCCCCACAGGAACGAGACGGCGGTCAGGACACCACCAGCGACGACGAAGACCAGCATGTGGCTGACGCCGTTCATGAGGTGCTTGTAGATGATGTGGCCGATGGACTCCTTCTCCTCGACCTCATCCTCGACATCGGCAGCAGCCGCAACCGAGTCGTCACCCTTGGCGGCGAGCGCGCGGTCGATCAGCTTACCGGCGGCCTCGACGGACAGGGCTTTGGAAACACCAACGGAAACCATGCGCTTGCCGGCGAAACGCTCCGCCTGGACATCCTTATCGGCTGCGACGACGACGGCCTTGGCACCGGCGATCTCGCTCTTGGTGAGCTCGTTCTCGACACCGACCTGGCCATGAGTCTCGACCTTAATGGTCAGACCTCGCTCGGCAGCTGCCTTCTCCAGAGCCTCCTTCGCCATGAAGGTGTGCGCAATGCCGGTCGGGCAACCGGTCGCGGCGATGATGTCAAACTTAGCCATGTGTCCCTCCCTTTTAAGTTTTGCGCCCGCAGGCGCTCCCCTACACGCGCTTCAATGCGCGTTTTTCCACACTTGAAAGATACCAACCTACCGTCCGCGTGAGAAGTGACAAGGCGCAATTCTCCGGTGAAAGGTTCTTTCATAACCGTAAACGGTAAGTGAAAGTTTACCATCAACACTTGAAACGGCAAGGTGTATCTTGTAATTAAAAATGCCCGTATACTATGGCATGAAAAACGAGTCCGATTTTCATGCCAACCAGGAGCCATCCATGACCGATAGCAGCAAGAGCGCGCTCTCCCTTATTAGCACGCACAAAGGGTACAGCGATTCCGAGCAGCGCATTGTCGACTATATATTGGAGCACCAGTCCGAGGCGCCGCGCCTGACGGCCGCCCAGCTCTCGCGCGCCGCTGCCACGTCCGAGGCGACGGTTTCGCGCTTTTGCCGCAAACTGGGCTTTGGCAGCTTTCGCAGCTTTCAGTTTTCGTTGGCGCGCGACCTGGAGAGTCAGCGCAACGAGGGCCTGACCGACGAGGTCTCGCTCGACAACATGGAGCAGAGCCTTAAAAATATTCTCGCCGCCAAGGTGAGCGAGCTTAATGCGACCATCGACGGCATTGATCACGACACGTTGGCCGCAGTTGTGCACGCGCTTAAGAATGCCGGCGTTATTGAGTTCGCAGCCGTGGGCAATACGAACGCGGTCGCGCTCGATGCGACATTTAAGTTTTCGCAGCTGGGCCTACGCTGCATGGCAAACACCATCAGCGAGACATCAATCGGCTTTGCGCTCACGTTGCGCCCCGGCGACGTTATCGTGCTGATCTCGAACTCCGGCAAGTCTCGCCGTCTGAATCGCATGGCAAAAGCGGCTCGCGACTGCGGTGCCACCGTGGTCGTCATCAGCAGCGACAGCAAGTCTCCACTTGCGCGCCTAGCCGACTACACCTTTAATACCGTCAATCACGAGGCGCTGCTGACAACGGGCGACTTCGCGTTCTCCAAGATGAGCGCAACGATGATCATCGAGGTCATCTACAACTTCCTGTTGCCCGAAATTGAGGACGCGCGCGAGCATATCAGCTACTACGAGGAGCTCATCCAGCCGGATAAGGTCGTGGAGTAGACATTTTGGGGAGCCGGCAAACGCCATTCGCCGCGAAACCGGCCTATCTACTACGTTTTATCCGTATGGCCCAACCACATGCCGAAAATAGAAAAACCGCAGGCGTTCTACCTGCGGTTTTCTTTTTGCAATTCTTGGCGTGGTAGCCGATAGCCTATTAAACGTAGTAGATGGGCCGGTTTCGTGGCGGCCGGGTCGGAAATACATGTGGCGGTTCGGCCTAAGCACGCGCTTCTTCCAGCATCTGCCTGGCGTGCGCTAGGCTTGCCTCCGACTGATCGCCGCTCAGCATGCGTGCGATCTCTGCGGTACGAGCGTCCCCAGTCACCTCATCCAGATGCGTCTGGGGAACGTCTCCGGGCTCTTTGCTCACTACGTAATGCTTGTCGGCCATGACGGCAACCTGCGCCAGGTGGGTTACGACAATCACCTGATGCGTAGCGGCAAGATCGGCCAGCACACCAGCAAGAGCACGAGCCGTAGAGCCGCCGACACCGGCATCGACCTCGTCGAACACCAGCGTATCCACGCCATCCGCGTTGCCAAGGACAACCTTGCTCGCCAGCATCACGCGGCTCAGCTCGCCGCCCGAGGCAATGCGGCGCAAGGGTCGCGGCGTCAATCCGGCACCGCTGCGATACAAAAGCTCGTAGCTCGAAGGGCCCGCCGGCGTCCATTCGGCACGCGGAAGATCGCGCGACTCCCAGACGAGCTCGGCGCCGCCCATCTCCAGGCGCGCCATCTGACGACCAACCTCGTGACAAAAGCGCGGGGCAGCGGTGTTCCGCGCGCGCTTAAGCGCCTTGGCGGCGGCGAACAGTTCGCGCTCCGCCGCGCCAAGCGCTTCGCGCGCCTTCTTGATTTGCTCATCACCATCGTCTACCAGCGACAACAGCTCTTGCGAGCGATCGCGCATGGCATACACGTCATCCATAGTAGGACCCCACTGACGCAGCAGGCCCTTGAGGTCGGAATACCGCTCGCGCATGCGAGCGAGCTCGCGAGGGTCAAACGCAACGCCATCGCGATAAGCACGCAGCTCATTGGCGCAATCCTCAAGCGAAATGCAGGCATCCGAAAGGGCATCGGCGATGTCGCCCAGCTTGCGATCAACAGTTGCCATGCGCGACAGCTCTGCCACGGCGCCATTCACGGCATCAAGCGCTCCCCCTTCGGCAGCAAGCGATGCATGGGCTTCGTTAGCCGTGGCCACCAGAACCTCGGCATGCTCGGAGCGCGGCAACAGCTCCTCGAGCTCCTCATACTCACCCGGCTTGGGATCGACCTCGGCGATGCGCTCCAGGGCGAAGCGCGCCTCCTCGATGCGACTCCCCTGCGCACGCGAGGCCTCTTCAACGCGACGGACCTCTTTAGCAGCCGCACGCGACGCCTTGAAGCAGACACGGTACTTTTCCAGCGCCTCGAGTGCCGCGCGCCCAGCCCAGGCATCAACCATGGCAACATGATGTGCCGGATCGAGGAGGCGCTGGTGCTCATGCTGGCCGCACAAATCCATCATCACGCCGACGCGCTCGGAAAGCTCACGCACGCTAGCGATGCGGCCGTCAATTTTTACGCGGCTGCGGCCCTCGGCAGAAAGACTGCGCTGCACGGTGAAGCCCTCCGTGTCGTGCGGGCCGTCGAACAGGCGCGCCTCGACGCTCGCAAGCGCCTCGCCCTCGCGAACCGTCGACGAATCGGCGCGCTCGCCCAAAATGAGCTTGAGCGCCGAGAGCAGCGCTGTCTTGCCGGCACCAGTCTCGCCAGTCAAAACCGTTAGGCCCGCACTCGGCACCAACGTCGCCTCGCGAATGAGCGCGATGTTGGAAACCTGCAGCTCATCGATCATGGCGCACTCCATAGAACACGCGACTCACCGAGTTGTAAAAGCTCTCGGGGCCGTAGTCGAGCAGCAGCACATCGCCGGGACCACGACGCACAGCCACGCTCTCGACCGTGCCGTCGCAGGTAATAAACTGTCCGTCGATGGCGATGGCCGGAACGCTTGGGCGATCATCGGACATAAAGATTTCGACGACATCGCTTGGCGAGGTCAAGAAGGCGCGAGCCTGAATGGTGTGCGGAGCGATGGGCACGCAAACCATACCCGTGTAATCGGGGCTCACGATAGGGCCGCCGGCGGAAAGCGCATAGCCCGTAGAGCCGGTCGCCGTGGACACGACGACGCCGTCACCGCGCAGGCGATCGATATGATGGCCCGACACCGTGATGTCAAACTCGACCATATCGGAAAGGGGCCCGCGCGTGAGCGCCATATCGTTGAGAGCAAACGTGCGCACGACGTCCTTCGTGCCGTCATCGCGCACCGAGACGATATCCGCGGCGATGGTGGCGCGGCGGCTCACGTGGAGCTCACCGGACAGGGCATCGCTCACAACCTGCAAAATATCGCGTTCCTCGGGACTGGCCGCCGTCAAAAAACCCAGGTGACCATAGGAAAGACCTAAAATGGGAATCTCACGGTAGTTGAGAATGCGGGCGGCGCGCAGCAGCGTTCCGTCGCCGCCGAGCGTGATGACCAAGTCGGCATCGTCAACATCGGGCGTGCTCTGAATCTTGGAGCGCTGGTCGGCAGCCCATGCGACCTCGTAACCCTGACGCGAAAGCCAAAGCTCGAGCATCAGGCCGCTCTCGACCGCCTCTTGCTTATAGTAATTGGGAACCAGAAAGACCTTCATAGCGTTGCCGCTTTCTCGCTCAAAGCCGACACCTGGGATTGCAGCTCATCATCGGCGCGCTCGCCGGGGGCAAACCTCGTGCCGTACAGGAAAAACTCGACGTTGCCCTTTGCGCCATGAATGGGCGACACGCACACGTCGACCGGGAAGAGGCCCTTCGCGGCAAACAGATCGATTACCGCAACAAGCGTGTAGACACGCACGGCGGGGTCGGTCACGATTCCGCCCTCGCCCACCAGCGCCGCCGGAGCCTCAAACTGCGGCTTCACGAGCGTACAGAACGATCCCGTCGGTGTCAGGCACGCCAACACCGCATCAATGATGTTCGCGATGCTGGTAAACGACACATCGCACACGGCCAGATCGATAGCGTCGCCGTAGCCGAGCTCGGGCAGCTGCGTCACATTCGTGCGCTCATGGAGCGTCACGCGATCGTCTTGACGCAGCGACCAATCAAACTGGGCGCGCCCCACGTCGACCGAGACAACGGTCGCGGCGCCGCGCTTGGAGCAGCCCACATCGAGGCAAGCAAGATCCGTCGGATCAATCCCAAACGCATCGAGCGCACCCTCGAGCTTGAGCCCGCCGCGCCCAACGTACGGAATGCGGCCCTTGACGTGCAGTGGCAGGCCCGGCGTCACCTTGAGCCCCGGAGAGGTCAAGCGCTCACCGCCACTCGAAACCAAGCCGGCCATAAGAGTGCGAAGGGCATCCGCGCGATCGGCGCAGATGCCCTGTGAAATCAGTTCGTCATCGAGACGCACGCGTTTCATGAATGCCATCAACCATTCGTATCAGGGAATGCAGCCTGTCTATCTTGGGACTCGTTTGCCGCATCCTCATCGTATTCCTGCTCGAGCTTGTCGGCCTCACGCGGCGTCAGCTCAAACTTGTCGACCATATCGACCGCACGGGAGCCCAGCTCAATCGCCTCGTCAAACAAATCGAGCGAACGCTCCAAGGACGTATCCTTGGAGCGAACGGTGGCGATAATCTGGTCCAGGCGATCCGAGATCTCATCGAAGTTGCGGACGGAACCCTCTGGCATGGCTACTCCTCGATGGAGTCGGCCTCGACGGCCTCAGCAGCGTCCGCATCCTCGGCAAGTACACCGGCGGCAGCCTGAGCGGCAGCGACCTTGGCGGCCGCCTCGGCAGCCTGTGCCTCCTCGCGAGCGCGATCCTCGGCCAGCAGCTCTTGGTACAGGTCCTCGCCCGGCAGCTCCTCGCTGCGAGCGATCTTGCCCAGCACGCCGTTGACAAACGAAGCGGACTGGTCGGTACCATAAGCCTTAGCGATCTCGACAGCCTCGTTGATGACGATGGCGTCCGAGACCTCCTCGTCGGTGAGGAAGCGCATCTCGTAGACGGCGATACGCAGCAGGTTGCGGTCGGCGCCGGGCATGCGCATAAGATCCCAGTTCTTGGCGACGGCGCGCAGGGCACAGTCGATGCGATCGATATGCTCGTAGGCACCGCGGCAAAGCTCCAGCGCATAGGGGTCGAGGGGACCCTTCGAGATCAGGAAATCGCCCTCGAGGACGCGCTCGAGCGGGCTGTCCGTGGCCTCGGCCTGGAACAGCAACTGCAGCGCCTGACTGCGGGCAAGCGTGCGCCCGCGATAAACCTTAAGGCTCAAAGGTTACTCCTTGGGGAAAACGAGGCCGTCAATGCAAACGTCAACGCGCTCGACCTCGACGCCCACCTGGGCATCGATGGCGGCGACCACGGCGGCGCGAACGGCCTCGGCGAGTTTCTTGAACGGATAGCCAAAGAACACCACGACGCGCACGGTAAGTGCGAGCTTGTCGCCGACGACCTCAGCCTCGACCGCCGGCTCGGAAGCCGGGGCCTTGGACGAGAGCATCATGGAGACAAGGTTGGTGGCAAGGTCCTTGACGCCAACGGAGGCGATGCCCTCGACATCCGACACGGCGCGGGAGACGATGGCGGTCAGAACATCGGGCGAAATGCCGATGCCGTCAATCTTGATTGAGTCCTCCTAGAAGAGTTGGTTGCTAGACGCGGGAGACGAACTTGCCGTCGCGGGTGTCAACCTTGATGACCTCGCCCTCGTTGAGGTACATGGGGACCTGGATGACAGCGCCGGTATCGATCGTGGCCGGCTTGGTGGAACCCTGGACGGTATCGCCCTTAAAGCCCGGGTCGGTCTGGACGATGGTGGTCTCGATGAACATCGGCGGAGTCACGCCCATGAGCTCATCGTCGGCAAAGAGCAGCTGGCAGATGTCGTTCTCGCGCAGCCACTTGGAGTTCTCGCCCACCATGTCCTCGGGAACGGGAACCTGCTCATAGGTCTCATTGTCCATGAAGATGTAGTCGGTACCATCGTTGTAGAGGTACTGGAACTCACGGGTGGTGAGCATGACGCTCTCGAACTTGGTGCCGGCGTTGCAGGTGTTCTCGACGACGCGGCCGCTCTTGATGTCGCGGGTCTTATAGCGCACAAACGCGCCGCCCTTGCCCGGCTTGACATGCTGGAACTCGACGATGGTGTAGACCTTGTCCTTAATGCGGAGACCGAGGCCGTTCTTGAAGTCGGCGGTAGAAATGGTAGGCATAGCGACCTTTCTTGTTATGGGCAGAACGCACAAGCGTCCAAATTACATACGACCGAAATTATACACTTGCAGACGGCGCCTGCAGCGAGCGCATAAAAAGAGAACGCGGGGCGCCCGAATCATTTCGAACGCCCCGCCCCAAACTATCTACGAAGTAGACTAGCAATCGATGACGTGGAGGTCATGCGGCGTCTTGGTGAAGGGCTCGTAGCCGTTCTCGGTGACCACGCCGTAGTCCTCCAGGCGCACGCCGCCCACACCGGGCAGGTACACGCCGGGCTCCATGGTGACAACCGAGCCGACCTCGATGATGTTCTTGCTGCGGTTGAAGTTGGGCAGCTCGTGGATGTCGATGCCAACGCCGTGACCCAGACCATGGTTGTAGTAATCGCCATAGCCGGCATCGCCGATGATCTTCTTGGAAAGCTTGAAAATGTCGTTGCCCTCGACGCCCGGATGGATGGCGGCGACACACTCCTCGTGGGTGCGGCGCACGAGCGCGTACAGGTCGAGCTGCTCCTGGGTAGGCTCGCCCATAACAACGGTGCGCGTCATGTCGGAACGATAGTCGCAGTATCCCGCGCCGTAATCCATAAGGACGAAGTCGCCCTTCTCGATCACGCGGTCGCTCGGCACGGCGTGCGGGTTGGCGGTGTTGGGACCGCTCGCCACGATAGAGCCAAAGGCCAGGCTGTCGGCTCCGTTGGCGAACATAAAGTTCTCGAGCTCGTTGCGTACCTGCTTCTCGGTCATACCGGGCTTAATAAAGCCGAGCATGTGCTGGAAGGCGGCATCGGTGATCGACTGCGCATGGCGCATGAGCTCAATCTCCTCGGCGTCCTTGATGGCGCGCATCTTGCGGATATCGTCGTGCATCAGCGGCAGCATACAGGCGACGGAACGGTCCTCCAGGCCGCGCTGAATACCCTGGTAGAAATTAATCTGCATATCGTCCTCGACAGCGCAGACGCGGCATTTGTTGGCCGCGATCTTGCCGGCGACCCAACCGGGGATGGTGCCCTCATCCATGTCGTAGACCCAGGGGCTGCCGGCTGGCGTGTTCTCCTCAAAGCTGTTGAGGTAGCGCGAGTCGGTGTGGAACAGGCACTGGTCGGCCGTAATAAACGCAGCGTGCGGGAACTCGAAGGTGTAGTCGAAGACGCCCTTCACGCCCGTAAGCCAACGAAGGTTGGCCTCGTCGCGCACCACGATGGCGTCGTAGCCACGCTCGACCATCAGGGCACGGACACGCTCGATACGACCGGCAGGACCGGCAGCAAACTCAGACATGCAGATTCCTTTCTTGTTGTCTCAATATAGACGGGACGGGCCTCAACCGAACGACGGAATCGCATGCGATCCGCAACCGATTGAAAACCCGCCCCTCAACATGATACGAAAGACGATGGAAGTCAATAAATCTTAGAGAAGTTCTTTACGAGAAGCCAAGTAGGCGTGAGCATGGCGCTCAAGAACCTCGTCCTCGACGCTCGTTAGGCGAATGGCGCCGAGCGCCGCGGGCAGCGGCAGCATGCTGCGGTTCGAGCGGACAAACTGCTGTCTGCGGAACTCCTCGATATATGCGGCAGGCTCCAAGTCGAAGGCAAGCTCCTCGATGCCAAAGTCCTCCAGGCAGTCATCGAGATCAAACACATAGTCGATATCGAAGTCGCAGGCATCGTGTGCTAGGCGCGCCTCAAAGCGCATGCCCTCGGACAACAGCTGGTAGGCAGGGACCTGCGAAGCGGCATCGCCCAAGCAAGCGCGCAGGGTGCGCTCCCCCGTCTTGCCAAAATCGAGCGCATGGCGAGCGCTCGGGTTCGTGGCCGTCAGCACGTCCTTGCGGGCAGTCTGAGACCATTGAACGGCATTGACGAGTGCGACCTCCTCGCCCGCGAGAATCTCGGGGACGGTCTCAGTAAACTGATTCCAGCGGGACTTGCTGCTCGAAAGCATGGTGCCAACAAGTACCGCATAGCCGAACTTGAGGTCCTCGGGTTCCGCCTCGCGAACAAGGTCGAGGTCACACACAACCAAGCCCGGTTCGGGACGGAACGCGATAGCGGGAAGCGCATTGGTCAACGAGGCGACGAGCGGCTTCATGGTCGTCGCGACCGTGAGCATGGCGTCGAAGGTCGTCGGCAGCAGCGCGCACTCGGTTCGGCCACACCACTGGTTGGCGCACCAGCCAACAACCGAACAGGTTGCGGCATCGCCAACAGCGACAACCAGATCGTCGCAGGTGATGCGGTTGGCAGACAGGGCGCCAAAGATAGCATCGGCGTCGGCCAGCGTGGCACCAGCAGGCGAAACCTCGAGGACGAGCAGCGACGCGGCAAAACCAGCGTCGACCAGCGCATGCTCGACGACCTCACCAAAACGCTCGGATGTGGCGTCGTTCCAAACCACCATCGCGCGCTTAGGCTTGCCCACGGCCGAGGCAAACATGCGCGGCAGCTCATCGAACGCGCCCAATCCGACGCGGACATCGACACTGCGGTTTTGGAAATTGATCAGTTGACGGCGAATCATAGCAGTCCACGCTCCAAAAGCATCTCGGCACAAAGGTAGGAAACGTCCTCGAAGGACTTGTTGCGAATATCAAGGGTAATATCGGCGGCCTGGCGATACAGCGGACGACGATGCTCAAACAGGCGCGCGGCATGCTCGGGCGAACGGAAATCGGGGCGCGTGTCGGACCGACGAATCTGGCGAATCGAATCCTCGAAGTCGCCCTCGAGGTACACGCACGTACCCATTTCGTGCATCAGCTCAATATTCACCGGCGTCTCGACGATACCGCCCCCGCACGAAACCAACAGGCTGCGCTCGCTTTGGAGCGAACGGAGCGCCGAGGTCTCGAGCTCGCGAAAACGATCCTCGCCCTCGGTCTCAAAAATCTCGGTTACCGACTTGCCGCAACGGCGCACGACCAGGCGGTCGGTATCGATAAAACGCCGCTTGAACATAGTGCCGACGTTGCGCGCAAGCGTCGATTTGCCCGCGCCCAAAAAGCCGATAAAGAAGATATGGTCGCAGCCGTGTTTGATGTGCTGAGACATGGCGAAACCTATTCCTCGCAGGGAAGGTCGCGCAGGGCCCGGCGCTCAAAGATACGGAAGATCTGCGTGTACCACAGGTCCTGGGTTGCCTGCGGCTTAACCAGGATAGTATCGACGCCGGCAAAATTGCCGCTCCACACGTCCGTGTAGAGCTGATCACCGATCAGCACCGCCTCGTCGGCCGTGGCGCCGAGGCGTTTAAGACCCGCCTTGAGGGCAAACGGCGCCGGCTTCATGGCGTGGCTGATGGCCTCGAGTCCCAGCTCGCGTGCAGAGCTCATGACCTGGTCGCGATGCCAGTTGTTGGACACCATGCACAGCTTAAAGCCTTTGGCGCGGGCGGCATCGAGCCAAGCGGAAACCGCGGCGGGAACCTGCTCGGTGTCGCGCGGCACCAGGGTGTTATCGCGATCGAGCAGAATGGCGCGTTTGCCGTCGGCCCACAGGGCATCAAGGTCGATGCGATCGACCGAGGCAACGTATCGTTTGGGGCTAAAAATCCTCATGCTAATTCCAAGACTGTTGATGCTCTTCGTAGGTTTGCGAGAAGTACTCCTCGTCCTGCGTAATGTAGAAATACAGGTCATCGGAGTCGGTCGGCTCAAGCGTGGCCTTGAGTGCCTCGAGCGACGGAGAGCAGATGGGAGTGGGCGGCAGGCCCTCATGCTTATAGGTGTTATACGGGCTATCGCTCTGCAGGTCGTCGGCGGTAACCTCGCCACCGGTGACATACATCATGGTCGCATCGCTGTTGAGATAGCGCAGACCGTCGAGCTTGCCGGCAAGGCGGTTGTAGAAGACCGAGGCCACGTGCGCACGTTGATCGGCGTTGAGGCCCTCGCGCTCAACGATAGAGGCCAAGTTGACGATGTCGTAGTCGGACATCTCCACACCATAGCGCTCCTTGATCTTGGCTTCGCAGCTCGCAAAGTCAAGCGACTTGTACTCGGTCTTAAACTGATCGAGCATAGCGCGAATCACGTCATCGGCCGTCGGCGAATCGCCCAACGAATAAGTCTTGGGGAACAAGAAACCCTCAAGCGAGTCGTTGGCGGCGCCCTTAAGGAAGCTATAGTCGTCCACGTAGTTGGAGGCCTTAGCCTGGTTGAGGAAGTCTTCCTTAGAGATGCCATCGTAGGCCTGGGCCACACGGTCGGCGACTTGATCGACCGTTAGGCCCTCAGGGATAGTCAGCGCATTGGAGCCCGCGTTGGGACCTTCCATGAGCTGCTGAACAACCTTGGTCGCATCCATGAGTGTGGTGAACGAATAGGTACCAGGCTTGAGCGACATATCGGCGTTGAGCTTTTTCACCGCCGCATAATAATCTTTGGGATTTTCGACGATATGGTTCTCGGAGAGAATCGAAGCGATGCTGTCACCCGAGGCACCATCGGGAATCGAGATAGTAACCTGCTGGCCTGCAACGACTTTCGCATCCTCACCGGCAAAGAAGCCTTTGACGGCTGGCACGACAAAGAAAACGATCGCGACAAGCGCAAGCACGGCGACGACGCCACCGATAATCATAGGCACCGGGGAGCTTTTCTTTTGGGCACCACGGCGAGCGTGCGTGTTATAGCTCGAGCGCGTGGCCGGAGCAACGCCGTGCGAGCCGCGAGCGTGATGCGAATGTGATTGGGGGGCCTGCGTTCGCTGGGTAGGTGCCTGCTGCTTAAAGCGGGTACCGCCAACAGGCTGGGCCGTACGAGCAGTGGGGTGCTGAGCCGCGTGAGAAGCCGGATGCTGAACCGAACGAGCAGAAGGCTGCTGACCCGTCCGTTGAACAGGTTGGACCGAACGAGAGAAGGACTGCGCCGGGCGCGCGGCAGGCTGAGCTGCGCGCTGCATCGGCTGTGCCGGACGCTGGCAAGGCTGGGCAGGGCGCGACGCCGGCTGACGTGTACGATTCGGCTGGCGCGGATCGGGAGCGCTAGGCATGCGAAACCTCCTCGTTTTTACGATCAAGCCACGTCTGCAAAAACAGGCTGGCGGCAATCATGTCAATCTTGCCCCTCATCTGTTTTTCGTTGAGGCCCTGCTCGCGCAGGATACGCTTTGCCTCTTGCGAGGACAGGCGCTCGTCCTCAAACTCCAACGGAAGATCGAGCTCGTCGGCAATCTTTTGCGCAACAGCGGCAACGCGCTCGGCCTGGGGACCGGGCTCACCGGCCATGGTCAGGGGACGCCCACTTACCAGGATATCGGGCTCATAGTCCTCGACCAGGTAGCGGAACGTCTTGGCCATACCGGTGACCTCTGCAGCCGGGAGCACCTTGACAGGCATCGCCATCTTGCCATCACGGCTCGAAACGGCGATGCCGATCCTGGTCTCCCCTATGTCCAGCGCAAGCGCGACCACAGCGACTACCTAGATTCTTAAGCGCCGAGCGCGGTCTTAGCGGCCGCGAGGGCATCGGCGATGCCGGCGGCGTTCTTGCCACCGGCCTGGGCCATGTTGGGACGGCCGCCACCGCGACCGTCGACCAGGCCCGCGATCTGCTTGATCACGTTACCGGCGTGGAAACCGGCCTTGACAGCGTCATCAGAGCCGGCGGCGAGCAGGGCCGGGGTGCCTTTCTCGGTCACGCTGGCGACGACGCAGGCGACAGGACCGGCAACCTTCTGGTGCACGGTATCCCAGACGTTTCGCAGGTCAGCGGCCTCAAGGCCCTGGAGCTCAGCGACGACGAGCTTGTAGCCGTCGAGCTCGACGGCGCCCTCGATGGCGCTGGAGATAGCATCGGAGGAGCCACCGGTCAGCGCCTTCTTAAGCTTATTGGACGTCTCGCGCAGCTCAGCCTGCAGGTTTTCCACGCGGGCGGGAACCTCATCCACACGGCACTTGAGCGCAGCAGCGGCGGCGTCGACGAGCGCCAGACGGTCGGCCATGTAGTCGAGAGCACCCTTAGAGGTCACGGCCTCAATGCGGCGGACGTTGGAGCCCGTAGAGGACTCGGAAATGATCTTGAACAGGCCGATCTCGGCGGTGTTGGCAGCGTGCGTGCCACCGCAGAGTTCGCGGGAGAACGGCTGGTCCTCGGCGCCCACGGAGACAACGCGGACGACGTCACCATACTTCTCACCAAACAGGGCGACAGCACCGGCGGCCTTGGCCTCGTCAATGCCCATAACGCGGGTCACGACCGGCTTGGAGGCGAAGATCAGCTGGTTGACCAGGTCCTCGACAGCCTTGAGCTGCTCGGAGGACAGGGCCTCGAAGTGCGTGAAGTCAAAGCGCAGGTGCTCAGGCGTCACCAGCGAGCCGGCCTGGGAGACATGCTCGCCCAGGACCTGCTTAAGCGCGGCGTCGAGCAGGTGGGTGGCGGTGTGGTTGCGGCGCAGGAAGCCACGGCGCTCGGCGTCGAGCGTGGCGGTCACAGCGGCACCGACAGTCAGCGTGCCATCGACAACGTGCGCGACGTGGGCATACAGACCGTTGTGGTTCTTGGTGTCGGCAACGGTCAGAACAACGCCCTCGGCGGAAAGCTTGCCGGCATCGCCTTGCTGGCCACCCATCTCGGCATAGAACGGAGTGCGGTCGAGAACGACCTCGACGTCCTCGCCGGCGTCAGCGGACTCGACGGACTCGCCGTTGCGCACGATGGCAACAACCTTGGCGCCTACGATCACATCGTTGTCATAGCCGTCGAACTCAGTCGCGGCGACCTTGTCGGAAAGTTCGACCCACACGTCGTTGAAGCTGCCCCACGCGTCGCCCTTGGCATTGGCGCGGGCGCGGGCCTTCTGGTCCTCCATGCAGGCAGTGAAGCCGTCCATGTCGACGTCGTGGCCAGCGGTGCCGGCGATCTCGACGGACAGGTCGATGGGGAAACCAAAGGTGTCGTGCAGCTTAAAGGCAACATCGCCCGGAAGCACAGCGCCCTCGGCAAGCGCTGCCAGGGCCTCATCCAGGTAGACGCGACCGTTGTCGAGCGTCGTGGAGAAGCGCTCCTCCTCGGAGGCGACGATACCCTTGACGAGCGCGACGTTCTTGAGCAGCTCGGGATAGGCCTCGCCCATCTGAGCGTTGACCTCGTCGATGAACTTGGTCAGGAAGGCGCCCTCGATACCCAGCAGGCGACCGTGGAACACGGCACGGCGGAGCAGGCGTCGAAGGACGTACTCGCGACCCTCGTTACCGGGCAGGATGCCGTCCGAGATCATAAAGTCGACGGCACGAGAGTGATCCGCGATGATACGCAGCGAGCGGCTGGCACCGGAGTAATCGTCGGCGTCATAGGTCTTGCCGCTGATCTCCTCGCCCAGCTTGATGAGGTGCTGCATCAGATCGCCGTCGTAATTGGCGGTCTTGTGCTGCATGATGGCGGCCATGCGCTCTAGGCCCATGCCCGTATCGAGGTTGCGGTGCGGCAGCTCTGGCATGGAGCCGTCCTCCTGGCGGTCGTACTGGGTAAAGACGAGATTCCAGAACTCCAGGAAGCGGTCGCAGTCGCAGCCGGGCTTGCAGTCGGGGCTGCCGCAGCCAACCTCCTCGCCCATGTCAAAGTAGATCTCAGAGCACGGACCGCAGGGGCCGGTGGGGCCAGCGGCCCAGAAGTTGTCGTCCTCGCCCAGGCGGGAGATATGATCCTCGGCAACGCCCAGGGAGCGCCACACATCGTGGGTCTCGTCGTCCTCGGTAAAGACGGTAAAGTACAGGCGATCGAGCGGCAGCTTGAACTCCTTGGTAATGAGCTCAAAGGCCCAAGCGCAGGCCTGCTGCTTGGAGACGCCACCAAAGGAGAAGTCGCCGAGCATCTCAAAGAAGGACAGGTGACGGCCGTCCTCGCCGATGCAATCGATGTCGTTGGTGCGGACGCACTTCTGGCAGGAGATTGCGCCGATCTCCTTCATGGTCTTCTTGCCCTGGTAATACTCCTTAAACTGGTTCATGCCGGCGTTGGCAAGCAGCAGCGAAGGATCGTCGGGGACGAGGGACGAAGAAGGATAGAGCTTAAGACCGCGCTCCTCAAAGAAGTTGAGGAACTTAGAGCGGATCTCGGCCGTAGTCATTGACGGGTAGTCAGCACTCATAGAGGGAATCTCCTCGGTTTCACATCGAAACAGTTCAAACGTAACGATATTACCATCCCGCCGCACACATGCAAAAAAGAGGGCCGCCAAACAGCGACCCTCCAGCGAAAGTGCACGTTATTTAGTGCTGTACGATCCTCTGGAAAAGGGCCGCTGTAGAATTACATATAAGAGTCACCCGAAAGGAGCGATCGATGAAAAGCAAACGATTTTTCCTCAATGCACTTCTGTTAGCGGCACTTTTAACGCTTTTGGCTTTCTCCTGCTGGTACGCAAACCAACCAGCATTTGGCTACGCGTTGTATGCAGTAATATCCGGCGATAAGGCTTATTACACTCTACGCGCAATTGACATTCTCTTTTTCTATGTTGCTGGCCCCTTATCAATCGCTTTGCTCGCGTTTCTTGTCATTTACAACTTCAAGAAACGTTAATAGGACCTATTTAGAATCCGAGTCGTCCATGGAGCCGTCAATGCCGGTTTTGGTATCGTCGTCCGAGTTGGAGTCATCGTCCTTGGCGAAGGGGTTTTTGAAGAAACCCGTCGCATCGGGCTGCAGGCCCGAGAGCTTGATCCAGGGATTATCGAGCTCGGGCTTGGGCATGGCCTTGGCCTCGGGCGCAGTCTCGTTGCCGATGAGCTCGGACTCGTAGATGAAGGTGTCGTCGCCGAGCGCGTCGTAGGCGGCGACCGGGTTGCCATCGGCATCGCGGTACGGCGTGCCCTTAAACACGGCGCCGTCATAGGCCACAAGCTGGCGGCCGGTCTCATTCTCGAAGTAGTACACGAAGATACCCTTGAGGGCCGCACACAGCGGGATGGCAATAATCATGCCGATGGGACCCATGAGTGCCGAGCCAATAACGAGCGCCGTGAGGCTCATGATGGGATGCACCTGCACCGAGCTCTGCATGACCTTAGGCGAAATCACGTTATCGATGACGTTTTGCGCGACCATCGTCAAGATGAGCGTCCATAACGCCAACATGGGGCTGAACATGAAACCGAGCACTGTGGCAATTGCTGCGCTCACCCAGGGACCGACGACCGGAACCAAATGCATGATGCCGGTAAAGATAGCCATGAGTGCCGCATACGGATGGCCAATGAGCATAAAACCGATAAAGGCGAGGAAACCACCGCAGATGGACGTCACGACCATGCCGCGCATGTAGCCGCCGACAGAGCGAGAAAGGATGGCGACCATAAAGCGGTACGAGGTCTCCTTCTCCTGACCGATGATGGTGCAAATCTCGTGGTGCATGCGAGGGTAGTCGCAGGCCATCCAGTAGGCAAGCACCAGACCAAGGAAGATCACGAACAACTGCGAGGCCGTATTGGTGATGAGCGGGAACACACCGCGACCAAGCTCAGCAGCGATCTGAGACACATACTTCGATGCCACGGCAACCAGGGACGAAAGATTATCGTCCAAATACTCCTTGAGCGGCGTGTTGTTGAGCGTCTTGGCATGCGAGATCATCTCATTGAGATCGCCACCCGCAACACGAAGCTGCTCGGGCAGGCGGCTCAGGACTTCCATGATCTGACCAAAGAGAATCGGCGACAAGATGCAAACGACACCGACGAGCACGGCAACAACAACAATAAGCGCGATAAGCGAACCGATGCCGCGATTCACGCCATGATGCTCGAGCCAGTTGGTGATCGGGGACATCACAAAAGCAATGATGGAGCCGACGGCAAGAAACTCAATAACCGGTGCCAGGATGCCCATAAGGTTAAAGATGACAGCGGCGATGACAATGCAGCCGACAACGGCCCAAATGCGCAGCGTCAGAATGCGGGTGTCGCGCAGCACGCGATCGGTTTGTTGGGGGTGCTCACTCATGAACGAATCATCACTCCGTCGGGGTCAATCTTGTCCTGAATCTTCTTAAGCGTGCGGCGCAGCAGACGCGAAACCTGCACCTGAGAAATACCCAGCTTCTTGGCGATCTCGATCTGGGTCATACCCTTCACAAAGCGCAGCTCGATCACCTCGCGCTCGCGCGGCGAGAAATCGCGGATGGCTTCCTCGATCACTAGGCGGTCATCGGTAAAGTCGAGCTCGTTGTCATCGTCGGCGTAACGGTCGAGAATCGAGGGGGCATCGTCGGAATCGGACGCACCAGGAGCCTCGATGGGCACCGAGGTATAGGCCGAAGACGATTCCATAGCCTCGAGGACCTCATCGACAGTCACATCTAGATACTCAGCGATCTCCTCAACCTTGGGCGAACGCTGCAGCTCGTTGGTAAGTTTGTCAGTAGCCTGGTTGACCTTGGCCGAGAGCTCCTGCAGACGACGCGGTACGCGCACGCTCCAGCCCTTGTCGCGGAAATGGCGTTTGATCTCGCCCAGGATAGTGGGTGTTGCAAACGTCGTGAACTCGAGTCCGCGCTCGGGATCAAAACGGTCGATAGCCTTGAGCAAACCCAGATAGCCGACCTGCATGAGGTCGTCGAGCGGCTCGCCGCGATTCTTAAATTTGTTGGCAAGAAACCTTACCAGATTCATATGGGACATGACGAGCTGCTCGCGGGCGTCCGGATCACCGGTCTCCTTGTAACGACGAAACAGCTCGCGGGTTTTCTCCTTGTCCCAAGCGGTCTTACCGCTCCGGGAACGTTCGGTCATATTAGATATCCGCCTTGAGGTCGAGGGAAAGCGTCAGGGGCGCCGCAGTCTTTTCGTAGGAATCGCACACGCTCGCCAAAATGAGCTCGGCATACACAGCGGCCTGGTCATCCTCGTCGACGGTGGCCTGATCGCCAAAGGTAATAGTCATGCCAACGTGGGTCTCATCGACATCGAATTTGATGGTGATGTCATCGCAGTCGACCGCGGTACAACCAAAGATGAAAGCCTCCTCGGCAGCCATGCGGATGTCCTCGATGCGATCGACAGACATAGAGCACAGGGCACCAACGTTGGCGGCAGTCATGCGCACAAGGCGAGCGAGACGCGGGTCGCCGGCAACGGTCAACGTGATGGGGCAGGTTGCTTCGCTACTCATCGCAGGACTCCTCAGAGGTCTCGGCGGGCGTATAGGTGTAATACTGAGCCGGCTTGGCTACAGTCTTCTGGCCATCATCGTCGCCCGCGGCGGCCTCGTCCTCGCCAATTAGAACGCGCTCGGTAGGCCGCTCTGCCTCCGCAGCAGCAGCGGCGAGCTTGCGCTCGGTGTCAGCTGCAGGAGCCTTCACCTTATTGAAGAGCTTCTGCACAGCACCGGCGGCAGAGTCGGTCACGCTCGACACAGCATTGCTGGCCTCGGCCATGCTGCCCGTAACCTCGGAAATGTCGCGAACCACGGCTTCGACCTCTACGAGATTGGAGGTAAGGGCATCAACTGCCGTCTTGCTCGACTTAAGCAGCGGCTCCATCTGGGCAAGCGCCGGCGTAAGCTCGTCGACAGCGCCGTCGAGTTTTGCCACCACCGGCTGCGCCTCGGCGATGGTGTTATTGAGGTCGTTCACGGTCTTATCGAGCGAGTCGACAACGTTGCGGGTCTTGCGCAGGGTAAGCGCGAGCTCAACAATAGCCCACACGCCGGCAATGGCAAGCACCAGCAGGGCGATTTGAATGGGACTCATACAAGCCTCCCGAAGGAATCGAAATACAGACGCCTTTCATGGTACCCCAAAGAAGGGGGAAGATACCCAAAGGGAATGTGCGAGGTGCCAAGGACCTACTTGGGCGCGTTACCGCTACGGTCGCGTTCGCTTTGCTCCACGCGCCATTCTTCCCAGCCTCGGCCGGCAGGCTGCCAAAACACGCCGCGCTCCAGGCCATCGGGCAAGTAACGCTGATCGACCCAGCCTTCGGGATAATCGTGCGGATACTTGTAGACACCATACTCATCGCTACCCGGGCGATGACGGTCGCGCAGATAGCTTGGCACCTCGCGCAGTCCGCTGTTATGGATATCGGCCAGCGCCGCATCAATGGATGCCTCACAGGCATTGGACTTGGGCGCCAAGCACACATAGAGCGCAGCCTGCGCTAGGTTGATGCGACACTCGGGATAGCCAATGACCTCGGCAGACTTAAATGCGGCATGCGCCACCAGCAGAGCCTGCGGATCGGCGTTACCGACGTCCTCAGAAGCATGAATCATAATGCGGCGAGCGATAAACTTAGGGTCCTCCCCCGCATCGATCATGCGCGCGAGCCAATAAATGGTTGCATCGGGATCGCTGCCGCGCATGGACTTGATGAACGCGCTGATGATGTCGTAGTGCATATCACCGTTTTTGTCATACGAAA
>CABUBZ010000035.1 GCA_902489945.1 uncultured Collinsella sp.
TCGGCGAGCTTGCCGGCAGCTTCGGAATCGTCACGGCGAACGCGGTCGAATTCGTCATTGGCCTCGGCAATCTGCAAGCCCAGATCGCTTGCCTGCGCACGGGCCTCGTCACGCGAACGGGTGAGCTCGTCAACGCGCGGGCGCGCAGCGCGAACGGCCTCGGAGGCCTGCTCACGGCGCTTGGAGATGCGCACGCGCTCGACCTCGGCATTGTTGGCGCTTTGCTCCAGGCGGCCGATCTCGGAGAGCAGCGAGCGGCGCTCGCCCTCAAGACGGGCGATCTCACCGGCGGCATCGCCCTCGGCGGCACGGGCCTCCTCGACGGCGGCGTTGGCCTCAACAACTTGGTCCGAAGCATGCTCAAAGATGGCAGCCAGATCGGGCTCCAGGCCCTCGAGCTCACGGATGCGGCGCTTGCGCTCCAAGGCACCCGAAGCCTCGCCGGCATCGAGCCCCACGCGCACCAGACCACCACAGCACACGCGGGCGCCATCGGGAGTCACATAGGTCACGCCGTCAACGACCGGCGCCGACAGCGCGGCAGCCAAGTCATCGACCACGTAATAGCCGCCGAGCAGCGCCTCGACGACGGGTCCGTAGCCTGCGCGCACGGACAGACGATCAACCAGGCGGGTACCGGCAGCACCCTCAACGGCGGTAGAGCCGCTCACGCCGCGCGCCACCAGCAGTGCCTCGCCCGAGGCCTTCTTTTGGTCCAGAGCCGCACGACCGGCACGCTCAAGCGTGGCGGCGTCGTCAAACAGCAGCGCATCGATATCGCCGGCGAGCAATTGCTCGACCAGGCCCTCAAGCTCACGCGGGGCCTCGAGCACGTCGCCCAGACGACCCGAGACATCGTCGCCCAGCGCACCCACCAGACGGCTCACGAGCGGCGAGCTGTCGGCCATGCGGGCATCGAGTTTCTTTTGGCTGGCAAGCTCCGAGCGCACCTCGGACAGCTTGTTGCGCGCCTCACTCTCACGATTACGCAAGTCCTTCAGGGCTGCACGGGCGACCTCGGTGGCCTCACGCGCATCAACCTGAGCCTGGCGCGCTTCCTCAAGAGCGCCCTCAAGCTCCTCCGCGCGGTCACGACGGCTCTCGAGCGAGGCCATGACCTCCTCGAGCTGCTCGTCGATCTGCTCCAGGCGCGAGGCATACATGTTGTCCTCGACCTCGGCATTGCTCAAGGAATCCTTCACCTTGGCGAGCTCGAGCGCGGCGTTATCGGCTACGCGCTGCACATCGCGTTGTTCACGCGTAAGCTTCGAAATCTGATTGTCGAGCACCACGCGCCGCTCGTGGAGCTCGGCGGCGGCAGGGCCAGCGGCGTCAACGTCCTCCTGGGCCTGCATGTGCGCACCGGTCACTTCCTCAAGCTGCGCACGCGCGTCCTCGAGCTCCTCGACCACGCGACGTCGCTGATGCTCGGAGCTCGAAATCTGCCCGCGCATGTCAGACAGGCGCGACACCATGTTGTGGCCCTTTTCCTCGAGCAGGCGCATGTCGGAGTTAATGCGGCCGACCACATCTTGCATATGACGGCGCTGCTCGCCCAGGTCGCCCACAAACAGGCCCTTTTCCTCGAGCATGACCTGAAGCTTCTCGAGCTCGCGCTCCTTTTCGCCCAAGCGGTACTGCGCAAGCTCCAGCTCGGCGGCACCTTCCTTGGAACGACTCTCCAGGTCGTTCCACTGCGACTGCAGCGAACGCAGCTCATCGACGGCCAGCATCTGCGTCAGGTCGATCGCGCGCGAGGACAGCTCTTTGTACTTGCGCGCGCGATCGACCTGACGCTCCAGCGGCCGCAGCTGGCGGGCAATCTCCTTATTGATGTCGCGGGCACGCGTCAGGTGCTCGTCCATCGACTTAATCTTTTTGAGCGCACGCTCCTTGCGGCGCTTGTGCTTGGAGATGCCGGCGGCCTCCTCGATGAGGGCGCGGCGCTCCTCGGGGCGGCTCTGCAAAATGGCGTCGAGCTTGCCCTGGCTGATGATGGAATGCGTATCCTTGCCCAGGCCCGAATCGTGCAGGATGTCCTGAATGTCCATCAGGCGGCACGGACTCGAATTGATGAGGTACTCGCTCTCGCCCGAGCGATACATGCGGCGGGTGATGGCGACCTCGTCAAAGTCGACGGGCAGCACATGGTCGGAGTTGTCGAGCACCAGCGTGACCTCGGCCACGCCCACCGGTTTGCGCGCTGACGAGCCCGAGAAGATAACATCCTCCATGGCCTGGCCACGCAGCTGCTTGGCGCTCTGCTCGCCCAGAACCCATAGAATTGAATCGGAGATATTCGATTTTCCCGAGCCGTTGGGGCCGACGATGACCGTCAGGCCCGGTTCAAACGACATGTGGGCGCGGTCGGCGAACGACTTGAACCCTTTGAGCGTGAGGGACTTGAGATACACGGTTCCTCGCTTAAACAGGCTTCTTGTTGAGAATCACGCCGTTGGTGGTGTAGCCCATGCGGTCGAGCGCCTCGAGTGCGGCGGCTGCCTCGGCTTCCTTCTTAGAGGAACCGGTGCCGCGACCCTGGCGAATGCCATCGATCAACACCACGGCGGTAAAGGTGGGCGCATGTGCCGGCCCCTCGGAGCCAACCAGCTTGTACGCCGGGGGCTCGTGACCGTCGGCTTGCACGCACTCCTGCAAAAACGACTTGGGGTTCGCAGGATGCTCGGCACGCTCAGAAGCCAAATGCGGCTTAAGCGTACGGTGAATGAACTCCGCCGCAACGTCCCAGCCGGCGTCCAGATACAGCGCGCCCACAAGCGACTCGTAGACGTTCTCGAGCGCCGAATGCAGGCCGCGCGCACCGGTACCGGTCTCAGAGGCACCAAAGATGATGATGTCGTCGATGCCCAGCTCATGAGAAACCTCGGACAGCGTAGCGCCCGAGACAAGCGACACCTTCAGGCGCGTGAGCTTGCCCTCGTCAAACTCCGGATAGGACTCAAACAGGGAGCGTGCGACCACAGCGCCCAAAATGGAATCGCCCAAGAACTCAAGGCGCTCATAGCTGGCAGAAACCGGCTGGCCCTCGACTGCCGAGGGATGCGTAAGGGCCGCGCGCAGCAGCACCTTATTATTGAACTCGTGGCCCAGAATTTCCTGGGCGCGCGTAAGTCGTTCAGACAAAGCCAAGACCTAGGCCTCCCTGGCGTTTTCGATCGCGTCGACGGCGTCGGCGACAGAGTTGAGCGAGAGCAGAGTCTCGTCATCGATCTCGAGGTTGAACTCGTCCTCGATAGCCGTAACCAGCTGCAGGCGCTCGAGCGAGTTGGCATCGAGGTCGTCAAAGGTGGTCTCATCGCTAATTTCGGCAACATCGACGCCCAGAACGTCAGCAGCGACCTCGGCGATCTTGTCGAAGATTTCGGAGCGGTCCATAGCGCTTCCTCTCATAGTGCATGAATACCAAAAGAATGGTACCGCCCGGGCGGTACCAAGACACGGTTCTGATTCTACCCCACGACGCACGCCCCGAGACGCATAACGCCGCTGTTATAAAACGATGCCGTCCATGGAGTTGGCGACATTCTCGACCAGCCCGGCGCGCACGGCTTCGGCCGCCGCGAGCGTACCGTTTTTAACAGCCTCGACCGAGGTGGCGCCATGGCCGATCAGGACCACGCCGCGCAGGCCCAAAAGAATCGCGCCGCCCTTGGCGTCGCCCGAAAGCTTGGCCTTTATCTCGCGCATCTGCTTTTTAATGAACAGCGCGGCGATCTTGGTGCCAAGCGAAGACATAAAGGCACCCTTGAGTTCCTGCAGCAAAAACTTGGCAGCGCCCTCGGTGGCCTTGAGCGCAATATTGCCCGACATGCCATCGGCAACGACGACATCGAAGTTACCTGAGGTGATGTCCGTTCCCTCGCAGTTACCAACAAAGCCGGGAACGGCGGCTTTCATGGCCGGAAAGCAGGCCTTGGTAAAGTTGGAGCCCTTCTCATCCTCGGTGCCGTTGGCAAGCAGGCCCACGCGAGGATGCTCGATGCCCAGGACGACGCGGGCATAGGCGCTACCCATCTGGGCAAAACGCACCATGTCATCGACCTCGACATCGGGGTTGGCGCCCATATCGCACAGCACCGTCAGACCGCCGGCGCGATTGGGCAGCGCATTGGTCAGACAGGGGCGCACCGGCTGCTTCTTGCCTTCGGCCTGATACCTAAACGGCGTCACGTAGGCGGTGGCAGCGGCGGTCATGGCGCCGGTGGAGCCGGCAGAGAAAAACGCGTCCGCGTTGCCCTTCTTAATGGCGCGGCAAGAAAGCACAATCGAGGACTTGCGCTTAGTCATCACGGCGCGAATGGGATCGTCATCCATGGCGATAACGTCGGGTGCCTCCAAGGCCTCGACGCGCGCATGGGAAGCGGCAAAGGGATTGACGATTTCGGCGGGACCAGCTGCCAAGACCTCGATATCGGGATCGGCGGCAAGCGCAGCCTCGATACCATCGAGAACAACCTGAGGTTTCTCGTCTCCGCCCACAACGTCTACACAAACGCGAACGTTACTCATATACATGCTCCTTATACAAAAATGGCCGACTCATTGAGCCGGCCATTGTGGTTCCATTTGGAACGGCATCGCATCCAGAGTATACCGTTACTCGGTAACGATAACCTCGCGGTCCTTGTAGAAACCGCAGCTGGGGCACACGTGGTGCGGAAGCTTGACAGCGCCGCAACGGGGGCACGTGGACTGAGCCGCAGCCGAGATCTTCATGTTGGCGGAACGACGGGTGTGAGTGCGGATACGACCCTGCTTTTGTTTAGGTACGGGCATAGTGACCTTCCTTATGAACTATCCAGTGTGGCGATTACGCGCAAGTAGCGATACTACCACAGTTTTACTCATCAAGCTTGAGATTCTTCAATGCTGCAAATGGATTTTCCGTGGCAGCGGCCCATTCTGCCTCTGCCTGGGCGGCGCAATCGCATTGCTCGACGTTGAGATTGCAACCGCATGTGGGGCACAGACCACGGCAATCGGGCTTGCAGAGCACCACAAACGGCGTGTCCATAACGACCGCGTCATTGATGGGCTCACCCAGATCGACGATGCGGTCCTCACCCAGGAGCTCGTAGCCGTCCTCGTAGGTCTCAGGGTCCTCGGGCTCCTCAAAGAGGTAGAACTCCTCGATCTCACCGGCGATGTCAAACGAGGCGGGCTCCAGGCAACGGTCGCACTCGCCGGTGGCGTGCGCGCGGACCATGCCCGTGAGCAAGACACCGGTACCGGCGTTGGTAAAGACAACGTCGTAGTCGATGCCGTCCTGCAGCTGGTACTCCTTCTCGCCCACCGTGTAGGTGGCGACATCGACCTTACCGGTCAGCGGATACGAATCTCCAGGAAACTCGAGCTGCTCGGAAAGATCGACGGTAACGCTCGGGAACTCAGCCATTACCACTGACCATTCTGTTGGGCGGCACCCTCGTTGAGTTGCTGACGGCAACGGGTAACGGTGCCGGTCAGGCTCTTGAGGTTCTCCTCCAGGTGCGTAAAGACCTGCTCTGCATAGTCCTCGGCAGCATAACGCGTCTCGCGCTCGTACTGCTGGGCACGATCGCGGATGTCGTCGGCCTGCTGCTGCGCAAGGCGGACGATCTCCTGCTCACCGGCAATGGTGAGGGCCTGCTGCTGAGCGTCAGCGATGATGGAATCGGCCTGAGCGGCGGCGGAAGCCATGAGCTCCTCGCGCTCCTTAAGGATACGGCGGGACTTCTGCCACTCCTCGGGATAGCTCATGCGGATCTCGTCGAGGATGTTGAAGAACACGTCGGCGTCGATGACCTTGAACTGAGCGTTCTTGCCGAAAGGCGGCTTGGCTTCCTCGATCAGCCCTTCGAGCTCATCGACCAAGCTGACGATCCTATCGCCAGGAAAATTCTCGCCCGGCATCCGGTCTCCTTTCATAGGTAACATATCATCGTGCTAGTTTACCACATGCCACCAGGCAATAAGAAACGTCACGAAAAGCGATGTTTGAGCGCTTCGACCACGTTGGGCGGGACAAACGTCGATACGTCACTACCGAGCGAGGCGATCTGGCGAACAACCGAGCTCGAGATATAGCCGTACTGCGGCGCGCTCATGACAAAGATGGACTCCAGCTCGTTATCCAAGCGATAGTTGAGGTCGGCCTGCTGCAGCTCGTACTCAAAGTCGGTCATGGCGCGCAGGCCCTTGACCACGGCCCCCGCCCCCTGCTCGCGAGCGAAGTCGACCAAGAGGCCGGTAAAGGGCAGGACCTCGACGCCGTCGATATCGCCGAGCGCCTCGCGGGCCAGCGCCACGCGCTCATCGAGCATAAACGTGGTGCCTACACCGTTTTTACCTTGCGACTCGGCAACAGCGACGATCACGCTGGGAAAGATGCGGCGGGCACGGCGGATCACATCGATATGGCCAAAGGTGATGGGATCGAAGGTGCCCGGGACGATCACGCGATTGATGGTGTCACTCATGAGCATCCTCCTGAAACGTCGTGGCATCGTTGTTGTCAGCATCGGTGCCGGCGCTATCGCCCTCACCATCGTCATCGCCGACCCAACGAAGCAGGTCGACCGAGGTAATGCCGTAGCGCTTCTCACGTACAGTCTCAAAGCCTGCCGGATGCGCGCCCGCATCGGCGGCGGCATGCTCAAACAGGGCATAAGCGCCAGGTGCAAGTAAACCCTGCTGAGCCAGGTTCTGCAGCAGTTCCTCGACCGGCTCGGCACCAAAAGCATAGGGCGGGTCGAGCAGGACCAGATCAAAGGGGCCGCCCGGCACGCGGCCGCGCGAGGCGCTCACCAGCACGTCACCCGTCACCACGCGCCAGCGCGCACGGTCACGGCAGAGCGACTCGATATTCTTGGTAATGAGCCGCGCGGCGTTGCGATCGATCTCAAACGTCGTGAGCGAGCGGGCCCCACGAGAGAGCATCTCTAACCCTAAGGCGCCGGAGCCGCCAAAGGCGTCCAGCACGCGGACCTCGTCCAGATCGAAGTCGAATGCCGACATGACCATAGATGCGCACGCCTCACGCACGCGATCAGTCGTGGGGCGGGTGACATCGCGACCACGGGGCTCCTCGATCTTACGACCGCGCCATTCGCCGCCGATGATTCTCATCCTCCGCTGACCTCCTTAAAAATGTGTCGATATCGCATGGCGACCGCATCGCGCAGGGGGCGCGTCGCCACGGAGTCAAGGGTGCAAGCATACCGCAAGAGCTCGACCGCGTCCAAATGGGCCCACTCGATTAGTTCCTCGTCGGCATCCAGGTCGACAAAGCGCAGAGTCACACCGCCATGCTGACGGTAGCCCAGGATTTCGCCCTCGTGACGCAGACGCAGGTCCATCTGGGCGAGCGTAAAGCCATCCGCGGTTTTTTCGAGCGATTGCAGGCGATCTTGTGCTGCCGACGCGCCGCCGTTGCCCTTAGAGTGCGTCATGACCAGGCACGTGCCCGACACACTGCCACGGCCCACGCGGCCGCGCAGCTGGTGCAGGGCAGCCAATCCAAAGCGCTCGCCGTTCTCGATGACCATGACGGTGGCGTTAGGCACGTCGACGCCCACCTCGACCACCGTAGTCGAGACGAGCACGTCAATCTCGCCACGCTTGAAGGCATCGATAACCTGGTCCTTCTCCCCCGCCGGCATGCGGCCGTGAAGGCGCTCGACGGTAAGCCCCGGCAACGCAAGACGCAGTCGGTCGAGCTCGGTTGCCGTATCGTGCAGCGGCACGGGGACGGTTACGCGGCCCTCGTCGTCGCGAGCAATACCGGGCACGTCTTCCAGCTCATCGGCCGAGTCACTCGGCTCCACGAGCGGACAAATCACGTAGGCCTGCTGACCCTTTTCATGCGCCTCGCGGATGGCGCCATAGGCGATGTCACGGCTCGACTCGGTGAGCACGCGTGTCGTCACGCCAGCACCAGGGACGGGCCGATGGCGAATGATGCTCGTGTCCAGATCGCCGTAGACCGAAAGCGCCAGCGTACGCGGGATGGGCGTCGCCGTCATAACGAGCAGATCGGCACCCGGCCCCTTCGCGCGCAGGGCGTTGCGTTGGCCCACACCAAACCGGTGCTGTTCATCGATGACCACGAGCGACAGATGCTTGAACGCAACGTTATCCGAAAGAACCGCGTGGGTGCCAAAGAGCACGTCAAGCTCGCCCGATTCCAGCTGTGCATGGATGCGCTCGCGCTCTGCGGCCGGCGTGGCACCCGTCAGAAGTGCCCAGGACATGCCGGCCTGCGAGAGCAGAGGGCCGATCTTATCGGCATATTGGCGCGCCAGCACGCCCGTGGGCGCCATAACGCAGGCCTGCGTGCCGCTATCGGCAGCCACAGCCAGCGCGCAGGCGGCAACGGCGGTCTTACCGGTACCGACATCGCCCAGCAGCAGACGGTTCATCACGCTCCCGCCATCGCACATGTCATGCAGGATGTCTTGGAATGCGGCCTCCTGCTCGACGCTCAGCGAAAACGGAAGGGCCTGTTTAAGCGCGCCCAGATGCTCGCCCGCAGTGTGGGCATAGGGCACCACATCGACCAGGCCGCCGTCGTTGCGCAGACGCAGCGCCAGCTGCAGGTAGAGGCACTCCTCGTAGGCAAGACGCCGGCGTGCGATGTCGCGCTCAGCCATGCTCGAGGGAAAGTGGATCGAACGCAACGCGCGGGCATTGCTCATGAGCTTCCGCTTTGCGCGCAGCGGCGCAGGAATCGGATCGAACAGATTGCCGACGACCTCGAGCGCGCCGCTTACGATGCGGCGCATCCACGCCTGGCTCACGCCATCGCTCACGTAATGGACCGGCAGGATAGTTCCCGCGGCACGTCCCTCCTCGAGCTTTTCGAAATGCGGAGAGGCCATCTGCTTAAAACCATAGGCAAACTCGACCTTGCCCATCACGGCCAGGCGGTCGCCCTGTTTTAGCTGCTGGGCAATCCAGGGCTGGCGGAAAAAGGCGACCTGAAGCACACCCGTCTCGTCAACGAGTGAGACTTCGGTAACCTGCATGCGCGGACGCGGCTGCTTTTGGACGATACGGTCGACCGTGGCGACAATCGTGCAAACGGTGCCGATGGGCGCCATCTCGATGGACCACGAGCGGGTAAAGTCGAGGTATCGATGAGGGATATGGAGAAGGAGGTCCCCCACCGTCCGAATTCCCAGACGGCGAAGGGCCTCCTCACGTTTACCCGAAACATATTTGAGTCGCGCGATATCCTCGTCGAGCGCATTGCTCTGGGCAAAGCGCTCCGAGACGCGCGACACGGAGCACAGCTCGGACATGGGCAGTTGCCTACTCGATCGAGAAGATCACGGGATAGAGCGGCTGCTCGCCACGATGGGCGTCGATCTCCAGATCGGGCTGAGCCTCCTCGATGGCGTCGACGATCTCCTGGAAGGCCTCATCGGACAGCTCCTCGCCGGCCAGAATCGTCAGCGCGTCGCCCTCCTCTTCCTCCTGCATGCGGTTGATGCAGTCGAGCGTGACCTGTTTCACGTCGGAGCCGACCACGTCGATGGAGCCGGCGATGATACCCATGACGTCACCGGAGTGAATCGGAGAGCCGTCAGAGGCGCTGGAATCGCGCACGGCGCGGGTGACCTCGCCATCGCGGACCTCGCTGATGGCGTCGACCATGGCGGCGACGGCGTCCTCGAGCTCGGAATCGGGCAGGACCGCGAACAGCGCGGAGAAGGCCTGCGGAACGGTCTTGGTGGGAACGACGGCGACCTTCTTGTCGGTGCAGGCAGAGGCTGCGGCCTCGGCAGCCATGCGGATGTTGCCGTTATTGGGCAGGATGATAACCGAGGTCGCGTTGACCTGGTCAACGGCGCCCAGCAGGTCTGCAGTCGAGGGGTTCATGGTCTGGCCACCCGACACGATCACATCGACGCCGAGGGACTTAAGGATGTCGGCCTCGCCGGAACCGGCGGCAACGGCGACAAAGCCCAGGGCCTTCGCGGGCTCGGCGGCCTTCTCCTGGTCCTCGTGAATCTTGGCGGTACGGTCGTGGGCCTCCATTTCCATGTTGTGGATAAAGACCTCATAGATCTGACCGAGCTGCAGCATGTGCTCGAGCACCAGGTTGGGGGTGTTGGAGTGCACATGGATCTTGTAGTCGGGATAGGCGCCCACGAGCAGCTCACAGTCGCCCATGGAGCCTAGGAACTTAAGGCACTCGTCCTCGTCAAACGGGGCGTCGGCCTTAAAGAGGAACTCGTTGCAGTAGCGGAACTCCGAGCCCTCCCAGTCGTCGTTAGCCTCGATCTCAACACGGCCAAGAGCGGCATCGCGGGCAGAGCCGGCGGAGTCAAACGTAGCGGAGAAATCCTCGACCACGGTGCTACGACCAAGAGCGGCAGCCACAAAGTTCTCGAGAAAAATGGCAAAGCCAAAGGCGCCGGAGTCGACCACGCCGTTCTCCTTCAGAACGGGCAACAGATCGGGTGTGCGGGCGACGGACTGGTACGCCTCGACGACGATGGCATCGAGCGCATCCTCAGCCGAGAACTTCTTCTTCTCGCACTCATCGGCCTTGGTCGAGACATCGCGCAGGACCGTGAGGATCGTGCCCTCGATGGGCTTGCGGACAGCCTGGAAGGCGACCTTGACGGCGCGACGGAAGGCGAAGGCAATGTTGGCGGACGTAATGGACTCATCGACAGAGACAAGGCCCTCGGCCACGCCGCGCAGAATCTGCGAGGTGATGACGCCGGAGTTACCGCGGGCACCCATCAGGGAGCCGTGGGTGATGGCGCCGGCGATGGCTTCCATGTCGGCGTCGGCAGGAAGGGCGGAGAGCTCCTTAGTCACCGAGGCGAGCGTGAGCGACATGTTGGTACCGGTGTCGCCGTCGGGTACGGGGAAGACGTTGAGCTTGTTGATCTCCTCGGCCTTGTCGGAAACGGCAGCCGCAGCGATCGGAAAACAGGTGCGAATGGTCTTTGCAATCATGGGTATTTAAATCTCCGTTTTCGGATGCTAGTTCAGACGGCTCTTGAGCGCGTCGATATGGATGCCGATCTTAAGGCTGGTGGGATCGATCTGGGCGATCTCCTGCAGGGTGAAGGCAACGGAGCTCGAAAGATTGTGGCAGACGGACTTCATGTTGACGCCGTTCTCGAGCACGACGTGAAGATCGACCGTAAGGCCGTTCTCGTCGGCGGAGACAAGCACGCCCTTGCGGAGGCGCTGACCGGCAAGCAGGCGCACGCTCTCGGCGCCCTGGAGCTGCTCAGCCATACCGACAACGCCATAGCACGTCATCGCGGCATAACCGGCAATATCGGCAATAACGTCGTTCGAGACGCTCAGGCTGCCGTTAATGGTCTCAGACACAAGAATCTCCTTTTCTTGGTGCTCGCGGCACCATGTCGTGGGAGCAATCATTGCAATATTCTACAACGACCGCGGCATGTTGAGGTGGCGGGCCTCGGGATTACATCCTCGACACGAAATGTTGATATGGTAACGTTCACGAACGGCGATCGCGGCATGAAAAAACCCGCCGCATAAGCGACGGGTTTTACAACCTGGCTCCCCGGGTAGGACTCGAACCTACAACAGCGCGGTTAACAGCCGCGTGCTCTACCATTGAGCTACCGAGGAATTTAAAGCCCAACGGAAAGGGCTGGAAAATTCTGGCTCCCCGGGTAGGACTCGAACCTACAACAGCGCGGTTAACAGCCGCGTGCTCTACCATTGAGCTACCGAGGAATAGGTGCGTGCTCTCAAGCAACGAAGTTTATTATACGGACGAATCAGCTCAGGGCAAGAACTTTTTTAAGAAATTTTCCGACCTAATCATTGGGGACGTTCTTAAACGAGCAGTCATTCAAGAACGTCCCCAACGACTACATGAAAGCGCCCTCAAGCGGATGTGCTTGAGGGCGCTTCTTGCTTGACTAGCTCTCGATATAGTCCTTCAGCTTGCTGGAGCGACTGGGGTGGCGAAGCTTGGCCAGAGTCTTGGACTCGATCTGGCGGATGCGCTCGCGCGTGACGCCAAACTCGCGGCCGACTTCCTCGAGCGTACGGGGATGTCCGTCGACAAGGCCAAAGCGCAGCTCAATAACCTTGCGCTCACGATCGGCAAGCGAATCGAGCACCTGGGTGAGCTGCTCCTGCAGCATGGAGAAGCTGGCGGCATCGGGCGGAACGATGGCCTGGGAGTCCTCGATGAAGTCGCCCAGCTGGGAATCCTCTTCCTCGCCGATGGGGGTCTCGAGCGACACGGGCTCCTGCGAGATCTTCTGGATCTCGCGGACGCGGTCGGCGCTCATGTCCATCTCGGCACCGATCTCCTCGGGGGTCGGGTCGCGACCAAGGTCCTGAAGGAGCTGGCGCTGCACGCGGACGAGTTTGTTGATGGTCTCGACCATGTGCACGGGAATACGGATGGTACGGGCCTGGTCGGCGATAGCGCGCGTGATGGCCTGACGGATCCACCACGTGGCGTACGTGGAGAACTTAAAGCCCTTCTGGTAGTCGAACTTCTCGACGGCGCGGATCAGACCGAGGTTGCCCTCCTGGATCAGGTCCAGGAACAGCATGCCGCGACCGACATAGCGCTTGGCGATGGAGACGACCAGACGCAGGTTTGCGCTGATGAGCGCCTGCTTGGCTTCGAGGCCCACGTTCTCAATGCGCGTAAGACGGCGCATCTCGGCACGCGTGAGTTCGAGCTCACCAGCATCGGCAGCCTCGAGCTTCTCGGTGGCCTCAAGACCGGCCTCGATCTTCATGGCCAAATCGACCTCTTCGGAGGCGGTCAACAGGTCGACCTTGCCGATCTCCTTGAGGTACATACGGACAGGGTCGCCGGTCAGCATCACCGTGGAGGCATCGATGCCGCGCACGCGGGAGCGTGAACGGGACGTGCGCACGGTGCGCTTTTTCTTGCTCTTGGAAGAACCCATCTCGGCGTCGGCCTGACGGGCCATCTTGAGCTCGTGATCGTCGAGCGAGCCGGAATCGTGCTCGTCGTCGTCATCGAAATCGTCGGTATCGGTATCGTTATCGTCATCGTCGACGTCCATGGGGGCGTCGTCGTTTCCGCTCGCGGAGATAATCTGGATGCCGCTGTTGCGCAGCGCGGAATACACCGCGGTGAGCTGCTCGTCAGAAACATCGATATCCTTCAGGGCGACCTGAATCTCGTCCTCGGTTACCGAAGTCCTGTTTGAGCCGTTGCCCATGAGCTTTGCAACGTAGGATTCCAGCCCAGTACCCGTGCTCTCAGTCTTTTTTGGCACAGATTCTCCCTTCATAGTCCACAGGACTCAATACTTTAGCACACACATAGGCGTCTATACCCAAAAAGAGGACTGGATATAGGCGAGAATACGCTGGTTGACCACAACATCTAGGCCTGTTCGGTGCCTGCGGCCTCCAGACCGATCAAACGGAACGGGTCCGCCACGCCGCCGATAGACTTTTGCAGCTCGCGTTGACGCCGCGAATCCTGCGCGGCCTGCACGGTCAGCGCGCGACGGGCCTCATCATCGAGCGAACGGTCCTGGCGCAGCTTGGCCTGTGCGGCACGCATGCGGCGCTTGATGGTGTAGAGCTCGAGCGTATCGAGCATGAACACGATGTTCGTCTCGGTGGGGTGCTTGCTCGTCGCGGAGATGCGCCCGGCACTCACAAGCGTTGCCGCCTCGGGACAGACCGAGCGCGCCGCATCCATGCAGGCTGCAGGATCGGTTCCCGGCGGCGTTGCCAGAACGGCCCATGCGATGGACTCGTGACGTGGGTCAACCCACTCGATAGAGCAGATGCGGTCGGCATACGTGCGGAACAGGTCGGGGTAGCTCGTGAGCATCGTCAACAGCTCGCGCTCCCCTGCCAAGGACTTGCACTCAAGATCAGTAAGAACCATCGGCGCCGCCGCAGCCGGAGCGCCCGAACCATCAGTCACAGGCACAGCACCCATACCATCAGGCACATCGATCGGCGGCAGGTCGTCGACGACCTCCACGGGCGCGGCACCGTAGGCATCGAGCGGGACGTAGTCATACGGCTCTTCTTCGACCGGCGCGGACACCGGCGGCGTCGCGCCCGATGCCCAAGCACCGCGAGATGCCCCCTGCGAACCAGACGTCCGACCGTCCGCGCTACCAGAGCGCTCGGCTTGCGCCCGCTGGCGTTCATAGTTCTGCTCACGACGTCGTTCCGCATCTTCGCGCTTGGCGACATCGCGAAACACGCGACCCGAACTCGCGCGAACCGTCTCCAGATCCAAACCCAGCAGATCGGCAATCTGAATAAAGTATGTGTCGATCATATAGCTATCGCGCAGCGGATAGATAAGCGTCAGCGCATCTTCCAGCGCCTTGGCGCGACCGCCCGGCGTGGTGATGTCACTCGACTCCTGCAGCGAACGGTAGACAAAGTCCATGAGCGGCTCGGCAGCGTCGATGCGCGCCTGAAGCTCCTGTCCACCATGCGCTGTGATGAACTCCATGGGGTCGTTGCCGTCGGGCAGCACCACGCAGCGCAGGTCCATCGAATCCTGCTCGATAAATTGAATCGCGCGACGGGCGGCCTTCTGGCCCGCGGCATCGCCATCGAACATATACACGATACGCTTGGCAAAGCGGGTGAGCGTCTTGACGTGATGCTCCGTGAGCGCGGTGCCCAGCGTGGCGACAACGTTTTTGATCCCCGCCTCCCAGCAGGCGATGCAATCGGTATAGCCCTCCACCACGATGGCCGTATCCTGCGCGACGATAAACTCCTTGGCCCAGTTAAAGCCATAGAGGTTTCGCTTTTTATGGAACACGCTCGTCTCGGCGGTGTTGAGGTACTTGGGTTGGCCGTCACCCATGATGCGCCCGCCAAAGGCAATGTTGTGACCCTGCTCGTCAAAGATGGGAAACATCACGCGGTCGTAGAAGCGGTCGGCAAGCTGCCCGCGCCCGCGGCTCACGGCAACGTTGGCGTCGATCATCTCCTGCGGGGTAAAACCCGCCTGGGACAGGTGCGACACCAGCGCGTTGCGGCCCGGTGCAAAGCCCAGGCAGTAGCGGCGGCAGATGTCGCCACCCATACCACGGCTGGCAAAGTACTCGCGTGGACGGCCGTCCTTACCACGCATAAGCATGGTGTGGTAGAACTGGGCGGTCTCGGCACACAGATCGTAGATGCGGGCACGCTTGGTACCGCGCTCGCGACGATCTCCGGTGTCATGCAGCTCAATACCCGCACGATCGGCCAAATAGCGGATTGACTCGGGAAAGCTCAGGTTTTCGCGCTTCATGATATAGGTGAAGACGTCGCCGCCTTCGCCGCAGCCAAAGCAGTGCCAGACCTGCGTAGCGGGGATAATGTGGAAAGAAGGCGTCTTTTCGCCATGGAAGGGGCAGCAACCCCAAAACTCATGGCCGCGGGGCTTGAGCTCAACCGTTTCCTGCACGATGGCAACTAAGTCGGACGCAGCGCGTACCTGGTCTTTTTCCTCATCGCTAATCACGGATACTCACCCCCTGCTCGCCCAAGTTGTGACGAATATCCTCGATATTACCCTCGACGGTCGAGATCAACTCATCCAGCGATTCGAACACACGCGAGGGACGCAGCCAGCGCGTAAACGCCAGCGAAACGGAAGCGCCGTACAGGTCGCCCGTATAACCAATTAAGTTAGCCTCGAGATGCGATGAAGCGGCATCGTCGGCATACGTCGGCGGCAGGCCGACGTTAACGGCAGCAGGCCATACGGTGTCATCGACGAGCACCAGGCCCTCATACACGCCATCGGCAGGCACCTGAATGCCGTCGGGAACCTGCAGGTTTGCCGTGGGAAAGCCCATGCCAGAGCCCTCGTGACGGCCGCGAATAACACCGCCGCGCAGCATATACGGGCGGCCGAGCAACTCAGCAGCCAGCTCCACATGGCCCTGTCCCAGCTCATGACGGATGCGGGTGGCGCAAATGGCCTCACCACCCTCGCAAAGCAGATCGTGACCATACACGTCAACGCCGTGCTCGGAACCCCAGACGCGCATCTCGGCAACACCGGAAGCACCGCCACGACCCAGCCTAAAATCGCTGCCAACGCGAATCGAACGAATGTCGACCACACGTGACAACAGTGTGAGAAAACCGACATGGTCGAGTGCCGCAACCTCAGGCGTAAAGGGAACGGCCACCACTGCATCGACCCCGGTCTGAGCCAAGGCATGTAGACGGTCGGCCGTCGTCATCAATTTTTGAGCGGGCGAAGGACTCACCACAACGTCCGGATCGGGATCGAAAGTGACCACGACCGCCTTGCAGCCATGGGCACGGGCATCACGGACAAGCGCTTCGATGAGTTCCCGGTGTCCACGGTGAACGCCATCGAACACGCCAATGGCGATCGAGGCAGCACCCAAGTGCTCGCACTCATCAAACGCATCGGCAGTGTCGATGCGAGCCTCGTCCGACTCGCCTTCAAAAAAGATACGCGCGAGCTCGCGAGCGGACAACATCATCGAACACCGCCGATTGCCTGCGGAAACACGTGCTCCATGACAAAACGGCCACTTTCGATGCGGGCGAGCGCCTTGAGTCCCCCATCGAGCACCAGCGCAAACGGCGCTTTCGAAGCATCGAAATCGGCAAGCGCACGCTCAACGGGAATGCGTCGGCCGCAGAGCAGGTCTTCGGCAAGATTGCCCGGCAAGTCAACACGCGTGGCGCCCAGGGCCGCAATGGGATCCAGGGCAAAGCCGGGCGCGGACTCGGGAGAAAGCTCCTCGACCGCATGACAGGCGCCAATGGAAACAACACCGGAGGCCGTGCGGCGCAGCGCGGAAATGTGCGCGGCGCTCTCGCAGGCGCGGCCCAAGTCGCGAGCGAGCGCACGGATATAGGTGCCCTTGCTCACCGAGAACGCCACGGTCCACACACACGTATCACCTTCGCCGCCCACGGCGATCAGGTCGGCGGCATAGACCTCGACGGGGCGCGGAGGTAGGTCCACCGCATTGCCCTCACGAGCAGACTTGTAGGCGCGAACGCCATTGACCGAGATAGCCGAAAACGCCGGCGGCACCTGCATCTGCGGACCCAGCATAGCGGCCAGGCGCTCACGGGCATAGGCAGGATCGCGGAGCTCGTTGGCAACAGCCACCGTGCGGACCGCCTCGCCCTCCGCATCATCGGTATTGGTCTCGGCGCCAAACGAGATGTCGGCGACATAGCTTTTGGTATCGAGCGTGAGCATGCCCAGCAGACGGGTGGCCTGGCCCACACCCACCACCATGACACCCGATGCCATGGGGTCGAGCGTGCCGGCATGGCCGACGCGCCGCTCATGGAGGGCGCGCCGGCATTGCGAAACCACATCGTGGGACGTGCAGCCCACCGGCTTATCGACGGCGAGCAGCATATTCAGTTGAGAAGGCGTACGACGAGCCATGTACCATCCAAAAAGTTAAAGCTCGACGGTCACCGAAGCGGGATCCTCCCCTACCAGTTCGGCCAGCATGGGAAGTGCCACGGTGAGCGTCTCGAGAATCGTTCCGTTGTTGGAGAAACCGGCGGCAGCAGGATGTCCGCCTCCGCCAAAGGCAGCAGCGATCTCGGACACGTTGAGGTCACCCTTGGAGCGCAGGTTGCCGCGCACCTTGGTATCGCCCTCAATGCCCTTCAGGAACAGGCAGACCTCGACGCCCATCACCGAGCGCACCACGTCAACCAGACCGTCGCACTCATCCGAGGTGACACCGCACGCCTCAAGGTCACTCTGGTACGCGTAGCTATACGCGACGCGCCCGTGGGCCACCGTCTTAATGCGGCCCATAACGATGGACTTGAGGTGCAAAAACTCAACGCGCATGCTCTGGTAGACCTCGAGTGCCACACGCGCCGGATCGGCACCGTGGGCAACCAGACGCGAGGCTGCATGGAACGCGGCGGCGTCGGCGTTTTGGTACTGAAAACGGCCGGTATCGGTAACCAAGCCACACAGCAGGCAGGTTGCAACGCCATCACGTGCGACAATGCCGCAATTGTCCAAGAAGCGGTCGATGATCATGGCGCAGGCTGCAGCTTCGACGCGCCTCAGGCTGAGCTCGGCAAACTCCTCGCGCGCCGGATGGTGATCGAAGCACACCACATGCTTGGAGCGACGAAGCACCTCGGCGGAATTATTGAGACGCTCTACGACCGGTACGTCCACCGAGATGAACAGGTCAGGATTGCCGGTGTACGCAGATGCCGGCACCAGGCGATCGGAGCCTTCCATAAAGCGGTAGATGCGCGGAACCGGGTCATCGTCTGCCAGCAGCAGCGCAATGTCCTTGTTGGGGAAAAACTTCATAAGCGAAAGGCCCAGACCCAACACGGAGCCCAAGGCATCGCCATCGGGAGACGTATGCCCCGAAATCGCAATGGAGGACGCACCCTCGATGAGCTCGAGGATGCGTCGCTGAATATCTGCAGACTCGCACGAGGCGAGATCGGCGGAATTAGTCATCTAAAGCTGCCTCCTGGGCGGCATCCGCTATCGGATAGCCGTCCTCGTCCTTTTCGATCGCAAGCGTGGCGGGAACGTTTTCCAACGCACGCGTGATGCGCTCGGCCTCATCGGTCGAGCGATCGATACGAAAATCGAGCTCGGGCGTGACACGCCAATCGAGCGAGCGGGCCAACAGGCTGCGAATACGGCCCTTGGCGCTTGCGAGTGCCTCCATGACCTCGTCGTAGCGGCTCGCATCGCACGACACGTACACACGCGCGAACGAACGGTCCACCGCGACCTCGACCGCGGTCAAAGTAACCAGGTCGAGACGCGGATCGGAAACCTCAAAGAGCAGGATATAACCGAGCTTCTCGCGAAGCTGCTCGCCCAGACGGCGGGTTGCCTGCGTTTGCTTCATAGCGCTACCCCCTACTCGGTACGGGCAACCTGGTCGATGCGGTAACCCTCGATCTGGTCGCCGGGCTTGATGTCCTGGAAGTTCTCCAGGCCAATGCCGCCCTCGGAACCGCTCTTGAGGCTCTTGGCCTCGTCCTTGTAGTGGCGCATCGAGGCGATCTTGCCGTTGAAGACCACGATGCCGTCGCGCACCAGGCGCACGGAATCGGTCGCAGCAATCTCGCCCTCCTCGACGCGGACACCGGCGGCGATACCGACTTTGGGCACCTTAAAGGTGTCCAGGACGGTCGCGGTACCCGTGGCGACCTCGACCTCGGTGGGCTTGAGCATGCCGATACGGGCGGCGTCGAGCTCCTCGAGGCACTTGTAGATAACGTCGTAGCAACGGATCTCGACGCCCTCGCGCTCGGCAGCGGAGCGGGCCTTACCATCGGGACGGACGCCAAAGCCGATGATGATGGCGTTGGAGGCGTCAGCCAGAACGACGTCGGTCTCGTTGATGGCGCCAACGGCAGAATGGATCGTGTTGATGCGGACCTCGGACTGATCCATCTTGTCGAGCGAGTCCTGAAGGGCCTCGATGGAACCCTGGACGTCGGCCTTGATGATCAGGTTGAGCTCCTTGACCTCGGCGTCGGCGATGGTCTCGAAGAGGTTCTCGAGCGTGACGTGCTTGACGCGGCTCTGCTCCTCGATACGGGCCTTGAGCGAACGCTCGTCGGCAAGGGCGCGAGCCTCGCGCTCGTCCTCAAACACGCGGAACTCGTCACCGGCGTTGGGCACGGACTGCAGGCCCAGGATCTCGACAGCGTCGGAGGGACCGGCCTCGGTGACGGCGCGACCCTTGGGGTCGAGCATAGCACGGACGCGGCCGTAGGTAAGGCCGGCGACCAGCGTATCGCCCACGTGCAGGGTACCGCGGGTTACGAGTACGGTAGCGACCGAACCGCGGCCCTTGTCAAGCTTGGCCTCGAGGACGTTGCCGGAGGCAAAGGTGTCCGGGTTGGCCTTGAGCTCGAGCACATCTGCCTGGAGCAGCACGGTCTCCAGAAGGTCGTCGATACCGATCTTCTGCTTGGCCGAGATGTTGACGAACATGTTCTGTCCGCCCCACTCCTCGGGGATGACGCCGTACTCGGTGAGCTCCTGGCGCACGCGGTCGGGGTTGGCGCCGGGCTTATCGATCTTGTTGACGGCGACGACGATGGGAACGCCGGCGGCCTTGGCGTGGTTGATCGACTCGACCGTCTGGGGCATGACGCCGTCGTCGGCGGCGACGATCAGGATGACGATGTCGGTCACCTTGGCGCCACGGGCACGCATGGCCGTAAAGGTAGCGTGACCCGGGGTATCGATGAAGGTGATCTTGCGGTCGTTGATCATGACCTGCGAAGCGCCGATGGCCTGCGTAATGCCGCCAGCCTCGCCGGCAGCAACGCCGGTGTGACGGATGGCGTCGAGCAGCGACGTCTTGCCGTGGTCGACGTGGCCCATGACGGTGACGACCGGGGCGCGCGGCTTAAGGTCGGCGGGATCGTCGTAGAACGAGAAGGTGTTCTCCTCCTCGGGAGTGATGATCTTGATCTGACGGCCCAGGTCGTCGGCAACGAGCTCGACGAGGTCGTCGGACATGGACTGCGTCATGGTAAGCGGCGTGCCCAGCAGGAACAGGCGCTTGATGATGTCGTTGGCCGGAACGTCGAGCGCCTCGGCTAGCTCCTGGACGGTAACGCCCTGGGAGACCTTGATGGCGTCGAGCTCCTCGGGGTTC
>CABUBZ010000036.1 GCA_902489945.1 uncultured Collinsella sp.
GAGCACACGCGGGCGTGAGCGTACTGCACGTAATAGACCGGGTTGGAGTTGTCGCGCTTCTTGACGGCCTCGATATCGAAGTCGACCATCTGGTTGGAGCTTTTGGAGATGAGCGTGTAGCGAGCGGCGTCGGAACCGACCTCGTCGACGAGCTCCTGCAGGGTCACCATGGTGCCCTTACGCTTGGACATACGGACGGGCTTGCCGTTGCGCAGCAGGTTGACGAGCTGGCCCAGCAGAACCTCAAACTTGCCGGGATAGCCAAGAGCGTCGCAGACGCAGCGGACGCGCTCGATGTAGCCGTGGTGGTCGGCACCCCAGATGTCGATGACGTGGTCGACGCGCTGGAACTTATCCCAGTGATAGGCAACGTCGGAGGCGAAGTAGGTGTACTCGCCGTCGGACTTGATCAGGACGCGGTCCTTGTCATCGCCCAGGTCGGTGGAGCGGAACCACAGGGCGCCGTCCTTGGTGTAGAGGTAGCCCATCTTGTCGAGCTTCTCAAAAGCGCGGTCGACGGCAGAGGTGCCGGCGGTCTCGCCCTCGGTGTCCTTCACGTACAGCGAACGCTCGGAGTACCAACGATCGAAGTCGCAATTGACGGCGTGGCAGAGGTCGCGCATGTTGTCGACCATCTTCACATAGCCGCGCTCGCGGAAGCTCTCCATGCGCTCCTGAGGATCGGCGTTGACCCACTTATCGCCGTCGGTGCGCCAGAACTCGGCGGCCTCGTCGATAATGTAGTCGCCGCCATAGGAGTCCTTGCCCAGGGTCTCGGCAAAATTGTCCTGGTACGGATGGGTCTCGGGATGCTCGTCGTTCTCGTCGGCAACGAAGGCGTCGCGGTCTGCGATCAGCAGCTTGTGAGCCTCGTCGATATCCACGCCCTGCTTGGCGATGATGTCGGCAAGCTGCATATAGCGCGTGCTGATGGAGTTGCCGAAGGTGTTCATCTGAGAGCCGTGGTCGTTGATGTAGAACTCACGCTGGATGTCGTAACCGGCATGGTCCATAACGCGGCAGAGCGAATCGCCCAGAGCGGCCCAGCGGCCATGGCCGATGTGCATGGGGCCGACGGGGTTGGCGGAGACGAACTCGACCTGGGTCTTCAGGCCGCCACCGACGTTGGACTTAGCGAAGTCCATACCCTTCTCGCGAGCCTCGCCAAAGATGGCATTCTTGACGGCAACGGAGAGGTAGAAGTTGATGAAGCCGGGGCCTGCGATCTCGACCTTCTCGATCGCGGGGTCCTCGGGCATATGGGCAACGATGGCCTCGGCGATCTTGCGCGGGGCGCAATGGGCCAGCTTGGCGGACTTCAGGGCCATGGTAGAGGTCCACTCGCCATGAGAAGTGTCAGCCGGTCGCTCGATAGCGCAATCGTCAAGTTCAAATGCAGAAAGGTCGCCGGCCTCCTGGGCCGCAGCAAGCGCAGCGCGTACCAGCTCTTCAATCTTCTCGGGCATAGATCCTCCTTGTGTTAAAGCCCCCGAGCTCTTGGTCACTCGTAGGGCAAAAGCCAGAGTTTGTAGCACTCTATCACAAGCGACGGGCACTGTCGCAGGGTAAAGCCAATCGATATTGCATATGCACAAAATTGACTACAGCTTGCATGGAGTCACTCAAAGATGCCAGTCTGCCTGCAGATTATGCAGGCGTTGAAAATGCATAAAGGTGTGAATGAGCTGCGCCTGTTATCGAATACTCTTACCTATCGGAGTTGTGTGCTTTTCCTGCATAAAGTAAGGGTTTGCGCACGTCAGCGTGTTATTCTAGACATACGTAAATTCGTATAAGTTGGAGGTAGCATGTTCTCAATCGGTCAACACGTCATTCATCCGGGTCAGGGAGTCTGCACCGTCGTCGGTTTTAGGGACGACACACCGCAGCCCATGCTACTGCTCGAGACCAAGCAGGGACATGCGCAGACGATCCTCATGTACCCCGTGGCGCAGGCCGACCGTTTGCACGCCGCCATCTCGCAGCAAGATGCCGAGCACCTGCTGAGCCACTATGACGAGCTGGAGTGCGACACTTTTACCGAGCGCAACAGTTCACTTGAGGAGACGCACTTTAAGCAGCAGCTCAAGCTGGGCGCGCCCGAGACGGTCCGCGTGGCAAAGACCATGATGCACCGCATTCGCCAGGCCGAGGAAGCTGATAAAAAACCCAGCTCCTACTACATGCGCGTACTCAAGGAGGCCAAACGCCGCTCCATCGAGGAGTTCGCCGTGGCCTTGGGCGTCACCGAGGAGGCCGCCGAAGCCCGCCTAGCCCAAGCCGCCCTCAACTAACCCATCCGCGCCAAAAACCACCACAAAGGGGACAGGCACCTTTGTGGTGGTTTTCGTGTTCTAGTAGTATTCATTCTTATCGATACCCACGAGCACAAGGAGTCTGTTATGTCAGAGCCGCTTACCGCCGGAATCACCCGCGACCGCGCGTTCGAACTGCTCAACGAGCACAACAAGGACCCGTTCCACATCACCCATGGCGAGACGGTCGAGGGCACTATGCGCTACTTTGCGCGCGAGTTCGACCCCGAGAACGAGGAGTTTTGGGGCACCGTCGGTCTGCTGCACGACCTGGATTGGGAGGAGCATGAGGACGACCCCATGAACCACACCATCTATGCTGCCGAGATTCTTGAGGGCGAAGGTGCGTCTCCCGAGCTCATTCGCGCCATCCAGACGCACACGTCCGACTTCAACACCTCGCTGCCCAAACCCGAGCTGCAGATGGAAAAGATCCTGTTTGCCTGCGATGAGCTCACCGGCCTGATCGGCGCTGCAGTCATCATGCGTCCGAGCAAAAGCGTCATGGACTTTACGACCAAGTCGCTCAAGAAGAAGTTCAAGGACAAGCGCTTTGCCGCTGGCTGTTCGCGCGACGTGATTACGCAGGGCGCCGAGATGCTGGGTTGGGAGCTACCCGAACTCTTTGACCGCACCATCGCGGCCATGCAGTCCTTCGCCCCCGACCGCGATACCTTCCAGGCCTAACCGTCAACGCCACCTAAAACCACCACAAAGGGGACAGGCACCTTTATGGTGGTTTTTGTTTGCGCGGGCGTTAGGGACGGACCTGGCCGGTGCCGCGGAGCTTGTATTTGTAGGTGGTGAGGGCCTCGGCGGCAAAGGGGCCACGGGCGTGGAGTTTTTGGGTCGAGATGCCGATCTCGGCTCCCAGGCCAAACTCGCCGCCGTCAGTGAAGCGCGTGCTGGCGTTGGCGTATACGGCCGAAGCATCGACCGCGTCGAGGAAGCGCTCGCAAGCATCCGTGTCCTCGGCAACGATGGCCTCGGAGTGCATGGTGCCGTAGCGGTTGATGTGCGCGATGGCCTCGTCCTCGTCGGCCACGACCTTCACGCTCATCTCGAGCGCCAGGTACTCGCGGCCCCAGTCCTCCTCCGTCGCGGCAACATAGTCGTCGCCCTCGGCAAGCCCGGCGTCGGCGCACGCGGCGCACGTGGACTCGTCGCCGTGCATCAGCACGCCGTGGTCGTGCAGCACGGCCACGACCGCAGGCAGGAACGAATCTGCCACGGCACGGTCGACCAGCAGCGACTCGGCGGCATTGCACACGCCCACGCGCTGCGTCTTAGCGTTGACGATAATGTTGAGCGCTTTATCGAAGTCGGCGGATTCATGCACGTAGATGTGGCAGTTGCCCGTGCCCGTCTCGATCACCGGAACGAGTGACTCGCGCACGCAGCGCTGGATCAGGCCCGCACCGCCACGCGGAATGAGCACATCGACGACGCCGCGGAGCTTCATGAGCTCGCCGGTGGCCTCGCGGTCGGTAGACTCGATCATCGACACGGCCTCGCGCGGGAAGCCCTTGGTCTCGAGCGCATCGGCCAGCAGCTCAGAAATCATGGCGCACGAGTGATAGGCTAGCGAACCGCCGCGCAGAATGCAGGCGTTGCCGGTGCGGATGCAGATGCCCGCGGCGTCGGCCGTCACGTTGGGGCGCGCCTCGTAGACCATGGCAACCAGGCCCAGCGGCACACTCACGCGCGTAAGGTCCACGCCACTCGCAAGCACACGGTGATCGAGCACGCGGCCCACGGGATCGGGCAGCTCGGCGAGCTTCTCCAGGCCGGCGGCCATGCTCTCAACGCGCTCGGGCGTCAGCAGCAAGCGGTCGAGCAATCCGACCGAGGTGCCCGCATCACGCGCAGCGGACATATCGAGCTCGTTGGCGGCGACGATGGAGTCGACACCGTTGCGCAGTGCTGCGGCCATGGCGCGCACGGCCTCCTGGCGCTGCTCGTCGCTCGCCGTGGCAAGCGAGGCCGACGCTGCCTTGGCGGCAACGGCAAGATCGTGGACATACGTGGCTATATCGACCGACATGGGCGGCCCTTTCTCCTAGAAGTTTGCAACCATGGTAGCCGATTTGCGCATGACCTCACCTGCGGCGGTAGAATTGGTCAACCCGAAACACCGCAACGAACGGAAGCATCACATGGCGCTCATCACTTCGTACCACGTCCCCGGCCTGTATGTCGAGGACCACAGCATCGACGTCCCCCTTGACTGGCGCGGCCTGGAGCCGATGCTCCTGGCCGTCGGCAGCACCATGCGCCGCGGCGCTATGCCGGCACCAATCGCCGGCGCGCCCGAGAGCATCAAGCTCTTCTATCGCGTGGTTTGCGCGCCCGACCGCATCAACGACGATCTGCCGCTGCTCCTGTTTTTACAGGGCGGCCCCGGCGGCGAGAGCCCGCGTCCGTTGTCGCCCACAAGCGATGGCTGGATCGAGGAGGCCGTCAAACACTTCCGCGTGGTCCTGCCCGACCAGCGCGGCACCGGACGCAGTAGCTGCGTGGACGGACGCACGATCGCGGCCTTGGGCGAGCGCGCCGAGGCAGCCGGCGCCGATGCGGACCGCTCGCAGGCAGACTTCCTCAAGCGTCACCTCGCCAGCTCTATCGTGCGCGATTTTGAGTACCTGCGCCTGGTGGGCTTTGGCGGCAGGCCCTGGGTCACGCTCGGGCAGAGCTACGGCGGCTTTTTGACGCTGAGCTATCTGTCGCTCTTCCCCGAGGGCGTGGCGGCAAGCTTTACCTGTGGTGGCATTCCGCACGTGCCGGCGAGCGCCAGCGAGGTCTACGCGCACACCTTCCCGCGCATGGCCGCCAAGACGCAGCAGTATTACGACCGCTACCCCGCTGACGTCGAGCGCGTGGCAGCCCTGGCCGATGCGCTCGAGGCTCAGAAGCCCGTGCTGCCCGACGGCTCGCCGATGACGGTTGAGCGCCTACAGCTCATGGGCAGCGACTTTGGCATGAAGCCGAGCTTTGAGCGCATGCATTGGATTATCGATCATGCTTTTGCTGACGGCGACGGCACGCTGAGCTGCGGTGCCTCAGTATCCGATAGCTTTTTGATGCGCGCCTTCGAGCGAACCAACACGCGCACGAATCCACTGTACTGGACGCTGCAGGAGTTCATCTACGCCGACGGCGACACCATGCCCATTCGCTGGGCCGCGGCAGAAGAGAAAGCTCATCGTGCCGAGTTCAACACACTCGCGCGCCCGCTCATGTTTACCGGCGAGGCCATGTTCCCGTGGATGTTTGAGCAGATGCCCGAACTTAAGCCCTTCAAGCCGGCGATGGATCTGCTGATGGAAGACACCAGCTGGGACAAGATCTACGACCCGCAGCGCCTGGCCTGCAACGAGGTGCCGCTCCAGGCCGCCGTGTATTTCGACGACATGTACGTGGATTCGGGTCTGCAGCTCAACACGCTCAGCCGCGTGGGCAACTCGCACGCCTGGGTGACCAACGAGTTCGAGCACGACGGTCTGCACGGCAGCGTGGTGTTCAAGCACCTCTTCGACGAAGCCCTCAACCGTGGAGATCTGCGCCAAATCTTCTAGCAAAGGAGTGTCCCCAACTGCCGGCACCAAAGGAACGTCCCCAAGTGCCACCCAAGTGCCGGTAACAGCAACATCGCAGGCAGAGGACGGAAAGCGAAAACGCCCCTAAGCGAGCAAGGTGACGTGAAAGAGGAGGGCATTGACCTTTTGGTCATGCCCGACGATTGAACGTCAGATTGCCGCTTAGGGGCGTTTGCAGCGTCGACCCGTTAGGCGAAGACGATCAGATTATCCCTGTGTATCGCCGGCTTCTCGGCCAGATCTGCGAGCAGGCGGTTGCTGGCAATCTGGTCCTGGCGGCGTCCTGCCGCAAGCTCCAGCACGTCCGAATCAGCCTCGGCGATACCGCGAGCAACGACCATGCCGCTCGGGTCGCACACGTCGAGCACATCGCCCTCGGCAAAATCTCCATCGACCTGGCGAATGCCCACCGCGAGCAGCGATGAGCCACGGCTGACCAGCGCCTTCGCAGCGCCGTCGTCAACCGTTACCGAGCCATGTGCCTTGTCACCCAGCGCGATCCACAGCTTGCGGGGCGCAATATCCAGGCGCTCCGCCGGCGGGTCGAACAGCGTGCCCACGCTCTCGCCACGGGCCAGACGCACGAGCGCATCGGGCTCCTCGCCCGAGCAGATCACGCTCTGAATGCCGGCCGTCATCAAAATGCGGCTCGCGCGAATCTTGGTGATCATGCCGCCGGTGCCCACCGACGTCGAAGAATCGCCCGCCGAGGCAATGATCTTGGCATCGATCTTATGCACGACCGGGACGAACTCGGCCGTGGGGTCCTCGTGCGGATTGGCGGTATAGAGGCCATCGATGTCCGAGAGCGTCACGCACAGATCGGCAGAAACCAGGCAGCTCACAAGCGCCGCCAGCGTGTCGTTGTCGCCGAACTTGATCTCATCGACGGTAACGGTGTCGTTCTCGTTGACGACCGGCACCACGCCCAGCTCCACCAGGCGAAGCAGGGCGTCGCGCGCGTGCAGGTAGGACGTGCGGCGCGCCGTGTCGTGACGCGTGAGCAGCACGAGCGAGGTGAGCAGGTCGCGCGCATGGAACTCCTCGTCGTAGGCCGACGAGATGATGCACTGACCGGCCGAGGCGCAGGCCTGCAGGCTCGGCAGGTCGCCGACCGGCTTACGGTCGAAGCCCAGCACGGGATAGCCGCAGGCAATGGCGCCCGAGCTCACCACGATCAGGCGCCAGCCAAGCTCGCGCAGCGCTGCGGCCTGGTCGGCAAGCCCGCCGATAAAGGCGCGGTTGACCTTGCCGTCGGCGCCCACCACCGTGGACGAACCGATCTTTACCACCATCGTTTTATAAGAAGTCGTCATACGTCAAACCAATCGAATGTTCAGCTAACGGGCGAACGGGCGAGCGAGAAAATAATCCGTGTTCCTCCGTCCCCTTCGGATTATTTTGCCCAGGGGAAGGCAGAAGCCGCGGCCATGTTCTTGCGCACGAGCTCGTCGCGCACCTGAGCCAGGCCCTGCTCCATGCCCACCACATAGGTCTGCGGGTACAGGAAGCGCTTGAAAGCTGCGTCCAGATGATCGAGCGCCCAAGCACAGCGCTCGCGCGCATCCTGGATGCTCTCACGCGGAGCCGCCGCACCGCCATCGCGCACGATCGGCACCAGCAGCTCGCGATACTCAAGTTCGGACACGTCGGTCACCAGGGCGGCATCGTTTACGGCCACGAGGGTATTGCCGCGCGCGGCGCCCTCCCCCGCCAGATGGTCCTCGTCATAAATCATGTCGCAAACCGGGCCGCCAAAACCGTCGTAATAGCGTCGTACGCGCTGAACACCGGGAATTGTGCGCTTGTAGGGCTGCTCGGAGAGCTTCACCACCGGCGTCCACGGGTCCGTCTCACTCGCACGGCGGGCGGAAAGCTTGTACACGCCGCCCAGCGCCGGCTGGTCATAGCAGGTCGCAAGCTTGGTACCCACGCCAAAGCTGTCGATGGGCGCGCCCTGGTCGAGCAGGGACTGAATCGTGTACTCATCCAAATCGTTAGAAACCGAGATCCCCACATAGGGCAGGCCCTCGGCATCAAAACGGCCGCGCACATACTTTGAGAGCTTGGCGAGGTCGCCGGAGTCGATGCGAATGGCCGACAGGCGCTCGCCCACCGCTTCCATCTCCTTGGCAACCGTAATGGCATGTTCACAGCCCTCGCGCACGTCATAGGTGTCGATGAGCAGCGTGCAGTTCTTAGGGCTCGACTTGGCAAAGGCGCGGAAGGCCTCGAGCTCGGAATCGAAGCTCATCACCCAGCTGTGCGCATGCGTGCCAAAGACGGGAATACCGTAGCGGCGGCCGGCGAGCACATTGGACGTAGAGGAGCAGCCGGCAACGTAGCTCGCGCGCGCAACGGCCAGGCCGCCATCGGGACCCTGGGCTCGGCGCAGGCCAAACTCCGCCACGGGGCGACCGTCGGCGGCGAGCACCACGCGCGCCGTCTTGGTGGCGACAAGCGTCTGGAACCCGACGATGTTGAGCAGCGCCGTCTCGAGCAGCTGGCATTCCAGCGCGGGACCGGTGACGCGCACCATGGGCTCGCGCGGAAAGACGAGCTCGCCCTCGGGAACGGCGTCGATGTTTACATGCGCTCGAAAATCGCGCAGGTAGTCGAGGAATGCAGGCTTGAACATCGCGCCGCCGGCCGGGGCCTGGAGTGAGGCGAGGTAGTCGATATCCTCGGGTGTAAAGCGCAGATTCTCGACCAGCTCGGGCAGCTCGGCGGTGCCGCACATGACGGCATACGCGCTGCCAAAGGGATGGTCGCGGTAAAACGCCGTAAAACAACCCTGCTCATTGGCCTTGCCGTTCTCCCACAGGCCCTGGGCCATAGTGAGCTCGTACAGATCAGTGAGCATTGCAATGTCGGTGGGATGAGAGATGTCGGTCAAAGCCATGGGGCGACCTTTCGGATGCGTTGTGCAGAGGTTGAGGGTTGGAGAAGGGCAGAGTGTTCGGGCATGGCACCCGGCGCGAATCGGCTAGAGCAGGCCCATGCTGGTCAGGATCGTGTAGCCCATAAAGATGACAAACGCGATGAGGGCAAGGACAATGATGATTTTTTGAGCCGGCGCCATGCCAGGGATCTCGTTCTCGCCCGTAGGCTCCTTGGAGGTAACCATGCGCTGGGCAAAGCTCATCTCGTCGCGGCTCGGCTTGGGATCGACGGACTTGGGACGAGCGGCCTTTTTAGGCTGAGGTTTGTGCGCGGCAGGTGCAGGCTTCGCAGAGGCGGGCTTGGGTGCGGGCGCAGGCGCCGGTACGGCTGCGCCCTTCGCAGCAGCCTCCTCGGCCTTCGCACGCTCGGCACGCAGGGCGGCCAGCTCCTCACGCTCGCGGCGTGCCTCTTCCTGGGCCTCGCGACGAGCTTTCTCGGCGCGGAGCTCTTCCAACTCGGCGCGTTCCTCGGCAGACAGTGGTTGGGACTCAAGCTCGGCCATGGTACAGCCCTTTCTTTTAAAAAAAGCCGCCGACACAATGTCAGCGGCTTATCAAATCCAAGGGTGGAGACGAAGGGAGTCGAACCCTCGGCCTCTGCCATGCGACGGCAGCGCTCTCCCAACTGAGCTACGTCCCCAGGACAAGTTGATATTTTACCTACGGCTCGCCAACTGTCAACGCCCAATACCCAGTCTTTTTGGGACGGGGCTGTTTTGACTACTTTTCAAACGTCCGAGCCACCCCGATGATTTTTCTGGGACGGGGATTAAAAATCATCGGCGAACGCGCTACTTTGCGCTGGTGAGGACGCCGGTGGTGTCGAAGGCCGGGGTGAAGCTCTCGTCTACCGCGCCGCCTTCTTGCCAAAACATCGTCGTAAAGCCCAGGTCGTCGGCATGGTCGAGCACCTGCTCGTACTCCTCGCGCGTCACGGCGCGCGCCAGGTCGCCGCCTTGTTCGCGCATGAGTGCATTGGGCGTGTACTGGTTCATGACCGAGATCGGCACGTCGCCCACCGTCTGCCACACCAGGTCTAACACGCGGCACGAATCGTCGGCATGCCCCGGCAGCACCAGGTGACGCACGATCATGCCGCGCTTCATGAGCCCGTCCTCGTCCACCAGCTCTCCCCCGCGGCGCTCAATCTCGCGCGCCATCTGGGCCAGACCCGACACGGCCACGCGCGGGTAGTCCTTAATATGAGAAAGCGACTGCGCAAGCCCGGCATCGGCATATTTAAAGTCCGTAAGCCACACGTCGACCAGGTCGCCCAGCGCCGCCACGGCGCTCGCGCGCTCATAACCACTCGTGTTGTAGACGATGGGGATGACCAGCCCGCGCGTCCGTGCCGCGGCAATCGCGGCAGGCAACAGGTGCGCATAGTGCGTCGCCGTCACCAGGTTGATGTTATTGGCGCCCTGCTCCTGCAGCTCCAGCATAATCTCGACCAAGCGCTCGGGCGAAATCTCAAGGCCAAAATTGCCGGTCGAGATCTCGTGGTTTTGGCAGTAGATACATTTGAGCGAACAGCCGCTAAAGAAAATCGTACCCGAGCCGGCCTCGCCCGAAATGGGCGGCTCCTCCCACATATGAAGCGCCGCGCGGGCCACCTTGAGTGTGTCGTTAGCACCGCACACGCCGCGCGCGCCCTCATCGCGCGCCGCACCGCAACGGCGCGGACACAAATGGCAGGCGGGCGAAAAAAGTTCGGTCAACGACGTCGGCATAAAAACATGCTCCAAAACAATGATTCAGCAGCTCAAACGTAAAGGGACCAACCGCACAGACGGTTCGAGCCCAAGGCGCCGTAATCGTCCGACACGATTTTTGTAATGTCAAGACTGGAATCGACAAAGTGCCGCTTTATGATGTAGGTATTCCGCCCCCCGCGGAGCAACTGGGTGAACCGTCGCGTTTATTTAGGGAGCCCACACAGTCGTACCTAGTACAGGTATCCTTCGTTGTTAAGGACGCTGGAACAGTCGATGAGGGCACCCACCTGTTTTAGGTGGGTTCATTTTCGTAACGTGGGGGGTGGTTTTCTTTTGCCGAAAATCGCCATTACAGTCCATATGGATCCCCACCGGCATCCCGACAATCCATCGACAACATCCCAATATCTGGTAAGCGCGTGATAATCAGACGGTGCAAACCTCCGCACCCCCTCGGTCGAGTATCATGGGACAGCTATGCCTTTTTGCGCTTAGCAACCTTTGACCTTTTCCTTCGACGCTTGGCGGTTTTTAGATTCATGGCTTCATCCCCGAGCTACATACCGTACCTATGCGTGGCAACGGCGGCCTTTATCACGACCTTCCTCATGGTGCCCCTGGTCAAGCGCTTGGCAATTAAGCTCGACGCCGTCGACTATCCTTCCAAGCGCCGCATCAACACCAAGCCCATCCCGCGTTTGGGCGGAACGGCGGTGTTTTTGGGCCTGGTCGTTGCCTGCATTGTGCAAATCCTAGGCACCTGGCACCTAGGCTGGCCGCCCGTCCTGGTGCCGCACCCGCGCCTTCACATTAGCTATCCCATGCTGGCGCTCTCCTTTACCGTCATCTTTGCGACCGGCGCTATCGACGACGTCATCCAGCTCAAGCCCAAGCAAAAGCTGGCCGGACAGGTCCTCGCTGCGCTCATCGCCTGCGTGGGCGGCCTGCGCATCGGCGTCATCGTCAACCCGTTTGCCCCTGGCGAAATCATGCTCGGATGGCTCACCTATCCCATCACCGTGATCTATCTGGTGGCATTCACCAACATCATTAACCTCATCGACGGCCTCGACGGCTTAGCCACGGGCATCTGCGGTATCGCGTCGTTCACCATGTTTTCGATGGCCGTTCTCTCGGGCCGCATCGACGCCGCCGCGCTCTCCATTGCGCTCTTTGGCGCCTGTCTGGCCTTTTTGCGCTACAACTTCAACCCCGCAAGCATCTTCTTGGGCGACTCGGGGTCGCTGCTTCTGGGCTTTGCGCTGGGCTCCATCTCGCTACTCAACGTGAGCCGCACCGCCGCGCTCACCTCGCTTATCATCCCGCTCATCGTTGCCGGCGTGCCCATCATCGACACGTTTAGCGCCATCGTGCGCCGCAAGCGCGCCCACATTAGCATCGGGCAGGCCGACAAGGGCCACATCCACCACCGCCTGATCCAAGAGGGCTACAACCAAAAGCAGGCTGTGCTGCTCATCTATGCCTGGTGCATTATGCTTTCGGCCGGCGCCGCCGCGATCAACCAGGTCGAGGTGCCCATGCGCGTGCTCATCTTTACCGTGCTCGCCATTGGCTCGGCGGCCTTTGCCAAGCATCTACATCTGTTTGAGCCCGTGTTGCGTCACCATTACAACAAGCGCACGCACGAGGACGAGCTCGTCACCCCCGACGATCCCGCCTTTAAGCAAGAGGAGCAGGCAGCAGAAGAACGCAAGGAGGAGCGCCACCACAGGCGCTAGGGTAAGCTGCCGAGGATGCGTCCAGACGCCGCCGGCCAAACGTGCAGCCACGCCGCGCCCATCGCACAAGCCGCCGCTCTCCCGCCCCTCGCCTACTTACGACCCGCCCCTCCAATAAACGCGTTATCATCTTGACCCATGAACATACGTTAGGAGCAATCATGCCAAACGAGAACAGCTACGAAGTCGCGCTGCAAAAGAGCAACGCCATTCGCGAGGGCCTGGCCAAAACGCCCGAGAAGTTCACCATGCTCACCGGCGACCGCCCCACCGGCCGTCTGCACCTGGGTCACTACTTCGGCACCCTCAAGGGCCGTGTTGAGCTGCAGAACATGGGCGCCAAGACCAACGTGCTCATCGCCGACTACCAAGTCATCACTGACCGCGATACGACCGAGCACATCCAGGACAACGTGTACAACATGGTCATGGACTACCTTGCCTGCGGCATCGACCCCGACAAGACCATGATCTACGCGCACTCCGCCGTACCCGCCGCTAACCAGCTCATGCTGCCGTTCCTGTCGCTGGTGTCCGAGGCTGAGCTGGCGCGCAACCCCACGGTCAAGGCCGAGATGGAGGCATCGGGCCACGAGCTCACTGGCCTTCTGCTCACCTACCCGGTGCACCAGGCCTGCGACATCCTGTTCTGCAAGGGCAATGTGGTGCCCGTCGGTCGCGACCAGCTGCCGCACATCGAGCTCACCCGCACCATCGCACGCCGCTTTAACAACCGCTACGGCAAGGTATTTCCCGAGGTCGAGGCACTGCTGTCCGAGACCCCGCTGCTGCCCGGCCTTGACGGTCGCAAGATGAGCAAGAGCTACGGCAACGCCATCAACATCTCGATGACCGCCGAGGAGACGGCCAAGCGTATCAAGAAGAGCCAGACCGACTCCGAGCGCATGATCACGTTCGATCCCGAGAACCGCCCCGGCGTGTCCGGCCTGCTTTCGACGGCCGCCATCTGCACCGGTCGTTCCGAGGTCGAGATTGCCGAGGAGATCGGCATGGGCGGCTCCGGCCAGCTCAAGAAGTACGTGACCGAGGCCGTCAACGAGTACTTCGCGCCGATCCGTGAGCGTCGCCAGCGCTACGAGAACGACCTGGATTACGTAAAGGACGTCCTGCACGAGGGCAACCGTCGCGCCAATGAGATCGCCGAGCAGACCCTGGGCGAGGTTCAGGACGCCATGGGCATGGTGTACTAGCCGAGAACAATAAACAGCAGTCAAACAAAACCGCCGCGATGAGTACAATCCTCATTGCGGCGGTTTTGTTTTCTTCAGAGGTCGGTCGCCGAGGTATTCAGCCGCTCGGCAGAACCCCTAAGTCGCAAGCACCCTAAGACTATATTCTGTTAAGCAATGACGCCCTATTGTTTTAACATGCGGCAGCGTTTTACAGCAGAGCCGACCGACTGGAAGGAGCCCCATGAGCTCAGTTGCGTTTTGTACATGCAACGACCGGAAATGCCCGTTTAACCCTGTCAACCACGACAAGGGCTGCACGCCTTGTATCGCCAAGAATCTGCACGAGCACGAGATTCCAACGTGCCTGTTCAACGCGATTTCCCCCGATCGGCTTGAGGCCGATAAAGACGAGTGGTCGTGGCAAGCGTTCGCGCGGCATGTAGAGGCGTATCTGGGAAGCAACAGCCCAAGAATCCCCGCGGGCGAAGAGACGCCGCAGGGGCTTACAAAGATCGGTTGCTGCAAGCGGGACTAACAATCAAAGTTTGTGCCGCCCTAAGGCCAAACGTCGGCACCTCATTTTGGGATAACGGACCTGATGTTTTGTCCCATGATTACGGGAAAGCGCCCGCCGGCCATGGCAGCCGACGGGCGCTTTCCCGAAGTACACCGTTGAATCGCACAGAGGGGAGGAATGCGAATCAAACTCAACAGGGCAGGCTTTTTCATCGCCTATCGCCTGCTCCGTTGCTGAAAACAATATAGTTCACCGTGGTTTACTTTGTAGCGTCAACCTACGCCGCCACACCTTCTCCATAAGTTAGCCCCGGTAAACCTTCACAGACCTAAACCACTACAGGGGGCAGGCACCTTTGTGGTGGTTTTGGCGATCCGGCCGCTAAAGCCCCGCCGGCCAGCGGCAAGAAGCAAGGTCGACGTGCATGGGATCGGCAAACACCACGCCCTCCCCCAGCAGAAGTTCACGTTGAGCATCGGGGCCGCCAAACGCAAAGCCCTCGCAAATGCGGCCATCGGCAAACACCACGCGATGGCAGGGAATCTGGCCGGGGCGCGGATTGCTGTGCAGCGCATAGCCCACGTAGCGCGCGCTGCGCGGACGACCGGCGAGCAGCGCCACCTGCCCGTACGTGGCGACCATCCCCTCAGGGATCTGCTCGACCACCTCGTATACCCGCTCAAAAAAGCCCTCAGACGCCATCGTGCGCTCCTTTCCTCGCGGAAAAGCATAAACCACCACAAAGGTGCCTGTCCCCTTTGTGGTGGTTTTGGCAGGTGAGTTAGTTGGCGGGGCGGAAGAAGGCTACGGCTACGGCGCCGGGGCCCACATGGGTGCCGATGGTGGCGCCGATGACATGGACGGGCAGCTCGCCCTCCACGTGACCTGCCCACAGAGCCGAACTGTCCTCGATGTATTTCTTGAGCACGGCGTCCGAAAGACCCGTGTAGCCAAGTGCCAGCGGCATGGAAAAGTCGACGCCGCCCGCCTGCTCGACCTTCTGGTTGAGCAGGTTGCGACCGTTCTTGGAACCGCGCGCCTTGCCCAGCTGCACGATCAGGCCATCCTCGGCAGCCACAACCGGCTTCACATTGAGCAGCGTACCCACAGCGCCCGCCGCAGCAGACAGGCGGCCGCCGCGCACTAAGTACTCCAGCGTCTCTACCAGACCAATAACCACGACACGGTCACGGACGGCCTCGACAGCTGCCGCAATCTGCGCGGCGCTGCAGCCCTCGTCCACCAGGTGCAGCGCATACTCGACCAGCACGCGCTCGCCCAGCGTCACGTTGTTACTGTCCACGACGAACACGTCGCCTCCCGGCATCTCGGCAAGAGCCGTACGAGCACTCTGATTGGTGCCCGAAAGCTTGGCGCCCACAGTAATAATCACAGCCTCATCGCCGGCCTCACGCGCCTCGGCGATCGCCTGCGAAAAGGCATACGGGTTGACCTGACCGGTCTTGGGAAGTTCATCGCGTTCCACGAGCATCTCGTAAAAACGTTGGTGGTCAATGTCGACGCCATCCATATACACGTCAGTGCCAAAGCTGACGGACAGCGGCAGAACATGCAGAGCCGGGTGCTCCGCCGGCGACATATCGCTCGCGGAATCGGTAATAATACGGATAGACATAGCGAATCCTTTCTTGCGCGGACCCCGCGCAGGGAATTTTGACAACAATGTCCCGGCACGGCATGCGCGCTCAAACGGGACGATGCAGTTGTTGGTTGAAAGCTAGCGCCAGCGCAGCTCTACAGCTCGCGCAGGGTGTTGAGAATCGTGCGCAGCGATGCGTACATCTGCTCGCGCTGCTCCACGCCCATGGTCTTTCCGGTGGTATCGAGCACTTCGCGAATGATGCGATCGGCTTCACTCATGCTCTCGCCGCCCAGCGTGGTCAGGCGAACCGGGGCACGGTACTTGACGGCAGCATCGCCCGAGTCGTCGACCTCGACGTAGCCGCCCTCCTCCAGGTGAGCCAGCGTACGCGAAACGGCAGCGCGGGTCACGCCGGCCATGCGGGCGAGGTCGGCACCGGTCAGGCCGTCCTTGCTGCGCTCCAGATAGTACAGGCACATGACGTCGGAGCCCTTGAGGCCCAGCCTTGCGCCCTCGGACGTCTTGATGCGCTGGATCTCCTTGTAGAGGCCGCTAATCAGTCCGACAAAGTCCTCAAAACGTGTCTCGTCGTTCTGCTGCATGTGAGACGACCGCCTTTCGCTTGCATGATGCTAACGGGTAAACATCTTAGCCGTACCGAGGAGTCCTCCATACCCAGATATCCCATTTGTTAACCCATCAACATAAAAACCACCACAAAGGTGCCTGTCCCCCTTTGTGGTGGTTTACGACGAACGCGGGCCGCAGGAATTCCTACAGCTCCACGCACGGATTCTCGTGCGTCACCAGCGTCTTGACGACAACTGTGGCGCCAAGATAACGCTCAAGCAACTCAGCAAGGCGATCGATTGCGGCCTGGCAATCCCCCATCCGCTCGGGCTCCACGCACTCAATCGCCAGGAAAGCGTCCGCCGAATCGTCGGACAGCGCCGTGCGAACGCCGTCGCGCCAGTTCCAGCAACGGCACACAGCACCCGCGTCATCGATATAGGCAAGCTCACCGGGCAGCGTCGGATCGTCCGTCTCCTCACCAAGCGGCAGGAACGCGTCGCCGCCGTCGGTCACCGTCAGGCGCAAATTACCCTCAATAGCATGCAGATCCTCACCGCCCACGGGCAGCGCGTAGGTCAGCGAAACCGTATTGTAGATGTCCACCGCCGGCGTGATGTGGCCGACCGGCTTGCCTTTGAGCACGCGCTTGAGCAGGTTCTCGATGGAGCACCGCGCACCCTTCTTGGTCTTAAACTGACGATACGCCTCACGCCACGCCTTGACCGGCGCGTTCTCGCTGATGGTGTCGCTCGTCAGGTGACGCTCCGCATCAATGTTGGCGCGGTCGAGCAACGCGGCGATCGCATCCACGTCTTCCTGGGGAATCTGTGCCGCGGGCTTCATGCCCTTTACGACCACAACTCCGATAGCCGCCTGCGGGAACAACTCCCAAAACGAATCCTCGGCAACAAAACTCTTCATGTGCTCTCCCTTCATAGCGTGCACCCGAATGCGGGCGCCTAAACAAAAAGCGCCCTTACGACGGCCACCTTCAAAGTCCTACGGTGCCGCCACAAGAGCGCTTACGCTGCCCCCATCCGGAGAAGGGGGCGATATGTCAGGCGTATTGTAACCCGAGTCATCCGCGCGAGTAAAACCACCACAAAGGTGCCTGTCCCCTTTGTGGTGGTTACAGGCGGAGTCCCAGCAGGCCGCGGCCGCGGTGACGAGCCTCGGCGGGCACCTGGGCGTGCGGGCCGGCGGCCTTTACGGAATCGGGCAGGTGCGAGTACTTCTTCTCAAAGTTCTCCTCGAACATCACAGCCAGGTTGTGCGCGGCCTCGTCGTAGCGCGCGGTGCTTTGCCAGTACTGACGCGGCACCAGGATGCCGTCGGGCACGCCGTGGCACGTGGTGGGAATGTCGACGTTAAAGATGTCGTCGTGCACGAACTCGCTGTCCTCGATGGTGCCGTCGAGGGCGCGCGCGACCAGGGAGCGCGTGTAGGCAAGCTCAATGCGATGCCCCACGCCGTAGCCGCCGCCGATCCAGCCGGTGTTGACCAAGTAGACGCGCGTGCGGCCGTCGGCGATGCGCTCGCCGAGCATTTTGGCGTAGACCATGGGGTCGAGCGGCATAAACGGCTCGCCGAACAGCGAGGAGAACGTGGGCGTGGGCTCGGTGACGCCGACCTCGGTGCCGGGAATCTTGGCCGTAAAGCCCGTCACAAAGTGGTACATGGTGGCGTCGGCCGTCAGGCGCGAGATGGGCGGCAGCACACCAAAGGCGTCGCAGGTCAGGAAGAGCACGACGCTCGGGGTGGTGCCCATGCCCTTGGTCCACGCGTTAGGAATGTGCTCCACGGGGTAGGCCACGCGCGTGTTATGCGTGATCGAGACGTCGTCGTAGTTGGGCTTACGGTTCTCGTCGAGCACCACGTTTTCGCAGATGGCGCCAAAGCGGACGGCGTTGAAGATCTCGGGCTCGTGGAAGGCATCCAGGCCCTCGCACTTGGCATAGCAGCCGCCCTCGATATTGAAGATGCCCATGTGGGACCAACCGTGCTCGTCGTCGCCGATCAGCAGGCGCGTGGGGTTGGCCGAAAGCGTGGTCTTGCCGGTGCCGGACAGGCCAAAGAACACAGCGGTCTCGTGCGTGACGGGGTCCATGCTAGCTGAGCAATGCATGGGCAGCACGTCATCCTCGACGGGCAGCAGGTAGTTCATGACGCTGAAGATGGACTTTTTGATCTCGCCGGAGTAACCGGTGCCGGCGACCAGGATCACGCGCTCCTGGAAGTTGATGACCACGGCGGCACTGGAGTTGAGGCCCTTAATCGCAGGGTCGCACTGATAACCGGGGGCGGCCAGGACGCAGAAGTCCGGCTCGCCGGTGCGCGCAATTTCGCGGGCGAGCGGACGAGCGAGCATCTGCTTAATAAAGAGCGCCTGGCTGGCACGCTCACAGGCGACGAGCAGGCGGCGCGTGTGGTTGCGGTCGGCGCCTGCCATGCCGCGGGTGACGAACACGTCGCGCTCGTTGAGATAGTCGACGATGCCGGCCTTGATGGCCTCATAGCTCTCGACGGACAGCGGACGGTTGACCGCGCCCCAGGCAATCTTGTCGTGAACATCGGGGGTGTCAACGATAAAGCGATCGTTGGGCGAACGGCCAGTGCGCTCCCCCGTCTCGATCACGAGTGCGCCATTGGAAGCCATACGGCCCTCTTCGCGGCGGATAGCGTGTTCGACGAGCTCCGCGGCGGGTAAATCGACCAGCAGACGGGGCTGATTCTCGGCGGGATCTTCAACGAGCGTAATACCAAAGTTGGACAAAACTTCTGCAGGGGTAACACCAGGCATGGGGCCTCCTTTAAAAACGCGACACATGGACGCGGCGCGCACTTTACTCACGTAAAGCCCGTTGTACCCGATATGCAAAAACGTTTTTGCGGCAAGGGCGGCAAGCCCGCCCAACGGTCAAAAATCGCAGGCAAGCGGCCTGGTCATTGGGGACGTTCTTAAACGACTAGTCGTTGGGGACACTCTTGAACAGGCAACAACCAAGGAGTGTCCCCGGATGCCGGCACTTAGGGACGTTCCCAAAGCGCCGGCACATAAGGAACGTCCCTAAATGCCGACTACTGAATGGCGCCGCCGAAATAATCGAACACTCCGTTCAAAAACACGAGCGAACACCGTCGCGTCTATACTAGAGCGCAGCAATAGAAAGGACTCCGCTTTGAGCATCACGCCCCTCGATAGCATTCGCCGCGCCATCGCCCGCCGCAACGGCATCTCCAACCCCGCCGCATCGAAAGACGGCGCCGCGAAGGCCCAGGGCGGTCGCATCGAGAACGGCCTGTTCCCGGCCTCCCACACGGCCGAAGAGCTCGCACGCATCCAGGAGCTGAGTCAGCGCAACGCCGGCGGGCCCGATAGCAGCCAAGCCACACGTCGCCGGCGCGAACGCGATCGGGAGCCCGGCCCCGTCCGCCGCATGGTCAACGCTTGGTGGAACCGTCTGCTCGGCGCCGTCTACGGCGGCGGCTTCTCCATGCAGGAGGCGGAATACGAGGAGCACGCCACCAGTCGCGACTATCTTTGGAACACCCTCGGCACCGCCGTGTGGGGTTTGGCGTTTCCGCTGCTCACCATCGTGTCTACGCAACTCGTGGGCGCCGAAGAAGCAGGCAAATTCTCCATCGCCTTTGTCACCGGCACGCTCATCATGATCGCGTGCAACTACGGCGTGCGCAATTTCCAGGTCTCGGACATCGACGAAAAGACGTCCTTCGCCTCCTACCAGCTCAATCGTTGGATCTGCGGAGCGCTCGCCCTAGGCTGCGGCCTCATGTACAGCAGCGCCCGCGGCTATGACACGCAGATGGCGACGATCGGCCTGGGCGTCTACCTGTATAAGGTCATCGACGGCGTCGCCGACGTGTACGAAGGCCGCCTGCAGCAGGCCGACAAGCTCTACCTGGCTGGCATGAGCCAAACGCTACGCTCCGTCGGCGTCATCGCGG
>CABUBZ010000037.1 GCA_902489945.1 uncultured Collinsella sp.
CACAGCGGACCCTTGACGCGGATGACCTCGTCGGGCCACTCCTGCTCAACAAAATCGGTGAACTTCTGCAGGTCAAACGGCTTGCGGCGCGAGTACACAAAGGTCTCGATGTCGTACTCGAGCACCTCGGGGTCGTCGTGCTCCTCGGGATGCTCCATGGCCTCGATCCAAGCGGCGGAGTTGTAGGCGCGCATAAAGTCGAAGCGGTCGGTGTCGAGCAGCTCCTCCATGGGGACCTCGCCGTTTTGAGCCTCGACGATCACGGCGTCCTTCTGCAGGCTGCGCACGATGGCCTTGAGCTCGGCAATCTGCTCAGGCGTCACGGTGTCGGTCTTGTTGAGGATCAGCGTGGAGCAGAACTCGATCTGCTGGATGAGCAGGCTCTCGATGTCGTCCTCGTCGATATCCTCGGCCAGCAGGTCGCGACCGCCGTTGAACTCGTCGTACATGCGGGCGCAGTCGACCACAGCCACGATGTTGTCGAGCGCGAGCTTGGGCTCGCCGCCCACCTTAGCCTCATCGCAGAAGCTCGAGATGGTGTAGGCGATGGGGATGGGCTCGCAAATGCCCGATGCCTCGATGATGATGTAGTCGAAGTTGCCCGAATCGGCGATGCCCTGCAGCTGGTTGGCCAGGTCATCCGAAAGCGTGCAGCAGATGCAGCCGTTGGTGAGCGGGATGAGGTCGTCGGTCTCGGAAAGGCCGCCGTCGGCGATGAGGCTGGCATCGACGTTGATCTCGCCGATATCGTTGACGATCACGGCGGCGCGGATGCCGCCGTCGTTAGCGAGGATGTGGTTGAGCAGCGTGGTCTTGCCGGCACCGAGGTATCCGGTAAGCATGATGATCTTCACGGGTTTGTTGGGCATGTGCCCTCCTTTGTTAGACATGGCTTACAGTTGAATCATATGCCAAACGCCTGCTCTTATACCCACGCGCTGGCAAATAACACAGGCTACTCCCAGGCTCCCCATACATCGGGGCAATAACCGACGGTGGCCTTTTTGCCGTTGCGCACGATGGGCTCGGCTAGAACCTGCTGGTTCTCGAGCAGCTTGTCGAAGCGCTGGCTAGGGGTGAGGTGCTGGATGAGCGCGAGCATCTCCTCGTCCTTGGCCTTGGGGTTGAGCAGCTTGTCGATGCCGCCGACCGCCTGCATCACGCTCGTGAGCTCGCCCTTGCTCATCTCCTTTTCCTTAAGGTCGATAAACTGCACCTTAATGCGGCGCTCCTTAAAATAGCGCTGGGCCTTCTTGGTATCGAACGACTTCTTAGTCCCGAAGATTTGAATATTCATGGCCCCGCCGCTCTATCGAATGAAGTTGGTCGTTGCGCGATCTGCCTCGGGCGCGTTGATACCGGCGGCTTGTCCCGCCTCGATGCAGCGCAGGAGCCAAGCCATGTTTTTGCCGATGTTTCGCATGGTGGCAAGGCCCTCGGCATCCCCATCGGCGTCGCCGGGCACGCGGCCAAACACGTTGTTCCAGTAGGTGGAAGCAACCACGGGCATTTGGTTGATGGTGAAGTACTTGTTGAGCACGTCGAAGGTCGTCGACGTACCGCCGCGACGGGCGACGGCGACGGCAGCGCCCGGCTTGTGTGCAAAGGCTTTGCCTCCGGCATAGAATACGCGATCGAGGGCCGAGAGGATGCGTCCGCTGGGATGCGCATAGTAGACAGGTGAGCCAAAGACAAAGCCATCTGCCTGCTCGGCGGCAGCGATGAGCTCGTTCACCACGTCGTCGTCAAAGGTGCAGCGACCGCCAAGTTTGCCACACTGGCCGCAACCGATGCAATCGCGAATGGGCTTGGCGCCCAGCTGAAACGCCTCGGTATCAATGCCTTCGGCAATGAGCTGCTCGGCGACTTCGGCGAGTGCGCGGGCGGTGTTGCCGTTTGCCTTGGGGCTGCCATTGACCAAAAGAACCTTCATCACAAACTCCCTCTGCTTTTGGTGACTTCTGCAGAGGATTATCGCACGATGGGGGAGGCGGCGCGGGCGCGGCGCTAATCCAGTTTGGTACCTGGCACCTGCACGGCTTTCCCGAGCAACGCTTTGAGCTCGTTCAAAATGGAAACGGGCTGACGGTCGACGCCGTCCAGATGGAGCGTGGCCACGCGAATGGGCGGCTGATATTCAAGCGAGCCGATGAGCACGGGAGTACCCAGGAACCGTTCGATGTCGCTTGCGATCTCGTCGATTGCCTCGGGGCCGAGCTCATCGAAGAGTGCCACGAACATCGGCCCCGTTGAGCGGAACAGGCGGCCCTTGCCGCGCGAACAATCCATGAGGCAGGCGGCGCTTTCGGCGAGCACGCGGTCGCCTGCATCGAATCCAAAGCGGGCATTGACCTCGGCGATATCGTCGACCTTAATGGCAATAAAACCTGCCTCGTGCGGCACGTGGCGCATCTCTCCAATAGCGTTGACCAGTGCGTGGACATCGCCCAGGCCCGTTACTGAGTCGGTCGTATCCGCTAGGCTTCGGTTGATGATAATGCCCACGTACATGTTGGGCTCGGTATCGGTGCCGTCCAAGCGGTAGCCCGTGCAGTCGCAAAGCGCGTACGCTCCGGTGGCGTCCATTACGCGATACTGCATGTAGTGGAAGTGCCACGTGCTGTTTATCACCATATCGAGCTCGGCGCGTACGTTGTCGCGGTCCTCGGGGTGGACGCGGGCGAGCCACATGTCGAGTGAGTTAAAAGGGTGCTGGGAGGGCAGGTCAAAATCGCGCACGGCGTTAACCGACCATTGCGATTCTCCAGTATCGAGGTTAAGGATGAACGGATAGCGCGTCTCGGAGCTCATGGAGATCGCTTGGAACACCCGGTCGTTGCAGGGAAGCTGATCGACGATTGGGCGTTGCGGCGCGTCATTGTTTTCCGGTTGCTGTACACGATGCATAAGCTTATAGCGATACATCTTGCGATCGGCGTCCATCGTCATCTGGCGACGCGTGTCGCCGGCAAGTGGATCGACGCGCGAGCAGCCAAAGCTAAAGCTGGCGATCATGGGCGCCTTGCCATCTGAGCTCGCCTCGATCAGCCCGGCACGTACCTGCTCCAAGCGCTGCTCGAGTTCAGTCTCGTTTGCGGAGAGCGAGATAAGCACAAACTCGTCTCCACCGATACGGAACAGCATCTCATCGTGCTCCATGGTTTCGGAGAGCGTGCGGCAGATGCTCAGAATATAGCGATTGCCTTCGGCGTGGCCAAACCTATCATTGCAATGCTTGAGATGGTCGATGTCAATATAGGCGCAGGTGAAGGGGTCGCCTTTGCGCCAGAGCTGCTCGACGTGACGGTCGAGTCCGCTGCGGTTGCCCAAGTTGGTGAGCGGATCGATATAGGCGTTGCGCTCAAGCAGCCGGCGCTCTTGTTGCAGGATGGCATGCGTCTTTTGCAGTTGCTCACCAACGGCGCGTAGCTCAGCAGGCAGCGCGGCAACATCGAGTTCGGCGGTCGAGATGCCATTCGCAAGTCGTTGGAGATAGGCAATAATCAATTGCTCACCCAGGCGATATGACTCGTTCATGATGGATAACCTCCTTGGGCGGAGTAATGGTTTGTATCATATCCCCAATTCGGTTTGAATTGGGGATATAAGTCAGCTAATGGAGGCAAATTCCCCCTTCGGCGGTGGCGTTTTGCGCGCGAGCGTATCAGTTGTTATTGCCACCATCGAGCAATGCCTCAAAATCCTTCGCCGGCATGGGGCGGTAGTAGAGGAAGCCCTGAGCGTAGCGGGCGCCCATTTGTCGTAGCATGTTCGCCTGTTCATTTGTCTCGACGCCTTCGACCTCGACGGGCAGATGGAGCGACTGCGCCATTTCGAGCATCGATGAAATGATTTGCGTGCTGCGGCCTTGATCGCGATCGGTGGGTACAAAGGCGCGGTCGAGCTTGATGACGTCGACGTTGACGTTCTTGAGCATCGCGAGCGTGGACTGACCGGTGCCAAAATCGTCCATATAGGTCGAGAAGCCGCGGGTGTGCAGGTCGGCCGTCAGTTTGTCCACGGCCTCGGACTCTCCCGTATAAGCCGTCTCGGTGATCTCGATACGCATGAGCTCGGGCGGTAGGTTGTATTGGGCGGCGAGCGCCCCCATATGCTCGGCAACGTCGCAGGCAAGGATATCCACGCGCGACACATTAAGCGAAACCGGAACCACACGAAGCCCTCGATCGATGCGCTCGCGCAGCCACGAGGCGACACCCTGCCAAATGTACTTGTCGAGCGTCACCACAAAGCCGCTTTCCTCGAGTGCGGGGATAAACGTTGCGGGCGAAATGAGAGAGCCGTCCTTGTCAATCCAGCGGGTGAGTGCTTCGGCGCCAATAATCTCACCGGTTTCCATATCGACCTGGGGCTGCAAGTGGTAGGTAATACGACCATCTGAGAGCGCGTACTGGAATTCGGTCAGCGTGCGGTGGAACGCGACTTCGCGCTCGTACTCCGCGGGGCAGAAAATGGCAATGCGCTCCTTAAAGTCGTTTTTTGCGCGCCGATTGGTAAACATGGCCTTTGCCTGCGCATCGATGGTGATCTCCTCATTGGAGTCGATGGGGTAAACGCCCATGGACGGCCAAAAACCTACGCCGTCGTTGTGCTTGGCTACAGCCTCGCGCACGTGCGCATAGACTCGGTGAACGAAATCGTGCTCAAAGGGTATGAGCAGACAAAAGTCGTCTTGTCCCCAGTATCCCGCGACACCCATGTCGGCGTTCTCGATATCCTTGAGCACCGTGCCCACATCGGCAAGCATACGGTCGCCTTCGGCCTGTCCATACCATTCGTTTAATAGGCGCATGTGGCCCATGTCGACGGTGGCGATACACCAAGCGCCGTCGCGCCTTGCCTTGATGAAGGCATTGGCACGGCGCATAAACTCGCTGGGGCGGTAGAGGCCTGTGAGCATGTCGAGGTGCTCGGCGACGGCGCCTTTGCGTTCCATCTCGGGTATGGGCAGACTGTCGTTGGGAACAAGTCCGCCGGCCGTGCGAAGGCGACGATCGAGTTCGCCCAAAACAGTCGATGCTTGGGAGTCCAGGCGTTCGTAAAAGGTCGGGACGACAAGACAGACGGGAGCAATGGTGTCGCCTGCGATTTGCACAGGAGCGAAAACGGCCTCTTTAAGGTGGCGGGTCAGTTGCTCGAATGCCTCGTGGTCCAGGTCATTGCTGAGCACGACGAACTGGACGCTACGTGAACGGTAGACCCTGCTCCTGCCGCGGGTGATCGACAGCATGCGGCCTGCGTATTCGGCGAGCATGTTGTCGACAGCCTCGGCTCCGTAGAGCTCGTTGAGCTTTGTCGTGCCACGAACGCGCACCGCTATAAGGCCCGTCTCGCAACGGTCGCAACGACAGGCGTCGATGGCATTGACCAACATGCGCTGGGTGCCGAGGCCTGTCGCGGCGTCGACGGTTTCGGCAAGTGAGTGGTTGACGAGCTCGCCGACATAGAGCGAGGGGACATTTTCGTCGCCGTCGATGCGAAACCCGCGAGCACGGCAGAGGACGTAGTCGCCGACGGCATTGCGCACACGATACTGCATGACGCGACGGTGCTTGGTGCCGTTATAGACCTGGTCGATGTCGTTGATGTAGGCCTCAAGGTCATCGGGATGCACGCGCGTTTTCCAGTAATCGCGACAGTTGTCTATGTGCTCCGAGGGAAGGCCAAGATCGCGCAAGGCGCCTTGCGACCAAAGGGTGCGATGTTTGTCCAAGTTCTCGATAAAGAAATAGCGGCCCTCGTTGAGCATCGAAAAGGCGTCGAAAATACGGTCGCTTATTTCGAAGTCGTCGGCGTGGACTTGCGTGATATTGCGTCGATCAAGGTGCATGGCATGACGTAGCTTGTAGTCGTACATGCGATGGTCGGCATCGAGCGTCATGCGATTGGGGGCTTCGCCCAGGGCGGGGTCGGCATACGACACTCCATAGCTAAACGAGCGGGGCATCTCGGAATCGTTGTTTTTGAGTAGGACCGTTCGGCAGTGTTCCAGACGTTCGGCGAGGTCGTCCTCGGTCGCAATCGTAGATAGGATGGCAAACTCGTCGCCGCCTATGCGAAACGCCGCTTCGTCCACTTTCATATACAGCTTGAGATAGAGGCTTACCTGCAAAATATAGCGGTTGCCCTCGTCATGGCCAAAGACGTCGTTGCAGTGCTTGAGATTGTCGATATCGATGTACGCCATGGTAACGGGGGTGTCCTGCTCCCAGAGCTCCTCGAGGGAACGGGCAAAGCCGCCGCGGTTGCCAAGTCCAGTAAGCTGGTCGGTAAAGGCGGTCCTAATCAGATCATCCTGGCGCTCGAGAAGGTCGCGGACGGTCTTTTCGAGCTTCTCGGTATAGTTGTTGGCGCTATCCATAGCTACGCCGCTTTCTTGGGTCGAGGCGCTGCGGCGCACTGGTTGCGCTGCGCGGTGGGGGCTAAAGGCGTTTGTCGTTAACAAGCGGCGCCATGTTGCGGCGGCAGCGTATGGCCGCTGTTCTGCAAAAGGATGCCGCGCGGGTCAATGGATGCGCTGTCGGCAATGAGCTCCTCGAACGCATTGATTGGCATGGGGCGGTAGTAGTAAAAACCTTGGACATAGCGCACACCGAGTTCATGCAGAAAAGCGATTTGCTTGTCGGTCTCGACGCCCTCGACTATGACGGGCACGCCGATTTGCCAAGACATGTTGATGACAGACTTGACGATGCTTTCTCCCTTGTCTGCCTGACTGGTTTCGACGGGCATGAAACGGCTGTCGAGTTTGATCACATCGGCGTCAATATTCTGCAACATGCTGAGCGACGACGATCCGCTGCCAAAATCGTCGATGAGCACGGAGAAGCCCAGAGAACGGAGTTTGCTGGCGAGCGTTGTAACATCCTCGGGATTATTGGCGTACGCGCTTTCGGTGATTTCGGCCTTAACGTAATGCGTAGGAACGGCATGCCGCATTGCCAGACGTTCGAACTGCTTGGCGACGTCAACCGAGATCAAATCGGTTTGGCTTATGTTGACGGAGATGGGTACGCAGGGCAATCCCTGAGCCAAACGCTCGGAGAGCCATGCAAAAACGAGGCTCCAAATATGGCGATCGAGCGTCACCGCGAAGCCGTTGCGCTCGAGCAGCGGTACAAACGTACCGGGTGAGACAAAGCCGCCGTCCTCGTCTTTCCAGCGGGCAAGCGCTTCGCCGCCTATGATCTTTTTGGTTTCCATATCATATTGCGGCTGGATATGGAAGGTTATCCGTCCCTGGTTTAGAGCGTGCTGGAATGCCGAGAGCAGATGGTCCTCGCGCTCGCGTTGCGCGTAGGTCTCGGGTTCAAAGAACTTGATGCGGTCTCTAAAATCGTGGCGCGCGCGGGTGAGCGCGGCCTTTGCGTGGTCGTAGAACAAAATGTTGATGCGTTCTTCTGAACCTACGGGGCAAACGCCGAAGGCGGGCAAAAAGCCGACCGAGTCGTCGCGCGTGGCGACGATGCCCCGGATGCGTTCGTAGAGCGTGTCGATGGTCCCGCGGTCGCCGGGGAGATAGGCGACAAAGTCGTCCTGGCCCCAGTACCCGGCGATCCCGCCACAATCGGCTTGTAACGTCTGCAGCGCGCTTCCTACCTCGGCAATGAGGGTATCGCCTGCCTGGCGTCCGTACCACTCGTTAAAGACGCGCATGCGTCCCAGGTCGATGGCGACAATGGCGCGGTCTTCGTTGGGGTGCGCGGACCGATGCGTGTCGGCGACGTGTAGAAAATCATTGCCGCGCATGAGACCGGTCATCTTGTCCCGTCGGTCGTACGCGGCAAAACTACCGACTTGGGTCAAAGCGCTTGGACTGTGATGTGTCGGAGCCGTGCTGCGTATCTCGGCGTCAAGGCGGCGATTGAGGCTGGACAGCACCGTGAGCGGCTGCGAGGTGATAGACGAATAACGCGCAAAGGTCGTGTGGGCGACAGGGACGATATCGATGTCATGCACCGTGATGGGGGCCATGAGCGTTTGCCACAGCCTTTGGGCGGCATCGGAAAGATCGATGTCGGGCTGGCTGTCAAACATAAGAACAAACTGCAGGCCATATGAGCGGAAGAACTCGGGCGATTCGGGGAGCTGAGACAGGATGCGCCCAGTGAGCTCCATGAGAACATCGTTGCCCGTTTGGTAGCCATAGACGGCATTGATACGGTCGATGTTCTCGAACTTAAACGCCACCAAATCGGTGGGTTTGGCGAGTTCCCTACGCTTCTCGATAGCCGCCATCAGTGCGCGCACATCGCCCACACCGGTAGCGGGATCGGTGCTTTCGACAATGCTCGCGTTTGTGATGGAGCCGGCAAACAGCGTGGGCTCACTTTCGTTGCCGTCAAGACGTATGCCGGAGCACGTGACAGTAATGTATCGGCCGCTTGCATCCTTGGCGCGATAGCGCATTCTGTGACGGTGTTTTTTGCCGGACATCACCTCTTCGATATCCTGGCGCCAGGCATCGATGTCGTCGGGATGGATGTGTTGCGACCATACCTTGTCCATCTGATGGACGTTTCCGGCTGGTAGGCCAAAATCCTGTACAGCGTTTTGAGACCAATGAGACTGATCGGTGTCGACGTTGCAGATAAACAGGTAGCGTCCGGTATCCGTGAGCGATAGCGCCTGGAAGATGCGGTCCCGCACGTCAAGAAAATCGTCAAAGGTGTCGAGTGCGCGATACTGCTCGTTGAACGCTTTGTTCATGCGATTGCGTGTGGCGTTGGCGAATTTGTAGTCGTACATGTGCCGGTCTGCCTCGGCCGTCATCTTGTGGAACACATCGCCTGCCTTGGGATTGGCGTGGGCGCAACCGTAGCTGTAGCTCATGGGAGTCTGGCCATCATCGAACGTCGAGCTGGCAAGAGAAGCCCGGCAGGCCTCGAGCCGCTGGTTGAGCATCTCAACCGAATCGGTTATAGAGATGAGCACGAACTCGTCGCCGCCTATGCGGTAGATGCGCTCATCGGGACGGCAGTGCAGCTTAAGGCAGTCGGCGACCTTGATGATGTAGCGGTTGCCTGCTGGGTGTCCAAAATGGTCGTTGCAGACTTTAAGACCGTCGATATCGATATAGGCAATCGTGTGTTCGAGCTGTCGATCCCAAACACATGTAATGTCATGGTTGTAGGCGGTGCGGTTGGGCAGGCCCGTGAGCGAATCGATGTAGGCATCGGCTTTGAGTTGCACGATGCGGTCGTTTAGGTGGGCGGCGGCATTGGTTGCTTCTGCGAGCAGGCGCTCGGCCTCGGGCTGCTGTGCGCCGTAGAGCTTCGATAACTCGGCGAGACAGGTGTTGAACTGGTCGATCTCGTTGTGCTGTTGCGGCTCGGCACCCTGCACCTCGTTTGTTTCCATGCCCCCGCCTCGTTGCATTGCTGAGCTTATTTGTCAGCTTGCTGTTTGTTATCGAAAAGTACTGAATAGTATAAACATCTTATAGGCGCGCAAGGGGATGGCAACGCCGCGAGGCGTTTTTTATTCCCCAAACGGCAACGCCTGGGTGCGCATGAAAAATGCGACTGGGGCGGTATATGTTGACGGGTATACTTGTTCCGTTTAAATTTGCGGGGACGGAGATGGTCGCATGACACAGCCAAATATGACGCGCACGGTGGGGCTTGCGCTCGAGGGAGGCGGCTACCGCGGTATGTATACGGCGGGCGTGCTCGACGTTTGGATGGAGCACGGTTTGACCTGCGACCATATGGTGGGTGTCTCGGCGGGCGCGGCGTTTGGCTACAATTTTAAATCGCGCCAGATCGGCCGCGCCATTCGCTATAACAAGGCCTATTGTGCCGACAAGCGCTATGCGGGTGTAGCAAGCTGGCTGCGGACCGGCGATATGTTCAATGCCGATTTTGCCTATCACGAGGTGCCCATCGAGCGCGATCCCATCGATTTGGAGACATATCGTGCCTGCTCCATGCGGTTTACGTGCGTGTGTACCGATATCGAGACGGGCAAGGCCGTCTACCATGACCTGCCTTATGGCGACGAGCGGGATATCGAGTGGATCCGGGCGTCGTCTGCTATTCCCGTGGCGACGCGTCCCGTTGCTATTGACGGGCATAAGTATCTGGATGGTGGCGTGGCTGATTCTATTCCCAGCGCATGGCTGTTTGCGCAGGGGTATGACCGCAATATCGTGGTGCTCACGCAGCCGGCGGGCTTTGTGAAGCAGCCCAACAGCGTGATGCCCATGCTGCGGCGCGTGTTCCGTCACTACCCAGAGTTTGTCGCAGCGCTTGAGCATCGGCATGAGGTCTACAATGCCACGCTCGATGACCTGGCACGTCGCGAGTCTGCCGGCGAGGTCTTTGTGGTGCGGCCGAGCGAATCGGTGAAGGTGCCGTCGCTGTGCCGCGAACCGGATGAGCTCGAGCGCATCTACCAGGTCGGTCGCCGCGATGCGGAGGCGACTTTGCCGGCGTTGGAGGCCTACCTAGCGGGGTAGGGGTTGCATACGGAAAGCACATCCCGGAATGGAGGTCCAAACTGGGATGCGCTTTCCGCTCTAGAAGATATGAGACTGTGGATCAGCTGCTCGGCTTATGCCTATGCCTGCTGCCAGGTGTCGACGAGCTCCTTGGCGGCGGCGTAGGGGTCGTCGGCACTGCAGACAGCGCTCACCACAAAGAAGCCATCGACGCCGGTGGCCTTGAGCTGCGGCAGGTCGGCCGTCTTGACGCCGCCGCCCACCACGATGGGCACGGGGCTTGCCGCGTGGAGTGCGGCCAGGTCCTCAAAGCTCTTGGTGATGATAGAGCCGTCGGCCGCGCGTCCGCAGTCGCGCTTGGTTTCGGTCTCGTGGAGCGGGCCGATGCCCAGGTAGTCGACTAGGCTCATGTCGGCGGTCTTGACGTACTCGAGCATCTCCTCGCAGCGGGCCGAAAGGCCCACGATGGCATCGGGGCCCAGAAGCTTGCGGCAGACCTCGACGGGAATATCGCTCTGGCCCACGTGCACGCCGTCGACAGCAATACCCTGCTCGCGCGCGGCGAGTACGCAGTCCAGGCGGTCGTCGATCAGCAGGGCAACCTGACCGGTTTTGCCGGCCTGTGCGATTGCCTGCGCGGCGTCGCCCGTCAGCGCAATGATCTCGCGGGCGCTTGCCACCTTGGAGCGCACCTGGATGCAGGTAAAGCCGGCGTCGAGCGCCTGGGCCACCACATCGCCCACGGGACGCCCGAGCGTGTTTTCGGGGCCGAGTACCAGATAGGCCGAGATATCAAGGTTGTCGCGGATGCTCATCGTGCTTCCTCCTGCTTTTTGATCTGCGCTTCCATGCGTTCGAGCTTGCCGGTCATGGTGTCGGTAAATCCGGGTCGAATATCGGCTTTGAGCACGACTTCGGTGCGGATGCCCTTGCTCGCCAACACAAAGGTTGCGTCGCGCACGACCTGCATGACCTCGTCCCAGTCGCCCTCGATCTCGGTGAACATGGAGGTGGTGCGGTTGGGCAGGCCGCTCTCGCGAATGACACGCACGACCTCGGCGACCTCGGCGGATAGCTCATCGCCGGTGCCGCACGGGGCGATGGCCACGGCGACGAGCGTGTTCATGCCGGCATTGGTTGCGGGCTCGGACATGGCCTATGCCTCCTCGAGCTCGAGTCGGTTATCGGCGATGTCTTGGGCGGTTGCGCGGTAGAGCTCGTCGATAAAGGCGACCTTAAAGCTTGCCGGGGCGTCGGCGACAGCGGCGGCACGCGTGCCGGCCACGTTGTAGACGGCGGTGCCGCAGACGGCTGCTGTAAACGGGTCGGCGGCGCAGGCGTACACGGCCAGCACGCCGCCCTGCGAGCAGCCGCAGCCGGTGATCTTGGACATGAGCGGGCTGCCGCCGTGAGACTTGGCCACCGTCGTGCCGTCGGTGATCAGGTCGACTTCGCCCGAGACCACAACGGCGCCACCGGTGTGGCGAGCGAGCGCCACGGCGGCATCGCGGGCGGCGTCGACCGTGTCGGTGGTATCGACACCGCGCACGCGGCTCAGATCGGCCGCCTCGCCCTCAAGACCCCACAGGCCGGCGAGCGCGATGATCTCGGAGGCGTTGCCGCGCACGATGGCGGGCTTGTACTGCTTGAGCTCGTTTACCAGCTGGGTGCGCAGGCTGCCGATGCCCAGGCCCACCGGATCGAGCACCCAGGGCTTGCCGGCGTCGTGTGCCGCCTTGGCCGCGCGGGGAATCGTCTGCTCGTAGATGGGGAAGAGCGTGCCCATGTTGAGATAGATGGCGCCGCCGCCGGCAACGAGCGCCTCGCCCTCGTCGGGCAGGTAGACCATGGCGGCCGAACCGCCCACGGCGAGCTGCGCGTTGGCGACAAAGTCGATCGTCACCGTGTTGGTGATGGAGCCGGCCATCGGGTTGGTGGCGCGAATCTCGTCCACGGCCTTGACCACATGTTGCTTAAGCTGTTCCGAATCAATCACTGCACATGCCTCCTTGGCATAGAAAAGGGGCGCTGTGCATAGACAGCGCCCCTGTCAAGGCGGCATGCTCCCTACGCCAGCATTAACTGACAGGTTCAAAGGATTGGGCCCATTGCCCTCTCAGCCTTGTGGTTTGCACCGCCGGCACTCCCGCATCGAATCTGTTGTTCCCTATACTAGCGCACCTGACAAAATAAACCTGTCCCTTTTTGGCAGGTCGGTACAATAGACGGGATAAAGAATGACCGAGGGGGCTTTATGATCAAACTTGTGCTGACCGATATGGACGATACGCTGATTCCCGCTGGGCAAGACGGCGCCAGTGACTATGCCATCGAGGGCATTCACGCCATGCAGGCGGCGGGCCTGCACTTTGGCCCGGTTTCGGGTCGCCAACCGTCCGCGATGGGCTGGATGTTCCGCAATCGCGCCGAGTGCTTCTCGACCGGTGCGTTCTGCAACGGACAGGTGATGTTTGTCGATGGTGAGGTGGTCGCCTCGCGTGCAAGCGACAATAACGCCCTGATGCGTCTGGCGGACTACCTTGAGCAAGAGACCGACGACACCTATCTAAAAGTCTACAGCCTGGGCGATGACTTTTGGGGCAACGACGCCTATTGCGTGACGAGCGACCCCGAGCGCGTTCGTCGTGCCATGGAGTCGGGCGGCAACGCGTGGCTCAAGGGCGAAGAGGCCCCGTGCCGTCCTGTTGTCGATGATGCCCCGGTATACAAGGCGAATATCTGGAGCGCCCGCTCGCGCGAAGAGCTCGCCGAGCTGCGTGGGCGCGTTGCCGCCGAGGTACCGGAGCTCTCGCTCGTGTTCCCCAACAACCGCGTGCGCCTGTTCGACATTCTCCCGGCCGGCTGGGACAAGGGCTGCGCGGCGCTCGAGCTAGCGCGCGCCCTGGGTCTGACACCCGACGAGGTCGCGGTGTTCGGCGACTCCGATAACGACCTGCCCATGATTGATGCTGTCTCCAATTCCGTGGCAGTCGCGAATGCCAACGAGGCTGTCACGGCCGCCGCGCGCTGGCATATCGGTGCCGCGGCAGACGACGCGGTCGCCGAGGCCCTGCACCAGATTGCTGCCTGCGCCACTACGGGGGAGATGCCGCCGTTTATGCGTCAAGTGGATGCGACGGGCTCGCATATCGCGAACGCCTAGGGAGACAGCTATGAAGCTTCAGCAGCTCAGATATGTCGTCAAGGTCGCCGAATGCGGCAGCATCACCGAGGCCTCGCGCCGCCTCTTTGTGTCACAGCCCTCAATCACTGCGTCGATTCGCGACCTCGAAAACGAGATGGGCGTGCGCATCTTCGAACGCACCAACAAGGGCGTCATCGTGTCCGAGGAGGGCGAGACTTTTTTGGGCTATGCGCGCCAGGTGCTCGACCAGGCTGATCTGCTCGAGGACAAATACAAAGGCGCATCCGAGCAGGTTCCGCATTTTAGCGTGAGCTGCCAGCACTATTCCTTTGCCGTCAATGCATTTGTCGACGTGATTCGCGAGTTCGACGCCGCGCGCTACGACTTTACCCTGCGCGAAGAGCAGACCCACGAGATCATCGAGGACGTCGCGCACATGAAAAGCGAGTTGGGCATCCTGTACCTGTCCGAGCACAATCGCGAGGTTATCGAGCGCATGCTGGCGGCCAACGAGCTCGTATTCGAAGGGCTCTTCTGCGCCACGCCGCACGTTTTTGTTTGTGCCGACCATCCGCTGGCCGGCCGCTCCAGCGTGACGCTCGAGGATTTGGAAGACTACCCGTTCCTGTCCTACGAGCAGGGCAGCTACAACTCGTTTTACTATTCCGAGGAACTGACCTCGACCTTTGAGCGTCGCAAGAACATCCGCGTACGCGACCGTGCGACGCTGTTCAACCTAGCCATGGGCCTCAACGGCTACACCGTGTGCTCGGGCGTGATTAGCCATGAACTCAACGGCCCCGGCATTATCTCGATTCCGCTCGATGTGGACGAGTACATGGAGATCGGTATTATCACGCGCAAGAACACGACGCTCACGCGCTACGGTCAGGCCTATATCGACGCGATTCGTCAGCATATCTAGGCTGCTGTGCTCCGCACGGTTCAAGTCTCTTTATGACAGTCCAGAATGATATAGGAAGCATCTATATCAAACTGTTATAAACGTATATTTTACGATGACCATATGAGCGCTCATACTCTGTCCCAGTAAAGCAACCAATGCAAAGGGAGATATCTATGAGCACTTCGATTCAACCGAACGCGCCGTTTCGCGCCGATATCGTCGGCAGCTTTCTTCGTCCGCAGGCTGTAAAGGATGCCCGTGCCGCCTATGCCGCGGGTAAACTCGACGCTTCCGGCCTTAAGGCCGTCGAGGACGAGGCCATCCGCGACTTAGTGGCCAAGCAGAAGGCTGCCGGCCTGCAGGTGATTACCGATGGCGAGTTCCGCCGCAGCTACTGGCACCTCGATTTTATGTGGGGACTCAACGGCATTGAGCGCCGCGCCTCGCGCACGGGCTACATGTTTCACGATGAGGAGACTACCGCCGACACCGCCGTGGTAACCGGTCTCATTAGCGGCGAGAACCATCCGTTCGTCGAGCATTTTAAGTTTGTCAAGGCGCTTGAGGGGGAGGGCCAGGTCGCGCGTCAAACCATTCCGGCGCCGATCCAGACGTTCTCGGAGGTTACGCTCGACCGCTGCGATGGACAGCAGGAGAGTTTGCGCGCCGTCTACAAGACCGACGAAGAGCTCGCTGATGCCATCGCCGCAGCATACCGCACCGTGATTGCCGACCTGTATGCCGCGGGCTGCCGCAACATCCAATTTGACGACTGCACCTGGGGTATCTATTGCGATACCGACTTTGTGTCCAAGACCGGCATGAGCCCGGTTGACTTGCAAAAGGTGTCCGAGCTAGGTGTGGCGCTCAACAATGCCGCAATCGCGGACAAGCCCGACGATCTGGTCGTCAACACGCATGTGTGCCGCGGCAACTACCATTCCACCTATGCTTTTGAGGGCGGCTACGACCCCATCGCGCCGTACCTGTTCGCACATGAGAACGTCGATGCGTTCTATCTGGAGTTCGACACACCCCGCGCCGGTGGTTTTGAGCCGCTCAAGTACGTTGCCCCCGGCAAGAAGGTCGTGCTGGGCCTGGTGACCTCCAAGGCGGCAGAGCTCGAGAACGAGGACGTTATCGTCGAGCGCATCCGCGAAGCTGCAAAGTATGTGCCGCTCGAGAACCTGTACCTGTCGCCCCAGTGCGGCTTTGCCAGCTGCGAGATTGGCAACAAACTGACCGAGGACGAACAGTGGGCAAAGATCGCGCTGGTCAAGCGCATTGCCGAGCACGTTTGGAAGTAACGCTACCGTTTGCAGGCGACGGTGCGTGCGAGACACGGCGTATCACGTACAATGGTTCGGATCGTATCGTTCGGGCAGATTATCCGATATGCCTGATCGCCCTTCCATCATGAAAGGACTTCCATGTCCCAATCCTCGACGCCCGCCGTCACCGATGCCATCTACGATGCATCGTCGCTCGGCCGCCCGCGCATGTTCGTGTTGGGTTTGCAACACATGTTTGCGATGTTCGGAGCCACGGTGCTCGTGCCTGTGCTCACCGGCCTTTCCGTTTCGGCGACGCTTCTGTTCGCCGGCATCGGCACGCTGCTGTTTCATTTTCTATCGCGCGGTAAGGTGCCCGCGTTTCTGGGCTCGTCGTTTGCTTTTATCGCGGGTTATGCCGCCATTGCACCCAACGGCGAGGCCGAGCTTTTGCCTTACGCTTGCCTGGGCGTTGCCTGCGCCGGCCTGCTCTATCCGGTGCTGGCGGCGCTGTTCCGCGCATTTGGCGCCAAGCGTGTCATGCGCTTCTTTCCGCCGGTGGTGACCGGTCCCATCGTCATTTCCATCGGCCTGATCCTGGCGAGCTCTGCCATTGCCAACTGCCAGACCAACTGGCTTGTCGCCGTTATCGCTGTGGCCGTGATCGTCATCTGCAACATCTGGGGCCGCGGCATGGTCAAGATCGTGCCGATTTTGCTGGGCGTTGTGGTGAGCTATGCTGTCGCGGCGGTGCTGGGCGAGGTTGATTTTTCGGGCGTTGCCGCCGCTCCGTGGGTCGGTCTGCCCATCGTGTGGGACAACACCGTGTTTGCGCTCTTTGGACCGCAGTTCGATAGCGGTCTTGCCACGACGGCCATCATCACCATCATGCCGCTGGCCTTTGCAACTATGATCGAGCATATCGGCGATATCTCCGCCATTGGCTCTACCTGCGAACGCAATTACATTGCCGATCCCGGTCTGCACCGTACCCTGCTCGGCGATGGCCTGGCGACCATCTTGGCGTCGCTCTTTGGCGCTCCGGCCAACACCACGTATGGCGAGAACACCGGCGTGCTTGCGCTTACGCGTGTGTTCGACCCGCGCGTGATTCGCATTGCCGCCTGCTGTGCCATCGTGCTTTCGTTCTGCCCCAAGTTTGCTGCTGTGATCGCTGCTATGCCGGCGTGCGTTATCGGCGGTGTGTCACTCGTGCTCTACGGCATGATCAGCGCCGTTGGCGTGCGTAACCTCATCGAGAATCAGGTTGATTTCCAGAACAACCGCAACGTGCTGGTTGCCGCGCTGGTGCTCGTGCTTTCGCTCGGCATCGCGTACAGCACCGCCGGCGCCATCGTGTTGGAGCTGGGCGGCGTGACCATTTCGCTGTCCGGCATTGCCGTGGGCTCACTGGTGGGCATCGTGCTCAACGCCATCCTGCCGGGTAACGACTTTGAGTTTGATGTCTCCGAGCTTGAGGAGGCTGTTGAGTAGCAGCTGCGTTCAGCTAAAACAAGATATGGTGCCCATGCGTATATGCGTGTGGGCACCATTTTTAATGCGTCAGTATCCAGTGGATGCCGCGGGCCATGCGTAAGTCGGTTTGGGCAAAGTGATTGCCGGGGTTGAGCTCCAGCGTTGTTGGAATGCCGCGCTCGACGAGCAACGCTTCCATCGCGCGTGTGTCGTCGAGTACATGCCGCATCATGCGGTTGGGCGTCTTGGTTTCCTTTTTGCCGAGTGACAGGTAGACGGCTTGCGGGCTGCCGGCAAAAGGGGCCGTGCTGGCACGGTCGACAAAGTCGGGAAACCATAGCGACCCCGATGCGCTCGCGGCGCGGTCAAAGGCGTCGGTTTGCCAGAGGGACCAGAGTGCGAAGAGGCCCGCGAGCGAGTAGCCGGCAATGCCGCGCCAGGTGGGCGGCTGAGGAAGCGACGACTCGACCTGGGGGATTATCTGATTCAGCAGCTCATCAAGAAAATCGGCAGCTTGGCCGCCGAAAGGCTTGGCATCGCGTACGGTCCCGTCGCATGCCCAGGGGCTCAGCTCGCGATTCCAATCGAGCCCGCCAATGGTGACGAGGGCGAATGGCGGACAGTCGAGCTCTCGGCAACACTTATAAACCTCGCTGCCGTCGCCCACGACCACAGGAAGGTAGATGACAGGCGCGCTTTCCGTATGATTCGAATAAACGGTTATCTGCTTTTGATGCGCTTCCATGACGGGCTTCTCTCAGTGTTGTGATATCGGCAGCCCCAATTGTCGCACGCCAGCGTATGCCGGTTGGGCTAGACCAAAGACAATCTCGTGCATCCCCTGCGGACGCATATGGAAAACGCCACCGCCGGAGGGGAGCTCGGCGGTGGCGTTGTTAAACGGTGCTGGGGCTCGGGGCCTTCGCGGGAGCTGCCATGTGCGCAGAGGCGTCTAAGAACGCTTACGGCTCGCCATGGTGCCTGCGGCGATAGCGGCTGTTCCCGCAAGGACGGTTGCCACGATGGCCGCACCCGAGGTGTCGCCGGTTGCCGCGAGCACGCCGGTAGTCTTGGCTTTCGTGGTTGAAGCCGCAACGGCCTTGGTCGGCTTTGAGCCCTCAGGCTTGGGGTTCTGCTTGGACTCCGCGGGCTTGCTTTCTGCGGGCTTGGTCTCGTCGGGCTTGGGGTCTTCCGGCTTGGCTACCTCGGGAGGTGCGATGGTCGTACTTTTGGCGACTGCTTTGATATAGAGGGAGTCGACCGTGGCGTCGCCCGTGCCGATGGCTTGGCCTGCCTCGTAGATGCCGTCACGGAGCTTGCGATAGTCAATGACCTTGCCGCCTTCGGGCGTCTGGATGGCGGCGTTCTCAATCTTGATGGTGCCGATTGTCTTGCCGTCAGCGCTCATGGCACGGGCAAAGATTGCCGCTGTATCTCCTTCGGCCGTTACCTTGCTGCGGATGATCGAGATGACTGCGGGTGTGACGCCCTCGCTGGTCTGGGCGATGATGCCGATGTTCTCGCCTTGGGGTTCGCGCCTCGTCTCGCCATCTTGGTTTTCGCTGTAGGGGATGGGGCCGTCGCCGTTCTCGACATAGCGGGCTATGGCCTTGACAACGGAGTCGCTGATGTAGATGTGGCCGCCCTTCTCGTTGGGTCGATCGTTTCTGGTGGAGAATGCAGCCGAAACCTCGCCTTCCGCAAACGCGTCCACGGTGGAGCCGTTCTTGACGACGATGTCGTCCTGGTAGGTGAAGAGGGCGTTGGCGCCACCGTATCTGCCTTTACTTGCACGGACCGTCACGTTTGCATAATCGAGGGTGATGCCCTTGTGGGCATAGACGCCATATTCAACACCGTTTACGTTGAGGGAGGCGTTTGTGGCTGCGAGGCTGCCCTTGGCCTCGACGGCAGCGTCTTCCTCGGAGCTTGCCTTGACCTGGCTGCCGTCCGAGATGTTGATATTGTCGCCGCTCCAAAGGGCCTCACCATCGGCTGAGCTCGCCTCGACCGTCCCGCCACCCTTGATGGTGAGGTTCTTGTCGGCTCCAATACCCTTGTCCTTGGTAGCCCTGGCGGTGACGGCTCCGCTGTCGTCAATCGTGATATTGCCGTTTGCCCTGATGCCATCCGATGCACCCGTGGCGTTGACGTTGCCCGAACCTTTGATAGCGAGATCACCTCCGGCATTGATGGCATCAAACCCAGCGCTCGTGGCGTTGACGGATCCGGCTCCGTCGATGTTGATATTACCCGTGGTGAGGATAGCGTCCTCAGTAGATGTCACGCTGAGCGTGCCGCCCTCGTCGCCTTGGATATTGAGCTCGGCATTCTCGTTAGTGCCATGAGAAACGTTGATGCTTTCGGTCCATTCGGCAGTGACGATGTTGGTTCCCGAGTAATTCACGTTGAGCTTGCCTGCGGCCTGGATCTCGCCGCCGTTATAGTTGTTGAGCTTCAAGTCGTCGGCGCCGTCCCACGACCAGGTACCGGCCTCGTCGCTCGCCGCGGTGTTGTGCTTGTTGCCGCCGACCTTGACCCATTCCGCTGCGAGCGAGACGCTCGGCATGAGCAGCGAGCTC
>CABUBZ010000038.1 GCA_902489945.1 uncultured Collinsella sp.
ATGTGTTGGCCCCACCCCAGGGACTGCGTTTACGTGCTCGTCTCGCCCGGGTGCCGTTGGGCCAGGGAGGGGCGTCTTCGCTGATATTTGGTTTGTTGAGAGAGCTGCTTTTATTGCGGCTCTTTCTTTGGTTTTGGGTATATTTGTTCATGTTGAACTGTTTTTGCGGATGGGCTGGGGACTGGCTTTCCGCTGTTATTTGTAGCCGTCTCGGCTCTTGTTGAGGGGAGACATTCATTATGCGTATTGTGTTTATGGGTACGCCGGATTTTGCTGTGCCTTCGTTGACTTCGCTTGTTGCGGCTGGTAACGAGATTGCGCTTGTTGTTACTCGTCCTGATGCTGTTCGTGGGCGTGGTAAGAAGCTTGAGCCTTCTCCTGTTAAGGCCAAGGCGCTTGAGCTGGGGTTGCCGGTTGTTGAGGCTAATCGCATGACGCCGGAGGTTGTTGAGGCGCTCCGGGCTGCGCAGGCTGATATTTTCTGTGTTGCTGCGTACGGCTGCATTTTGCCTGATGAGGTGCTGCATATGGCGCCGCTTGGTATTGTGAATGTTCATGCGTCCTTGCTGCCTCGTTGGCGTGGGGCTGCTCCTATTCAGCGTGCGATTCTCGCTGGTGATGAGGTTGCTGGCGTTTCTATCATGCGCATCGGGCACGGCGTGGATACTGGGGCTTATTGTGCTCAGGCTTCCACGTCGGTTGCCGGTAAGCATGCTGAGGCGCTGACCATGGAGCTTGGTGAGCTTGGCGGTAAACTGCTTGCCGATACGCTTCCTTCTCTTGCCGATGGCACCGCCGTGTGGACTGAACAGGATGAGGCGCTCGTTACCCATGCTGCCAAGATTTCTAAGCAGGAGATGCGTCTGGATCCGCACATGGCGGCGCTTGATTGCGTGCGTCATGTGCTGGCCTCGTCCGATACCGCGCCTGCTCGTTGCGTGATTGCCGGCAAGACTGTTCGTGTGCTCGATGCTGCGCCGGCTGATGTGTCGCTCGGCGAGGGTCAGGTTTTCGTTCAGGCCAAACGTGTTTATCTGGGCCTTTCTGATGCCTCGGTTGAACTGCTCGAGGTTAAGCCTGATGGCAAGCGTGCCATGTCTGCTTCTGCCTGGGCCGCCGGCCTTCAGGGTGCCGATCTTTCGTGGGGTGTTTTGTCATGAGCAAGCTGTCTCCCGCGCGCAAGCTTGCGCTCGATGTGTTGATGGAGGCCGATCGCCGCGGTATGTACGCACGCGACGTGTTGTCTTCCCGTGCTTCCGCCAAGGCCATTGACCAGCGCGATTCCGCTTTTGCCGCGCGTTTGGCGCTCGGTGTTGCCGCCACGCAGGGCATTTTGGATGAGTTGCTCGATCAGTTTTTGGATAAGCCCAAAAAGGTCGCGCCGCGCGTGCGCATGGCGCTTCGCATCTCGGCCTTCGAGATGCTCTATCTGCATACGCCGGGCCGCGTTGCCGTGAGTCAGGGTGTTGAGCTGGTGCGCAGCGGTGCTAAGTCTGCCGCGGGCCTGGCTAATGCGGTGCTGCACAAGGTTGCGGACAACGTTGAGGACTTTGCCACGGCATCCGACGTGGATGAGTCTGAGCGACGCTTGGTCCGCCTGTCTCGTTTGATGGGTCTTCCTCGCTGGCTGTGCGCTCGCATTATGGCTTCGTTCGATACGCCCGAGGGCGCGCTCAACTTTGCAGGCAATCTGGCGCCTGCGCCGCTTGCACTGCACGAGAATGCGTTTGCGACCAAGGCCGACCCGTTTATCTCCCAGCTTGTGGCACCCGTGTTCCCGGGCTGCCATGCTCCGGTCGATGCGCAGGTCACGGTTGCATCGGGCGTGTTTGAGCGTGCTGCCGCGGTGGCGTCTGACCTCAACGCGCAGCTCATCGCCACGGCTGCCACGCGCCCCGGAAGCTGCCTTGAGATTGGTGCCGGTCGTGGCACCAAGACCTATGTGATGATGTGCCAGGCCAAGCGTACGGGCTATGAGCGTCAGCATACGGCGCTCGATCTGCATGATCGCAAGTGCGATCTGAATCTCGCTCGTCTGCATAAGGCCGGTATTCAGGGTGTTCGTACGGTTTCGGGTGATGCTTGCGAGCTTGATGAGGTGCTCACATCGTTTGATGCCATGCTTGGCGAGCCGGTTAAGTTCGACACGGTCTTTATCGATGCACCGTGCTCTGGCACCGGAACCATGCGTCGTCATCCCGAGATTCCGTGGCGCCTGACCGAAAAGGATGTGGCGGTTGAGCTGCCCAAACTGCAGCTGACGATGCTCAAGGAAGCCGCCGCGCGCGTGGCTGCCGGCGGCGAGCTCATCTATGCGACGTGCTCCGTCTTCGACGAGGAGAACACGCAGGTGGTGGACGCGTTCCTTGCTTCTCCCGAGGGTGCCGGCTTTACCGTGGCACCGCTTTCCGAGGCACAGATTCTGCAACTCCCCGAGTTCGATCAGGCTAAGAAGCTCGTTTCCGTACGCCAGAACGATCGAGGCCTCTTCCAAAGCGTGCCGGTAAACGCCGACTCCTACGACGGCCACTTCTGCGCCAGACTGGTCCACAAGTAACGACTAAGTTGCGGTGAAATAGGGATTGAAAAGCCGCTTCTGTCCGCCAAACAGTCCTTATTTCACCGCAACTCACAAGGAAACCTGGGTAGCTTGATTAGCTACCCATAGAGCAAAGAAATAGCCCCGCGATCGGCGTTGATCGCGGGGCCGCGTTGTTTCTAGCGGCTATGCGGGCAGTTGGCGCAGCAGCCACTGGTGGCGTTGGTGCTGGAGCCGCCACTTCGCTGGTCGGTGTTGTAGAAACCGCTGCCCTCAAATTTAATGCCGCTGGCCGAGAACGTCTTGGCGGCCGGAGCGCCGCAGCTCGGGCACACGACCTTGGGGGTCTCGGACATAGGATGCTCAACCTCAAACACGTTGCCGCAGCTCGAGCACTTGTAATCGTAGCGCGCCATAATACTTCCTTTTCAGCACAAAGCGGGCAGATTACTCTGCCCGCAAAAATTCAAACGTCTGTAACTGTACCCTATATCGGGGGTTTTATCACGCTTCGCCCCAGAATCTATGGTTGTTGCGCAGGAGCTGTGCGGTTTTCTTCTCGGCGGCTGCAATGTCCGCCTCGTCAGCCTGCCAGGTCCAGTTGCCCGTGGCCACACCCGGCACGTTCATACGTGCGTCGTCACCAAGCCCCAGGATATCCTGCAGCGGCATCATCACCAGGGGAGCGTCGCTTGCCAGCGCGTCGCTCATCAACTTGGCTGCCACCTCAACACCGCTCGGCTCGTCGCCGCCCGCAAAGGAACGCGTGCACCAACCGGCCAACGTCGACGTATCGTGCGTCGAGGTGTACAGAATTTTGCCGGGCGTTGGATGCACGCCGCAACGAACGTCATAGTCGCTAAACTCCAGCACGTCCATGCCGGGGAAACCGCAGGTCGAGGCCATGGCGCGAACACCGGGCGTCAAATAGCCCAGGTCCTCGGCGATAAAGTTGAGCGGACCCAGCTCGTCGTAGGCGGTCTGGAACAGGTCCTTGCCCGGGCCCGCCAGCCAGCGGCCGTCGGCGCAAGCCTTGCCCGCGGGAATGCTGAAATAGCTGTGGAAGCCCAGGAAGTGATCCAGACGCACACGGTCGTAGAGCGAGAACGCGCGGCGCAGGCGATCCATCCACCAGCTATAGCCGTTCTGCTTCATGTGGTCCCAGCGGAACGTCGGGTTGCCCCACACCTGGCCCTCGGGTGCAAAGTTGTCGGGCGGCGCACCGGAAATCTCAATCGCCTTGCCGGTATCGGACAGCCAGAAGTTCTCGGGCTCGCTCCACGCATCCGCCGAATCGTCGGACACGTACATAGGAATATCGCCGATAACCTCGATGCCCTTCTTGTGCGCATAGTTCATGAGCTCACACCAAGCCAGGTCAAAGCGGTACTGCATGTACGCCTGAAGCTCGGCCTCGTTGTGGAAGCGCTTGTCGTCAATCAGATGCTCGTTGTAGCGCGCGACATCTGCCGGCCAATCGTGGCGCGAATCGCCCTCAAAGTACTTCTTAACGGCCATGTAGACGCAGTATTTCTCGAGCCAATCGGCATTGCGATGTTTAAACGCGGTGTACAGCGGATCGGCATCCTCGCCGCCGCGGGCCTTCCAGGTCTCAAAGTCGGCGGCCAGCTCCTCGTGGCTCTCGGGTAGCAGGTCAATATTGCCTGCAAAGGCCGAAGGACCGGCGTAAGGGGAGCGGAAGAAGTCCGTGGGGTTGACGGGGAGAACCTGCCAGTAGCGCATGCCCATGGCAGCCAGATGGTCGATAAAGCGACGCGTGGGAGCGCCGATCGTACCCGGCTTGCCGTCGTCGGTCGGCACCGATGTGATATGGCACACAACACCCGCACCGTGATCGAGCGGCTCCTGCAGGCGCTGCTCGGCATGGTGATAGATGATCGACGAGCCCAGCGGGTACAGGTCGAGCGTGACGGTACCGTTGTGAATCTCGCACTCGTGACCGCTGATCACATCGCTCGCACATTCGCCGAGTGCCGGAATGGTCACACGATGCGAGTTGCGCAGGCTGCGGTTGATGATAACGGTCGCAGACTCGCCGTCCTTGCCCGCACGGTTGTAGGCCAGCACCTCGTCATTGAGTGCAAATGCCTTGATCTCGCCATCGATCATAAACGGCAGCGCGCGGCGCACAGCAGATGCGTTCTTGACGATCGCAAACGTATCGAAGTCGTGCAGGTTTTCCTTGGTCGGCATGGTGCGACGATTGCCCGGATCAGTGAGACCCTCCAAGCCGTACTCGTCACCGTAATAGATTGAGGGAACGCCCGGGAAGGTCATCTGCATGAGCGTCGCCAACCAAAAGCGGCTCTTGGCCAAGCCCATGGAGTTCTCGTCCAGGCGCCACTTGCTGCGCTCGCTCTCGGGCAGCTGCGACTCGTCGGGGCCGCCGCCGAGCACCGAGATAATGCGCGGACGGTCGTGGCTCGAAAGCAGATTAAGTGCGCAGGACAGGGCCTCGCGCGGATAATTCTCGCGCAGGGTTTCGATATCCTCGGCTGCCTGGTAGGCGTTCTTGTAGCCCATCAAAAAGCCGATGACCATGTCGCGGAAGGGATAATCCATAGCCGAGTCGAGCTCGGAGCCTTGTAGATAGCGACGCAGATGGCCGTAGCTGATTTTGTTGGAGGCGTCTTCCCAGACCTCGCCGAGCAGCAGCGCATCGGGCTTTTCGGCAAGTACTGCCTTCTTGATCTCGGTCAGGAAATCGTCCGAAAGCTCGTCGGCCACGTCGAGGCGCCAGCCATGAGCGCCGGCACGCAGCCATTTACGGATCACGCCGTCCTTGCCCAGGAGCCGCTCGCGTACCAGTTCGGAGCTCTCATTGATGGCGGGCATATTGCCCACGCCCCACCAGCAGTCGTACGAGCCGTCCTCGTGGAAATAAAACGCATCGCGCCACGGCGAATTCTCGCTCTGCCACGCGCCCACGCCGGGGTAGTTGCCATAGCGGTTGAAATAGATCGAGTCGTCGCCCGTGTGGTTGAAGACGCCGTCCAGGATGATGGAGATGCCCAGCTTCTCGGCTGCCTGGCACAGCTCGGTAAAGTCCTGCTCGGTGCCAAGGATTGGGTCGATCTTGGTGTAGTCGGCCGTGTCGTAGCGGTGGTTGCTCGCGGCTTCAAATATGGGGTTGAGGTAGATAGCTGTAAAGCCCAGCTCAGCGATGCGGGGCAGGTCATTTTGGATACCCTTGAGTGAGCCGCCGTAAAAATCCCAGGTCTTGATGGAGCCGTCTTCGGCACGCTCGTACTCGGGCGGTTCGTTCCAGTCCTCGACCATGCGGCGCTGGATTCCGTTTCGCGGTTTTTCGACCTCGGCAAGCGTGCGCTCGCGCCAGTTTTCGTCGCGGGCATAGCGATCGGGGAAGATCTGGTAGACCATACCGCGCTCGTACCACTCGGGACGAACCTCACGGTGTTTGTAGACGGTGACCTGGAATGACGGCACCTCGGCGTAGTCGTAGGTTACGCCCTCGCCGCCGGTGCGTCCCTGTGGTGCTCCCAAGCGGACCTCGGGCTGGCCCTCGATATTGCATATAAAGCTGTACCAGATAAGACAGGGCTCGGTGCACTCAAGCTCTGCGGTAAATATGCCGTCGCCTTCGTGTGTCATAGGATACCGAGACTCGCCGATCTCATCGACCCAGGTGCGCAGCGTAAGCGTTGCCTGCGCGGGATCGGCATCCTCCAGAATCACGGAGAGCGAAAGGGTAGTTCCTGTGGTCACAGCGCCAAACGGAGTGCGAAACTGCGGCAGACGGCTGTTGTGTATCAATCTCATAGTACGGTCCAGTTCTATACAATCATGGCGTGCGGGCCATGGGCTTTACGCACAGGATGTAAGTATATCTGTTGTACACAGGCTGTATAAACAACATCCGTTTACCATCGGCGAACGGTTGTCCTAGAAAATCGTTTTACCAACTATCTACAGAGAAGGGGCGCCCGGTTGGAGCGCCCCTTACTTAGGGTTTGATGAGGTTTTGGATCGCCTGTGGGCTAGCGGCGCTTGCGGGTGGCCGTGGCCTTGCGGACTGATGTCTTCTTGGTCGGAGCCTTTTCCTCGGCCGGAGTGGCGGGGGAGATCGGGGCCTCCTTGGCTGACTCGGTCTTTGCCTTAGCCTTGGGAGCGGTTTTAACCTCGGCGGCCTTCGTTGCCGGCTCGTCCTTTACTGCGGGCTTGTCCTCGGCCTTAGCCTCTGCCTTGGGAGCAGCGGCCTTGGTCGTGGTTTTCTTGGTCATCGTGGTGCGCTTGCGCATGGTGGTCTTGGCGGCCGGCTTTGCCTCGGTCTTGGGCTCGGCACCCGCCTCCTCGACCTTGACGGCGGGCTTTGCAGCAGCCTTCGTGGTGGTCTTCATAGCGGCCTTGGTCGTCGTCGACTTCGTAGCCGCGGCCTTCTTGGTGGTCGTGGTCTTGGTCGTGGTCGTCTTCTTGGCAGCGGTCTTTACCGGAGCCTTGGCGGCCGGCTTGGCCTCAGCGACCTCGGCCTTTACCTCGGGGACTGCCTCGACCTCGGCGGCCTTCTTGGCAGCGGCGGTCGTGCGCTTGCGCGTCGTCGTTGCCTTGGCAGCTGTCGTCTTTGCTGCAGCGGTCTTGGTGGCGGCAGTCTTGGTCGTCGTAACCTTCTTAGCGGTCGTCTTGCGGGTCGTGGTCTTCTTAGCTGCGGGCTTTGCAGCGGGCTTGACCTCGGCCTCTGCCTCAGGAGCAACCTCAGCCTTCACCTCAGGCTCGGCCTTTGCGGGCTCAGTCTCAACCGGCTTCTCCTCGGCCTTGGGCTCCTCAGCGGCCGCCGGCTCAGCAACAGCCTCAGGCTCGTCGACAACAGCCGCCGGCCTCTCAATCTCCGGATGCATAAAGAAGTACAGGTCCAGATACTTATCGGCAGAGCGCGTCCAGCTAAAGTCCTGGCTCATGGCCTGCGTGACCAGCTGATTCCAGGCGTCGCGGTTGTCCCAGAACAGGCGTGCCGCGCGGAACACGGCGTCGCCCATCTCGTCGCCGTTAAAGTTGCTAAACGAGAAGCCCGTACCCTCGCCGGTAAACTCGTTATACGGAATCACGGTGTCCTTCAGGCCACCGGTCTCGCGAACGATGGGCAGGGTGCCGTAGCGCATAGCGATGATCTGCGACAAGCCGCAGGGCTCAAACTTCGACGGCATCAGGAACATATCGGCGGCGGCGTACATACGCTGCGACAGCGCAGGATCGAACTCGATGCGCGCGGCCATGGTGCCGGGGTACTTGTCCTGGAAGTAGCGCAGGCCGTCCTCGTAGTCGCGGTCGCCGGTGCCCAGCACCGCCACCTGCACGCCGCCGGCCAGAATGCGGTCGAGCGCGTACATGACCAGGTCCATGCCCTTCTGACGCGTCAGGCGCGTGACCATCACCATCAGCGGACGGTCGTCGCGGACCTCGAGGCCCAGCTCCTCCTGCAGCTTGGCCTTGCAAACGGCCTTGCCGGAGCGGTCCTCAACGGTGTAGTTGGCGGCAATGCGCTTGTCGGTCGCCGGGTCAAAGCCCGCAACGTCAATGCCGTTCAAAATGCCCTGCAGCGCGTAGGAACGCTCGCGCAGTACGCCGTCCAGGCCCTCGCCAAACTCGGGCGTCTGGATCTCGTTGGCATAGGTGGGACTCACCGTAGTGATGGCATCGGCATAGCGCAGGGCGCCCAGCATGTAGTTGATGCTGCATGCGTCGCAACGCAGCTGCGTGGCAGCCGCCGGAATATGCGCCACACCCAGGATGTCCTCCATCACGGTGTCGCTAAACTGGCCCTGGAACGCCACGTTGTGGATCGAGAACACGGTCTTAACGCGGTCGTACAGCGGCAGACCCTGGTAGAACTCACGCAAAAACACGGGCGCCAGCGACGTCTGCCAGTCGTTGCAGTGCAGGATGTCGCACTCAAAGCCGGCGGGCAGGTGCTGCAGGCTCTCGGTGATGGCCTTGGAGAAGAACGCAAAGCGCTCGCCGTCGTCAAAGAAGCCGTACGGATAGTCGCGCGCGAAGTAGCGCTCGTTGTCGATGAACATATAGGTGACGCCGTCGTGCTCGAGCTTCTCGAGTCCGCAGTACTCATTGCGCCAGCCCAGGCTCACGTAAAAGTCCGAGAAGTGCTCCATCTGCGCCTTGTACTCGTCCTTGATGGTGGCGTACTTGGGCACCATCACGATTACTTCGGCGCCGGCGCGCACAAGCGCCGCAGGCAGCGAGCCCGCCACGTCGCCCAGGCCACCGGTCTTCACAAACGGTGCGCACTCGGCCGAGGCAAACACGATCTGCATCTTTTTGCTGGTTTCTGCCATATTGTCTCCCATGTTGCAATTCGAGAATAGCCGCCAGGCACTAACCGGGCGGCTATTCTTCAGTTTACGTGCGATTATGCGACGCCAATGTTAACGAGCGATGGTGGTATCGGAAGTTAACGGGGCCTTGCCCAGCACCAGGATGTTCTCGGGCGTGCCGCGAAGCTCGGTGTTGACGGGCACCACGTTGTTCTTGTCCAGGATGGCGTTCTCAACACGAGCGCCGCTCTTGATGACGCAGCTCTGGTTGATGATCGAGTTGGTCACCGAGGCGCCTTCCTCAACCACAACGCCGCGCGACAGAATCGAGTTGCGCACGGTGCCCTTGATGATGCAGCCGGCCGAGATGATCGAGTTGCACGCGTGGCTGCCGGTCGCGTAGCGCGAAGGCGGCACGTCGTGGGCCTTGGTCAAGATCGGGCGCTCGGGGTCGAAGAGCTGGTCGGCCACGGTCTGGTCGAGCAGGTCCATGCTGCGGCGATACAGCGACTTCTCGCTAAACACGCCCACGACCTCGCCCTTGTACTCGTAGCTGCACACGTCGATGTTGCCAAAGTCGCCCTGGAGTGCCTCGAGCAGGTCCAGATAGTCGGCGGCCTGATAGTGATCGATGATCTCGAGTAGGGTCTCGCGGTTGACGATGCAGCAGTCCATGGACGCGTTATCGCCGTACACGACGCCGGCGCTCACGCCCGTCAGACGGCCGTTCTCGTTAATCTCGAGCTTGGTCTCGTCGTCAACGATGCGCGTGGCCTTGCAGTACACGACGGTCATCTGGGCGCCGGAGTTCTCGTGCGCCTCGATGATGGTGTTGAGGTCCATGTTAAAGATGATGTTGGTGCCCATCATCACAACATAGGGCTTTTCCGAGCGCTGGAACAGCGTCTTGTTGGAGATGATGTCGCGCAGCAGGAAGCGCATGCCGCCCTTGGTGGTGCCGTACGCGTTGCCGGGGACCATGAACAGGCCGCCCTTCTTGCGGTCCAGACCCCAGTCCTTGCCCGAGCCCACGTGGTCGATCAGCGAGCGGTAGTTACCCGGCATGACGACGCCGACGGTCTTGATGCCGGCATTCATCATGTTGGACAGCGGAAAGTCGATCAGGCGGTAGCGGCCCAAAAACGGGACGGACGCGATGGGGCGGTCCTTGAGCAGCACGCTGCCGTAAGTCGAAGAGTAATTAGCGGTGATATAACCGATGGCCTTGCGATTGATCATCGGATCATTCCCCCTTCCCGATAACGACGTCATTTCCAACGACGGCCGTATCCTTGGTGGTATCGACAGAGCCGAGCTTCACGCCCTCTTCGACCGTGGAGTTCTCGCCCAAAATAGCGCGGCAGATGTGCGCGCCGCTCTTAACGTGCGCACCCGGCAGCAGCACGGAGTCCTCGACCACGGCGCGCTCCTCGATGATGACATCGGTCGAAAGGATCGAGTGGCGAGCGGTTCCGTAGATCTTGCAGCCGTTGGAGACCAGGCAGTCGTCCAGGCGGCCGTCCGGGCCAATGTAGTGCGGCGGACGCGTGGTGATGTTTGACATGATGGGGAAGTGCTTATCGAACAGATCGAACTCGGGGTTGTTGCCCAGCAGGTCCATCGAGGTCTCGTGGAAGCTGGCGATGGTGCCGACATCCTTCCAAAAGCCGTGGAACTCGTAGCTGTACAGGCGCTTGCCCTCGCCGAGCAGCTTGGGGATGATGTCCTTGCCAAAGTCGTGGCTCGAGCGCTGGTCCAGAGCGTCCTCCTCGAGTGCCTCGATCAGCACGTCGGCCGAGAAGATGTAGATGCCCATGGATGCGAGGTTCGAATCGGGCTTATCGGGCTTCTCGGTAAACTTGGTGATGCGGCCGTCCTCGGGGTCGGTGGTCAGGATGCCAAAGCGGCTGGCCTCCTCCCAGGGCACGGGCATAACGCTCACCGTAAGATCGGCGTTGTTCTCAATGTGCGTCTTGAGCATCTTGCGGTAGTCCATGCGATACAGGTGATCGCCCGAAAGAATCAGGACGTACTTGGGGTCGTTGGCCTTGATGTAGTCGAGGTTCTGCGTGATGGCGTCGGCCGTGCCCGCATACCAGGCGCCGCCGGTCTGCGTCTCGTACGGCGGCAGGATCGACACGCCGCCATCACGGCTGTCCAGATCCCAAGCCTCGCCGGAGCCCACATAGGCATGCAGCAGGTAGGGACGATACTGCGTCAGAACGCCCACCGTGTCGATGCCCGAGTTGGAGCAGTTGGACAGCGAAAAGTCGATAATGCGGAACTTGCCACCAAAGCTAACCGCCGGCTTAGCGATCTTTTGGGTGAGTGCCCCCAATCGGCTGCCCTGTCCTCCTGCGAGGAGCATCGCGATGCATTCTTTCTTACTCATCGATTTCTCCTTCTGTCATCGATGTATCTAAACCCATTAGCGGCGAGCGCGGCGCCTGGTCGCGCCCGCCGAGTAATGCCGTGCTGGCAAAGGGAGCTCGCGCGCTTATGCATGCCAGATCTCGTCGCGGTACTCGCGAATGGTGCGGTCGCTCGAGAACCAGCCGCTCGAGGCGGTGTTGAGCAGCGCCTTGCGGTTCCAGGTCTCCTGGTCGCCGTAGCTGCCAGTAAGCTTCTCCCACGCATCCACATAGCTGCGGAAATCGGCCATGACCAGGTCGGGGTCGTTGTTGTTCATGAGCTCGTTGTAGATGCTCTCGAAGTTGCCCGAAAGACCCGCAAATGTGTTGTCCTTGAGCTCGTCCATCACGCGGCCCAGACGCTCGCGATCGCCGTTAAGGGTATCCCATGCAAAGTAGCTGTTGGATGCCCAGAGCTGCTCGACCTCGGGAGCGGTCAGGCCAAAGATGGCCTCGTTCTCGCGGCCGGCCAGGTCGGCGATCTCGATGTTGGCTCCGTCGAGGGTGCCCAGCGTAATGGCGCCGTTCATCATGAGCTTCATGTTGGACGTGCCCGAAGCCTCCTTGCCGGCGGTCGAAATCTGCTCGGAGATCTCAGCAGCGGGGTAGATAAGCTGGGCGTTGCTCACACGGAAGTTGGGGATAAAGCAGACCTTCATGACCTCGTTGACGCGCGGGTCGTTGTTGATGACCTCGGCGACGGAGTTGATGAGGCGGATGGTCTCCTTGGCAAAGGTGTAGCTCGAGGCAGCCTTGCCGCTAAAGATGAAGGTCGTCGGCGTCACGTGGAAGTTGGGGTCGGCGATGCGACGGTTGTAGATGTCCATCACCTTCATGATGTTCATGAGCTGGCGCTTGTAGGCGTGGAAGCGCTTCACCTGAACATCGAAGACGGTGTTGGGGTCGATGATCAGACCGGTCTCGGCCTTAACGTAGGCAGCCAGACGCTCCTTGTTGGCGCGCTTGGAGGCGCCCACGGCCTTCAGGAACTCGGTGTCGTTCTGGAACTCCTTGAGCTTTTCCAGCTCAAAGGCGTCCTTGAGCCAGCCATCGCCAATGGCCTCGGTGACGAGCTTGGCGTAGGTGGGGTTGGCCTCGGCAAAGAAGCGACGGTGCGAGATGCCGTTGGTCTTGTTGTTGAACTTCTCGGGCGTCAGGGCATAGAAGTCCTTGAGCACGATGTTCTTGATGATGTCGGAGTGGATCTTTGCCACGCCGTTGACGCTGTGGCTGCAGATCACGGACAGGTTGGCCATACGAATCTCGCCGTCCCACAGAATGGCGGTCTGGCGCAGACGCTCCTGCCAGCCCTCCTGCGTGGTGTCGAACGACTCGTGCCAACGACGGCTGATCTCGTCGATGATCTGGTACACGCGGGGGAGGAGCTTGGAGAACGTGCCGATGGGCCACTTCTCCAGGGCCTCGGGCAGAATCGTATGGTTTGTGTAGCTCACGACCTGCGTCACGATGTTCCAAGCGTCATCCCACTCGAGCTTCTTCTCGTCGATGAGGATGCGCATGAGTTCGGGACCGCACATGGCGGGGTGGGTATCGTTGGTATGGATGGCCACAAACTGCGGCAACAGCTCCCAGTTAGCGCCGTGCTCCTTCTCAAAGGTGTCGAGCAGGCTGTAGATGCCGGCCGAGACAAACAGGTACTCCTGCTTCAGGCGCAGCAGACGGCCGTGCTCGCCGGCGTCGTTGGGGTAGAGGATGGCGCTGATGGCCTCGGCCTCGGCGCGCTCGGCGTCGGCCAGAGCATAGTCGCCGCGGTTGAAGGCCTCAAGGTCAAAGTGCTCCTCGACCGGCTCGGCGGCCCAAACGCGCAGCTTGTTGACGGTCTCGCCGGCATAGCCCACAACGGGGATGTCATAAGGGACGGCCAGGATGTCCTGCGTGTCCACCGTGCGGTAGAACGTGCGGCCGTTCTCCTCAAAGCCCTCAACATGGCCACCAAACTTGATGGTCACGGCCTTGTCCTGACGACGGACCTCCCAGGGATAGCCGTGGGTGAGCCACTCGTCGGTGGCCTCGACCTGGCTGCCGTTGACGATCTCCTGCTTAAACAGGCCGTAGCGGTAGCGCATGCCGTTGCCGTAGCCGGCAATGCCCTCGGCCGCCATGGAATCCAGGAAGCACGCGGCCAGACGGCCCAAGCCACCGTTGCCCAGCGCCGGATCGGGCTCCTGGTTCTCGATGACGGACAGGTCAAAGCCCATGTCGTCGAGCGCCTCGGCGACCATATCGCGTACGCCAAAGTTGAGCAGGTAGTTGTCGAGCAGGCGGCCGATCAAAAACTCGATCGAGAAGTAGTACACGCGCTTCTTGCCCTCGGCGGTGACGCGGGCGTCACTGGTGGTGGCAACGGTGCGGGCCTTCTCGGCCACGAGCTTGGCCAGGGCGTTAAAGCGGTCGAGGTCGCTGGCAGCCTCGACGCTCTTGCCGCTGATGCTCATGACGGCATCGCGATAGAGCTCGGTAAACTCCTGCTTGTTGTCGAAGATCTTATTCATACGTTCCTTTCCCCCGGGGATGTTTCTCCCGGAACGGTTATGACATGTATCCTACGCCCCTGCGGGACGGGTAATTACAGTGGTAACGTCTTTGTTACGCTTTCTTGGCAGGAGCCTTAACAGCAGCTGCCTTGGCCTTGGGAGCAGCCTTTTTGGTGGCTGCCTTTTTGGTCGTGGCAGACTTGGCCGGAGCCTTGGCGGCAGGCTTGGCAGCCTTCGCCTTAGCCGGAGCCTTCTTGGCAGCCGCGGTCTTGGGTTTCACCGAGGACGTACGCTTACGCGTTGCCTTCTTGGGCTTCTCGACCACGGGCGGTTTATAGCTGCTGGGACCGCGGCGCTTGAGTACCACGCCTGCCAGGCCGGGCACCTTGATCTCGATGGAGTCCATCTGCCCGTTCCAGGGATAGGGCTCGCTCGAGCAGGTATAGGGCTCCTCGCCGGCATAGCCGCTGCCACCGAACTCGGGACGGTCGGAATCAAAGATGACCTCCCAGTCACCCTCGCGCGGCACGCCCACGCGGAAGCTCTCGTAGCTCGCCGGATCAAAGTTGATCAGGATCACCAGGTCGTCATCGACGTCCTCGCCCTGGCGCACAAAGCTCACGATGGACTGCTTGGAGTTATCCGCATCGATCCAGGTAAAGCCGTCGTCGGTGTAGCCACGCTCGTACAGGGCGGGCTCGGCGGTGTACAGGTGGTTGAGCGCTTTGATAAACGCCTGATGATGACTGTGGGTCTCGTACTCCTCGGTCAGGAACCACTGGATGGACTCGTAGTAGCGCCACTCAATAAACTGGCCGATCTCGTTGCCCATAAAGTTGAGCTTGGCACCGGGGTGCGTCATCTGGTAGAAAGCCAGCGTGCGCAGGCCGGCAAACTGGCGCCACCAGTCGCCCGGCATGCGGCCGATCAGCGAACACTTGCCGTGCACGACCTCGTCGTGGCTCAGCGGGCAAATAAAGTTCTCGGTAAAGGCGTACATAATAGAGAACGTGAGCAGGCCGTGGTTGCCGGGGCGCCACGGAAAATCGGTCTGCATGTAGTGCAGGGTGTCGTTCATCCAGCCCATGTCCCACTTGTAGTGGAAGCCCAGACCGCCGTCCTGCGGCGGGTAGGTCACGAGCGGCCACGCGGTGGACTCCTCGGCCATCATCATCACGTCGGGGTAGTGCGCCTCCACGGCGCAGTTGACCTGGCGGATAAACGCGCTGGCGTCCAGGTCCTCCTCGGTACCGTACTTGTTGAACTTCTTTTGTCCCGGATCGTCGATGCCAAAGTTGAGGTACAGCATGCTGGACACGCCGTCCATGCGAATGCCGTCCACGTGGAAGTTCTCGAGCCAGTACAGCACGTTGGAGACCAGGAAGGAGCGGACCTCGCCGCGAGCGAAATCAAACTTGTGCGTTCCCCAGTTAGGGTGAATCTCGTGCTCAAACAGCATGTGGCCGTTAAAGGTGGCAAGGCCGTGGGAGTCGGCGCAAAAACCGCCGGGCACCCAGTCCATGATCACGCCAATGCCCGCCTCGTGGCACGCATCGATAAAGTGCATGAGCTGCTGCGGGTTGCCATAGCGCGACGTGGCGGCATAGTAGCCGGTCGTCTGGTAGCCCCAGGAGCCATCGAAGGGATGCTCCATAAGCGGCATGACCTCGATATGCGTGTAGCCCATGTCGCGCACGTAGTCCACGAGCTCCACCGACAGGTCGTCGTAGGTATAGAACTCGCCGCGCTGTGCGGGGAAGGGATCCATGGGGCCGGGGTAGTTGCCGAACTCGTCCGGCTCGCCCTGTGGCGCGTCGCCGTGGCGCTTCCACGAGCCAATATGCACCTCGTAGATGTTAAGGGGCTGCGACATGTGGTTATGGCCGGCACGGCGCTTTAGCCATGCGGCGTCGTTCCACTTGTAGCCGTCGAGCGTCCACAGCACGCTTGCCGTACCCGGAGGGCACTCTGCCTTAAAGGCATACGGATCGGCCTTGTAGAGCTTCTCACCCTCGTTGGTTTGGATGAGATATTTATAGAGCTGGCCCTGCTCGGCGCCAGGAATAAAGCCTTCCCAAATAGCGCTCGTATGTACGGGAACCAGCGGGTTGGCTTCCTCATCCCAGTCGTTAAATTCGCCAATGACATGGACGCTCTTTACATCGGGCGCCCAAACGCAAAAGCGCCAGCCGCGCGTACGGTTCTGCGTGTCGGGGTGCGCGCCCATCTTTTCCCAGCTGCGCTCCCACGTACCGATGCCAAACAGGTAGACATCGTCCTTAGTGAGCTCCGGCGCGTGCGGGGCGGCTTTACGGGTAGCGGGCTTTTTGGTTGCTGGCTTTAGCTTTGTATCGCTCACGTTTGATCCCATCATGACGCGGCAGCGTGTTGCCTTGGTGACTAGATGCGAAAGGTCCAAGGCTGCACGAATCGAAGGGACGGCGAAGTTTCTGTGATTCGTTCCACCTCGCGTGCTCGGTGGAACTTTCGGCAGAAACTACGATAACACCTGTGCGTTAGTTTTATGGATGAAAGCGGATTTGCGGGGGCGTTTAATCGGTAAGCGACATGTTTATACCACTGGCAGAATTGCCGTGGTAAAACTCTTGACAGTTTTACCAATTAGGGTTTCAAAATTGTTAGCCTGACGTTTGGTAAAACGTTTTTAGCAGGTTGTTTACCATTTGACATTGAAAGGTTCGTTTATGTCCCATACCGCCGCTCCCAAGGTTGCTTTTATTTTCGATTGCGACGGCACGCTGGTTAATAGCACCCCCGTTTGGGGCTACGCCCAGCCCGAATTATTACACCGTCACGGCATTGACGTGACGGTCGACGATTTTGCCCAGTTTGAGCATCTTTCCCTCGAGGACGAATGCCAGGCCTACCACGACACGTGGGGCATAGGCGCGAATGGCGAGGAGTTGTATCGCGAACTGAGCGAGATTCTGATCGATGGCTACTCCAAGGTACCGCCGCGCGACGGGCTCCTTGCATTTTTGGAGCAGGCGAAGGCGGCGGGAATTGCCATGTGCGTGGCTACGTCCACTCCGGCCGAGCTGGTGCAGTCTACGCTCGCAGGTGCGGGGCTCGACGCTTACATGGAGTTTGTTACCACGACGGGTGAGGCAGGACGCTCCAAGCAGTTTCCCGATGTGTACGAGCTGGCCCTGCGCCGCTTGGAGGAGCGCCACGAGTGCAAGTTTGAGCGCGCTTGGGTGTTTGAGGACGCGGTCTTTGGCCTTAAGAGCTCTGGGGTCGCCGGCTTTAAGCGTGTGGGTATTTTTGACCCGCATGGCCGTATGGAGCGCGACGATGTGCGCGCCAACTGCGATATCTTTATCGATAGCTACGAGGAGCTTGACCTGGCCCACGTGCTTTCGTTTGAGGGATAGGCGAGGGCTGTGGCTTGCAAGGTACTTGTAGTCTGCGGCTCGCCCGTGGTGGCGAGCGCGGATTTGTTGCGTAGGCTAGCGGGGGAGTGCGACCACGTTATCGCCGTGGACCGCGGGCTCGACGCGCTGCTGGGCGCCGGCCTGGGCTGCGACGTATATGTAGGAGATGCCGACACGGTGAGCGATGCGGGCCGCGCACTGGTCGATGCTGCCGCCGACTTTGAAGTTGAGCGCCACGACCCGTACAAGGACTATACCGATCTGGCGTTGGCGCTCGATTCTGTTCGCCGTCGCTGGCCGGGTGCCGAAGTGGTTGCAACCTGTGCCACCGGTGGCCGGCCGGATATGGCGCTTTCAGTACTGGGCTTGCTCACGGGCTACGAGGATGCCCCTGTCTGGATTGCCGAGGACAAGGTGGTCGCCCGCATTCTTCACGCAGGTGAGTCGTGGACCATCGAGGGCGCCGAAGGCAAGACGTTCTCCATCATCGCCATAGCCCCTGGGACGGTGGTAAGCGAATACGGCCTAGAATGGGAGCTAGATCACAGCCCCTTGGGCCTGTTGGCCGATACGGGCATCTCTAATGTCGTAAGGAAAACAGCCAAGATTCAAGTCCACCAAGGAACGGCGATCGCCTACCTCTACAAGTAAGGCGTCGCCGCGTGAGGGTTTTATCGGGACGGTGGGTTAATTGACTGATTTTGCGGAAGTCAAAATCAGTCAATTCAGCCCCGTCCCAGGAAAACCCGTAAGGCAGGGCAACAACCCCAAAAAAGTCCTTGCATCCCCGAAGATCTTCCCCTATAGTACTACCTCGTCACGGGGGCGTAGCTCAGCTGGGAGAGCGCTTGACTGGCAGTCAAGAGGTCAGGGGTTCGATCCCCCTCGTCTCCACCATCGTGAATGCAAGGCCACTCAATCGAGTGGCCTTTTTTATTTTCATACGATATTAAGTGGCCTGAACTGCATTTTTGCAAAATATGCAAATTGCTTTCCTGTTCAAGTTCGCGGTCAGCAGTAGTTGTCGCAAATTTTGCGACAACTATACCTTAAAAGTTGTCCAACAAACCGCCCCAAAATGTGTTGACTCTGTAGCCAGGCGCGTCTATTGTGCGATGAGTATCTTCGCAATTCGACGCCCGAACCCACCCCATTAAAAGTTGCACAATTTATTTCCCATCTCTGTACATAGTTTGTTAGCCAAACGCGATTATCAGTGTAGATCGCCGTTCCATTTGGGCTTCAGGAACGCGCCTAATCACCGTTATCATCCCAATGACCTGCATCAATATGAACAACATCCCAAAACAACCCCATTGAACACGCTAAATTGACGAAATTTTGTCCGCCATTAGCCAAATCAGTTTTGCTACCAGCTTGTGCTAGGATACTTAAGGTTACATGAGTTCAGCTGTTTGCGTGCGGTCCAGTTTTGTTCCCGCTTGACTGGTTCGCACGCAGCCAGCTGGAGACGCGGTCTTTTTGCGATACACGGCCGCATCTCTAGCAACTGCGCTTATACATACCGTTCACGGTGGGGCAGAGCCACGTGCTTGTCTAACTGGGCTCAGGGTTTGAATATGGAGCGCCTTCGCGCACAAGCGCCCTGGCGAAGCCATACCCAAACCCCGTGAGCCACACGTAAGACAGCAAGGGGGTGGTGCTCGTGTGGTATGTGATCCAGGTCATTAACGGTCGCGAAGACGTAATGCGCGAGCGCATCGAGCGCATGGTGCCGGCGAGTGCCATGCAGGAGCTCTTTTATCCCCAATATCAAACCGAGATCAAGGTACACGGCGAATGGGTCGACACGACCAAGCCGCTTTTTCCCGGATATCTTATCTGCGATACGGCAGATCCCCGCACCGTGCAACAGTATCTGCTGCGCATGGACGACTTTGCCCGGGTGTTATCTCAGGACGGTCAGTTTGTGCCGCTGGCAAAAGAAGAGGTCCAGCTCATTGGCGGCTGTACGCATAGGGGAGACCGCGTAGTGCCCATGAGCGAGGCCTTAAAAGACGGCGACCAGGTCGTAGTAACGGCAGGTCCGTTGCTGGGCCACGAGGGCCTCATCAAAAACATTAATAGACGTAAATGCACTGCTTATCTGGAGCTCAACCTGTGCGGCCGACGCGTAACCACCCGTGTTGGCCTTGCCGTGCTTTCAAACGAGCAGCGCGTCATGCGCGACCTTAAAAAGGCGATCGCCTAGCTGCTGGCGATTGTCTAGCAAAACAGGGAGGATCCCCAATCTGGGGACGAAGTCTTGGAAGAGAACGTGTCAGATAAAACAAAGTATGCAACGGATGCGCCCGCGGGGGCGGTGCTGATTGCTCAGGCCATGGACCGGCGCGAGAGCGCCTGCTGCTACAAGGCCATGCAATCCATCATGGACTGGGACCGCTCGCGCCTGGCCTACCGGGCCGTCAAGCGCACGTTCGACATCGCGTTCAGCGGCTGCGTTCTGGCCGTCATCGCCGTACCCAGCCTTGTACTCGCCGCGGCTATCCGCCTGGAGAGCGAGGGCAACCCGTTCTACAGCCAGATCCGCGTGGGCCA
>CABUBZ010000039.1 GCA_902489945.1 uncultured Collinsella sp.
GGACTTGCAGCGACGGACCTCAGGACACTCTTACACCATGTCTGCGCGCGCGACCGATGCATTTTCCCAATGAGAGCAAAACCGGAAAATGCATCCCACAATCAGCCCTCAAAGTGGGACGCCGTTTCCCAATGAGGCTCAAGCGGAAAATGCATCCCGGAATTTGCGCTCAAAGTGGGATGCGGTTTCCGGTTGAGGGTCTAAGGGGAAAGTGCGTCCCAGAATCGACGCTTGAAATGGGGTGCAGTTTTCCGATGAGGCACTCGACGGAAAATACATCCCAGAAATGGCCTTTGAGCTGGGATAAGATTTCCGCGGCATCTCGGATTCTCAAAAATGAGACACGCCGTTGGCGAAAATGAGACACGTGATATCGGGCATCGGATGTATCATTTGCAAAAATGAGTCCACTCCACTCGAATAAAGCGAGGTCCCTCATGTACGTTCCACACCCCCGTATCCGTAGGCTGTCGAAAATCCCGCTTGTTGGGACGGCGGCGCTTGCTGCGTTGATCGCCACGAGCGTCGCCTGCTTCACGGCCACGCCCCAGGTTGCCCAGGCGGCAGACGCGCCCGCAATCACCGATATGACCGAGCAGGATTATCAAGCCCTGGGTCTGGGCACGAGCGAGGACATTCCGGCCGATACCATTGGCCCCTATTCCACTGATACCCCCACGACGTTTGCCACGCGCAGCGAGGTCTATATGGCAGCTAACGGTAGCCATGGCAATCGCTACACTCTGCGCGACAAGCTCGAGAACGTCGAGCGCGGTGACATTGGCGGCAGCAGCAAACTCACCGATGGCTATGGAAGTGTGTGGGGCGCCGCAAAGTTCTGGCAAAACGTCAACAACTTCGATACGAACAGCGATCTCTACAAGCATAGCGACTACGGTGGCGGCACCTGGTCGTACCTAAGCAACAATGAGTCCTCAACAGTACTCGCCAACGACAACAACGGTTTCTCGGGCATTCACGCCACGAGTGTTGAGTTCTGCAGCGACGCCAGCACGGGCAAAAAGAGCCACGTTGCCGAGCTCCGTGCCTACGGCGACAGTTCCTCCACGACGATTGACGGCAAGTCATACGCCGGAAAGGTTGAGCTGGTCCTCTACTCGTTTAGCAACGGGCGTACGCGCACTCTCGACACACACCTGCCGGTGACGGTCAACACTAATATGATGTACGAAGGCCGTTTTAAGTACCTGGATGCCGGTTACCTGCAAGAGCACGACGCCGTCTTTGATGTCGAGGCGGGCGATGTCGATGGCGACGGCGTCGACGAGCTTTTTGTCTACGCGGGCTGCTATGTCGACGAGAACGGCGTGCGCAAGGCTGTAGTCGACATGTATGACTTGGAGGGCGGCAACTGGAAGCAAAGCGTCGTCAAGATCGATGCCGGTAACGCCGCGGACTACACCACGCACAACAAGGGCGGGAACGACTCCTGGACGCAGCTTCAGTCAGCTCCTGTCGTTTCGCTAGCGGCCGGCGACCTCGATCGCGATTTTTGCGATGACCTCGCCATCGTGGTCTCGGCACCCTACGGCAAGAAGAATATTGATAAGTCGACGCATTGCGAGCTGTTTTCGTGGGATGCATCCAAGGGTGCGCTCGTCCATGTCGATGCTCTGGGCGACGCGGGCGCAATCTCCCTCTCCGCGAACGGCAAGACCATGGTCGCTGCGAATGCGACGTTCGGCACGTTTGCCGCCTACGATGAAGAAGGAAAGAAGACGGGTGAAACCGTCACGGGCCTTATTCTTGCGGGCTATGACTGGCAACGCAGCGCTTTTGATTACGGCGCTTCTGACGGCAGCAAGGGGCTGTACGGCGCGCTGTACCGCTACGCGTATTTTGACTCGGAGTCTGGCGAGTTCAAGATTTCCGATTGCAAGGAATACAGAGACGGGCTCCTCGCCTCCTATGGGCTGATGCATGTGCCCAACAGCGCATGGAAGGATAGCGCTCAGGATAAGCGCTATCCGTGCACCTTGGCGCCTATTGCCCTTGCCACTGCCAACCTTGACGGCCTGTCCGAGCAGCTGGCGGTCGACGAGGTGCTCGTGGGCGGCGATGTGTTCCGCGACTTTGCCTGCAACACGGCACAGAGCGGGGCTCAGGGCTTGGGATCCATGGTCGGAACCATGAGCATGAGCGGTCAGCAATACAACAGCAGCAACAAGCATGACCACAAGGGTATAGAGCAGGTGTGGATCAGCGACGTCAAGGCGGGCAGCGTCTCGGGTTCGGACCGCTATAACGAGAGCTTTATCGCCGTGGTGGGCAAGCACCGCGACGAGGACCTGCGCAAGAACGATGACTACTATTGGATGACCGCCTCGCATTTTTCGCTCGACGAGAACGGAAAGGTGCGCCGCGGCGAGGAGCAGGTGATTAGCGAGAGCAACCGTCGCGGCACTACCTACGGCACATTTATCTCGCTCGCGCTGCCCGATGTCGACAACGACAGCGTCAAGATCACGTACAAGGACCGCTACAAGGTCTATACCAACCCGCGCGTGCTTGCCGTGCTGCAGGATGCGCCCTATGTTGAGGATCTGGAGCAGGCATACGGCTATCTGGTGTTGGGCGGCACGTCATACGGAGAGGAAAAGGGCACGGGGACATCCCAGGGCTATACCATTGGCGCCGAGTTGGGCGTTGCCGTCGAGGTGCAGACCGGTCCGCCCCTGGTCGCGATGAATGCTTCAGTCGATTTTGCCGCCGAGGGATGCTATGACTACCGGAGCGAGCGCACGGTCAGCGCAAGCGTAAGCTATGAGTCGCATGCCGGCGAGGGTGACAAGGCCGTGCTCTACACGATTCCGATGGTCTATTACGAGTATGAGATCGAAAATGAGGAAACTGGTGGCAAGGGCGTGATGGCGGCGCCCGTGTCGCTCGGCGCGCAGACCTCGGTCGTTAATGTCGAGGCCTATGACCGCATTGCCAAACAGCACAATATGACGCCGCTCAGCTACTTTTTGACCAACCGGTCGGGAGAACCCGGAACCTATCAAACGACGCTCAACGGCGAGACTCCCGTTGGGGATTCCTTTGGCCTGGGCAAGCCTGGCGTAACGCGCGCCTACACGCACGATGGGTTTAACGGCGCCGCCGCGCAGTCGGGGGCGAGCATTGAGCAGACCATCGAAGTCGAAGAGGGCAAGGAGCAGGAGCTCGAGCTCGGCTTGACGCTGAACGGCAGCGTTGTCATGGGCGCGAAGCTCGCAAAGCACGAGTTGTTTGGCGGCCTGTGCTTTGGTGCCAACGCCGGCTTTACTACGGGTAACTCCTCGAGTGAATCGACCGAATACGGCGGCACCGTCGACAACCTGCCCGAGGCCGCGCAGGGCAAGTACGGTTTTGTGTGGCGTCTGGGCGTCAACGCGGTGGATGTCGACAAGTTCGAGGCAGACTCGGGCGACAAGCTCGGCACCAAGGACACCGACCAGTTCTGGATCGTGGGCTATGACGTTAAGGACGTCGAGATGCCCGACGCGCCGGCCGTGACGGGCTTTACGGCAAACGCTGTTGATTCGACAAGCATTACCTTTAGCTGGGACGATGTGCTCTCAAAGAAGGACGGCTTTAGCTACGGCGTGGGCATGCTGCAGAGCAATGCGGCGGATGCGGTCGTCAATAGCTGGAAGATTGCCGACAACACGCAGACCTCGCTCAAGTGGGATGGGCTGCAGCCCAATACGGAGTATCGATTCGCCATCGCCGCCGTTAAGAATGGATCCACGACCGAAACAGGTATTCGCTCGGCAATCATCACGGTCAAGACCATGCCCGATGGCATGACGATGACCGTGAGCGGACCTGCGGCGGATGCTGCGGAGGGGTTGGATCTTGGATACGACTCTTCGGTTGAGCGCACGGCGGGAAGCCACCTGACGCTCTCGGCGATTGGCTATGTGAAGCAACTCGGTGCCGACGATAGCGAAACAGGGCTGGCACCGACCTATATGTGGTACCGCAAGGGCCGCGGCGAGACGGAGTTTAAGCTCGTGGGTGCCGATGGCAACCTCGCGGCTGGAACGGCCTCAAAGCTCGAGATTGACCTGACCGCAGACGATGACGGTGCGCAGTATTACTGCCACGTGGGATACAACGACGTGGGCCTCGACACCGGCACGACGCTCGTGAATATCGAGGCCGAGGAGACGGCACCCACAACGGTGAACGCCACCCCGATCCGCACGCGCCGCCTGTTCTCACAGGCAAGTGCGGGCGCCAAGAAGTTCCTGGACCATACGCTGGTAAACACCGCCGGCCCAACCGATTCCGAAGGCTCAAAGGACCCCGAGACTCCTGAGACCCCGACGAACCCGGACAAGCCCAAGTCCGACAACGGAGCTAAGACCGACACCAAGGTCAAGACTACGACCACAGCGAAGAACCTCGCAAACACCGGCGACCAAACATTCGCCCTAGTCGCCACCGCAGCAGCAGCGGGAGCAACGCTCGTAGTGATAGCCCTCATCATGCTGATCAAGCGCCGCAAGACCCACTAGTAGCCAGTCGAACATATCGACAACCCAAAAACCCGGGTAGCCAAAAAACAGGCCACCCGGGTTTTCTGTTGAGTGGAGACTCCGCAAGCGGAAACTGCATCCCACAATTAGCGCCCGGAACGGAATACATCCCGGAATCCAGCTGAATAGTGGGACACACTTTCCCAATCGGGTCCCAAGCGGAAACTGCATCCCATTCCAGACAAGAATTCCGGGACACACTTTCCGCAAACAAAGAAGGCCACATAACGTGGCCTTCAACTTATATATGTTCGGCGATACACCCAAGACAAGCCACGCCCCAACATCAGGGCGTCTGTCCAGGCGGAGGCATATAAGGTTCATCGCGAGTTCCGCACGCAAAGGAGGCCACTTAATGTGGCCTCCGTCTTGCGCAGGACTGTCCGAGCAGGGAACCTTATATGCCTCCGCCCGGACAGACGTTTCAGTTATGAACTCGCAGCTAGTCGCTATTTGATCTTGGTCGTACCCGGTGCCAAGTTGGGGTCGGTCTCGTTGGCCTCGGTCTGGAAGTGCTCCGTATAGACGTTCTTGCCGTCGCGGAACATCTCGTAGTATTGCATCTTGGCGTAATCCTCGCGCGCCTTGGTGGCGGCTGCTGCGGCGGCGTCGTCGCCGGTGACGTTGGAGGAGAGTGCCCAGCGCAGGCTGGCGTCCTCGTAGCCCACCGAGTTGATGGCGGGCAGCGACTCGCGCAGCGTCATGTGCGCCTTCTGGTAGTCGGTCAGCGGGGCACCGATCAGCTGCATGAGTTGCGTGGACAGGTAGTTGGTGGACAGGTCGTCGACCTCACTCGTCTGGTCGCAGCCGGCAACGTCGTAGTTGGCCCAGATGATGTAATCGGTCTGCCACAGGCGCTCTTGATGCGTGGCGTCGTCCTCGCCGGTAAACCACTTGTCGTTGAACTTGGACGGGAAGAACGGCTGGTGATCGCCCCAGAACACCACGACCACCTTGCGGTCGAGTTTGCTCAAGGCGTTGAGGAAGTAGCGAAGCGCCTGGTCGGACTGCTCGATGCACGAGACATACTCGTCGACATCGGAGAGCGTGCCGTCCTCGACGGTCTTGGTGTCCAGGTCGGTCGTGTCGATGTTCAGGTGCATCTGCTTGTCGACCGGCAGCAGGCCCGTGTCGTAGCCCGAGTGGTTCTGCATGGTCACGTCGAAGATAAACTGCGGATCGGCGTTCTGGTCGAGCAGCTCAAGAATCTTGTCGTAGGTAGCCTGGTCGGTCACCATGCCGCGTAGGGTGTCGGCTCCCTGGAAGTCGTTGATGGACAGGAACCGGTCAAAGCCAAAGTCCTTGTACACGTTCTCGCGGTTCCAGTTGGTTGCGTGGTTGGGGTGCATGGCCGTGGTGGAATATCCGAGCGACTTGAACTGCTCTGCCAGGTTCCCGGTCGTTTCCATGTTGTAGATGGTGTAGGGGTACACGCCCGAGCCCAGGTTGGCCATGGAGTTGCCGGTCATAAACTCAAACTCGGTATTGGCGGTGCCGCCGCCGTAGGCGCTCACGTAGAGCTTACCGCGGCTGAGGCAGTTGGACAGGTTCTTAAAGTACTGCGGGCCCTCGTAGCCGGCGCGCATGTTCTGGTAGATCGAAAGATCCGAGAAGGTCTCGTTCATGATGGCGATGACCGTGGGCTTCTCGCTATCGAACTGCTCCTTTGCGGCGGCGCGCTCGTCGCTCTTGGCTGCGTCGGACTTGTCGTAGGCCTTGGCGTACTTTTTGAGCGTGGCCTTGGCATCGTCGACGGAGTAGTCGGCGGGTTTGGGCGGCTTGATGGACTGCGCTGCGCTAATGAAAGCGGGCAGGTAGCCCTCGCGCCAGTAGCTCTCGAGCGGGCGCCAGGTGTAGACGGTGATGCCGAGGGTGTTGTAGTAGTCGATGAGCGTGACATGCGCGGTCACGCCGCCCAGGCACAGCACCGCCACGAGCAGGTTGGTGAGCAGCATGCGCTTGGCGTTGGCGGCGCCCTTCTGACGGTGCGGTGCCACCAGGCCGGCGTACTCGCACAGCAGCATGGCGATGGCGGTAAAGCCCATGGACAGCACGCAGAACAGTGAGATCGAGAAGGTGTAGCCGGTGCCGGCGACCGCGGCGGCGGTGGAGATGGCCGAAAGGTCGCCCGGCTGGATGGGCATGGATTTAAACGTGATGACGAAGAACTCGGCAATGCCCAGGATAAAGAGGGCGAAGGCCAGGACGGCCGGAGCTGCGCCGTGGCGCTGGAACAGGAAGAACAAGCCGGTCATGAGCACGGTGATGATGGCCCACTCGAGCAGGATGCACAGGGGGTAGACCCAGGTAAAGTCGTGGTTGGACGAAACCTCCATGCCCAGCAGCGCAAAAACGCCGGCGAGCAGCAGGCACAGGACGGCGGCGACGAGCGGTTTGCCCACAAAGGCGCCGCGCAGGCGGGCGAGCTTGCCGGTGGGGGCGGGGGCGTCGGGCTTGGCGAACGCAAAGACGCGCGGGGCGATGCGGTCGCGGGCGATGCTGGCCCAAGCGCAGCCGGTGAGGATGGCGTTGGTCAGGATGAGCATCACGAAGGCGAGCGGCTCGTTCTGCGCGACGAGGCCAATAGCGCCCCAAATGGTCAAAAAGAGCTGGAACAGGCCGAAGGCGACGCTCCACCCAAGAGCGCTTTTGGCAACGGTGCCCGACTGAGCGCGAATGGCCTTGGCCTCGCGCAAGACAAGGTAGACGGTCGCCGCAAGACCGACGAGCGAGATGGCGGCAGCGAACATGCTGAGACTCCTCACAAACTAAAACCTACGAAAGCGGGGGTTTATCCGATTGTTACTAAGATATGCGCTGCAATTGGTGGCTGCGCACAACAACCAGCCATATTAACGCGCACGTGTGGCGGTGTGGCGCAATGGAGTGGCGACCTGCGCGATAATGGACGGGAATTACACGGAAACGTAAAGGCTTCTTAAAGAATTAGCGAGGATGAGGCGATGAACGAGCAGGTTTGCACCAAGGCTGTGGATACGTGCGGCTATCCGGTCGAGACGACGGGCAATGCGGTGCTGGACACGTTGGAGCACCGTTCCTCCACGCGTGCCTTCGCGCGTGATGACGATGACCGTCCCGTGGCGGTGACCGACGAGCAGCGGGCGGCGATTCTGCATGCGGCGAGTCGTGCGCCGTCGGCGGGCGCCATGATGATGTATTCCATCGTGAGCATCCGCGAGCAGGCAACGCTCGACCGCCTGGCCGACCTGTGCGACCACCAGCCCATGATCGCCAAGGCGCCCTGGGCACTAATATTTGTGGTCGATTATGCCAAGTGGATCGATCTGTTTGAGCACGTGGGCTGCTTTGAGCCCGAGTTTGTAGAGCGCACGGGTAAGGCGCCCCGCCGCGCGCCGGGTTTGGGCGACTTTGCCATCGCGGCCCAGGACGCCGTGATCGCCGCGCAAAACGCCGTGGTTGCCGCCGAGGCTCTGGGCCTGGGGAGCTGCTATATCGGTGATATCGTCGAGAATGCCGAGGAAGTTGCCGAGCTGCTCGATCTGCCGCCCTATACCATGCCGCTGTCGATGCTCATCATCGGCACGCCCCGCAAGGAGCGCCCGGCTATTGCGCATCCCGTGGTGAACCTGGTGCACGAGGAGCGCTACTGCCGCGCCGATGCTGCGACCATGGACGCGCAGGTGGCCGAGATGGACGCGATGTTCCGTCCGCATGCCCGCGAGGTAGGCGAGCGCGTGGTGGATATCTACACCCGCAAGCACACGAGCCCCTTTATGGCCGAGATGAGCCGTTCCATGGAGTGGTGGTTCAAAAACTGGCTCGGAAAATGACGAATGTGACAAGGGGATAGTCCCTTTGTCACACTTCATATCGCCGCGGTGGCCTAAAGACTGTATAAATCTTTATCTAGCTGGGAAAACAGTGCATTAAAACATGGGCCGATTACCTATAATCCCTTCGAACATTAAAGTTGGGAGGAAACCGGCTTATGGAACAAAAGGCCAAGGAGGCAGCCTCGCACGCTGCGATTCCTGTGAGCATCTCGGCGATGCTCGTCACGCTGGGCGTGGTGTACGGCGATATCGGCACCAGCCCTATGTATGTAACCAAGGCGCTCGTTGCCGGCAACGGCGGCATCGGAAGCGTCACGGAGGAGTTCGTGCTCGGCGCGCTCTCCCTTGTCGTGTGGACGGTCACGCTGCTGACCACCATCAAGTATGTGCTCATCTCGCTGCGCGCCGATAACCATGGCGAGGGCGGCATCTTTGCCCTGTACAGCCTGGTCAAGCGTTGCGGCAAGTGGCTTATCATCCCCGCCATGCTGGGTGGCGCCGCGTTGCTCGCCGACGGCATCCTGACGCCGGCCGTTACCGTTACCACGGCCATCGAGGGCCTGCGCACTATCCCGGCGGTTCATGCCGTGCTGGGCGATGACCAGGGCCGCGTCGTCGCCATTACGCTCGCCATCATCATCGTGCTCTTCTTGGTACAGCGCATCGGTACGGCCAAGATCGGTCACGCCTTTGGCCCCATCATGACGCTGTGGTTCCTGTTCTTGGGCGGCACGGGTCTGTTCTTTGTCTTACAGCACCCCGCCGTGCTGCTGTGCCTCAACCCGCTCCGCGGCATCGCTTTTTTGTTGAGCCCCAACAACCACGCGGGCATCATGATTCTGGGCAGCTGCTTCCTCGCCACCACCGGTGCCGAGGCGCTCTACTCCGACATGGGCCACGTCGGCCGCGGCAATATCTACGCTACCTGGCCGTTCGTTAAGTGCTGCCTGCTGCTGTCCTATATGGGCCAGGGCGCTTGGCTTATGAACAACGCTGCCAACCCCGAGCTCATGGGCATTGCCGATCTCAACCCGTTCTACCAGATGCTCGCCCCGGGCCTGCGCCCGTTTGCCGTCGGCCTTTCCACCGTCGCGGCCATCATTGCCTCGCAGGCGCTTATCACCGGCGCATTCTCGCTGGTGTCCGAGGCCAGCCGTCTGGACCTCATGCCGCACATGCAGGTCTTCTACCCTGCCGAGACCAAGGGCCAGCTCTACATCCCCATGGTCAACAACGTCATGCTTGTCGGCTGCGTCATCGTGGTGCTGCTGTTCCAGAACTCGGCGCATATGGAAGCCGCCTACGGCCTTGCCATTACGCTGACTATGATGTGCACCACGCTGCTGCTCTTCTTCTACCTGCACGAGGAGCGCAAGCTCAAGGTTGCTCCGTGGATCTTCGCGGCCTTCTTCCTTTTGCTCGAAGGCTTCTTCTTCGTGAGCTCGCTCACCAAGTTCTTCCACGGCGGCTACTTCACCATCCTCATGGCTGCACTCATCATGGGCATTATGGTGTGCTGGTACAACGGCACGGCGGTCGAGCAGCGCCAGTTTACGCTGCTGCCGCTGCGCAGCTACCTGCCGCAGCTCAAGCGCCTGCGTGACGACGACCGTTACGAGCGCATGAGCGACAACGTCGTGTACCTGACCAAGGACACCCATACCGACTACATCGACCGCGATATCGTCTACTCGATCTTGGACAAGCATCCCAAGCGTGCCCACGCCTGGTGGTTTGTGAACGTCGAGACCATGGACGAACCGCATACCTTTGCCTATTCGGTCGAGACGTTCGGCACCGACTACGTGTTCCGCGTGCATCTTTACCTGGGCTACAAGATCAACCAGCGCGTCAATGCCTACCTGCGTCAGGTTGTTCAGGACCTGGCTGCCACCGGCGAGCTGCCGCCGCAGACGCATGACTACTCGGTCTACAAGGATCCGGGTAACATCGGTACGTTCAAGTTCGTCCTGATCCGTAAGCTTCTGGCGCCCGAAAGCGATGTGGAGCCCAGCGAGCGCACGGCCATCACGCTCAAGTACATCATCCGCCGCGCCGCCGGCACGCCCGCGCGTTGGTACGGCCTGGAGAACTCCAACGTGAGCTTTGAGTACGTGCCGCTGTTCACCAAGTTCAAGGCCGTGAACAAGATGCAGCGCCTGGCCCCCAACGAGCGGCCGTAGTCGACGCTCGAGGTTTGTCTGCGAACGGGCGGGTTTGTATTGACGGGGATTGAGTCCTGGGAGGAAACCATGGATGCAAAGGTGCTTGACGGTTGCGATCTTGCGACCGAGCTGGTGCGTGAGGTACGCGCCGATGCTGCCGAAGATCGGTTCTTTACGAATCGGGCCAACATGGACATGGCCGACCGCGTGATTTCGATCGTGGTGACGGTGCTTGTCGCGGCGTGCGTGTGCGCACTGCTCGCGCACGTGCTGTTTGTCTAACGACCGCAGGTTGCAAAGGCTTTACACTTGGAACCACCACAAGGGGAAACCACCACAAGGGTGCCTGTCCCCTTTGTGGTGGTTTTTGTTTTTGAGAGAGGGGCGGGACGCTGATGGACGTCCGTACGGACGGCGATATTGCCGATAGCTTTTGGTGGCGGCGCACAACGCTGACGCGCCGCACTCCTCTGTATGACGCCTGCGTATCGGTGGGGCTGCTGGTCGCGGCGACAATTGTGGGCGCGCTGCTCGACCATCCGGGTCTCGCGCCGAGCATCATGATCGTCTATGTGTTCGCCGTTCAGCTGTGCGCATTCTTTACTTGGAGTCGCCTGTATTGCTTGCTGAGCTCGGCTGCCGCCGTGGCGCTCTACAACTTCTTGTTTGTCGACCCGCGCTACTCGCTGTCGCTTATCGACCGCGGCTATCCCGGCATGTTCTTCATCATGTTCGTGGTCTCGCTTGTGTCGAGCTCGATTGCGTTGGCCCTGCGCCGCGCCTTGGCACAGGCTGCCGCCAGCGACCGCCGCACGCATATGGTGCTCGAGACCAACCGCATGCTGCAGCGGTGCGCCGATCAGCATCAGATCGTTCATGCCATGGCTACGCAGCTGGCGCGTCTTTCGGGCTGTCCGGTCGTGTGGTACAGCGCCGACGCCGAGGGCGATGACCTGCTGCCGCGTGCGACGTACACAGCCGTGGGCGATGCCGCGCCGGTGCACGAGCTGGCGCCGCAGATGCCGCCGCGGCTCTCGGCGTCCGCCTACGTGGGAACGCCGCTTGACGCCACGTTTGGCGGATCGGCGTTCTATGGCATCTACCTGACGGTTCGCACGGGCGACGGCTTCGTGCGCTCGGGCGACCCCGCCTCGGTGGTGGGCGTGCTGGCTATCGTTGCCGAGCCCGACGTGCTGACGCATGAGGAGCGGACACTTGCCGATGCCATCGTGAGCGAAGGCGAGCTGGCGCTCGATCGCGCCCGCGCCATGGAGGCCCGCGAAGAAGCGGCGGTACTCGCCAAAAACGAACAGCTGCGCTCCAACCTGCTACGTTCCATCTCGCACGACCTGCGCACGCCGCTCACCAGTATTTCGGGCAATGCCGATGTCCTGCTCGACCAGGGTTCAACCGGCACCGCGGTGCTCGATGCCCAGACGCGCCGCGGCCTGCTTCTATCCATTCGCTCGGATGCACTGTGGCTCAACGCCACTGTCGAGAACCTGCTCGCCATCACCAAGCTCGAGGGCGGCGGCATGCATCTGTCGACTACGCTCGAGCTCATGGACGATATCGTCGAGGAGGCGCTGCGCCACGTAAGTCCGGCCGTGCGCGAGCACGATCTTAAGGTGGTGCCGTGCGATGAGCCGGCGCTCGTCAACGTCGATGCGCGCCTGATGGTGCAGCTGGTGGTCAATCTGGTGAACAACGCCATCACTTATACGCCCGCAGGCTCGCATATCGTGATTTCGATTGGCGTAGACGATGGATGCGTGGCGTGCTCGGTTGCCGATGACGGTCCGGGCATCGCACCCGAGGATCGCGAGCGCATCTTTGAGTCGTTCTACACCGCCAACCACGGTTTGGCCGACAGCCACCGAAGCGTGGGCCTGGGGCTTTCGCTCTGCCGCTCCATTGCGCTGGCACATGGCGGTAGCATAGAGGTTACCGCGGCGGATCCGCACGGCTCGGTCTTTACGATTGAGCTTCCCGCCGCCGATGTTTCGTTTGATAAGGAGTAGCGCCGTGCCGAACTCTGCCGTAAAACCGCTCATCTTGGTCGTTGAGGACGATCCCGCTGTCCGCAACCTTATCGTTGCCGCGCTCGAGGCGCACGGCTTGCGCCATATGGCCGTGGAGACCGCCCATGCCGCCATCGCCGCAGCCTCGTCGCAGGCGCCGAGCATTGTGCTGCTCGATCTGGGCCTGCCCGATATGGACGGCGTCAAGGTGGTGGAGTCGGTGCGCGCATGGTCGGGCATGCCGATCATCGTGGTCTCGGCGCGCAGCGAGGATGCGGACAAAATCCGCGCGCTCGATGCCGGTGCCGACGACTACCTGACCAAGCCGTTTTCGGTCGAGGAGCTGCTCGCGCGTATTCGCACGACGCTCAGGCGCCTTTCGTATGCGCAAACGGGCGGTGTTGCCTCCGAGGGCTCGTTCGATACCGGTGAGCTGCATATCGATTTTGATGCCGGCATCGCCACGATGGATGGCGAGGAACTGCATCTGACGCCGATCGAGTATAAGCTCCTGTGCCTGTTGGCACACAACGCCGACAAGGTGCTGACGCACCAGTCTATCTTGCACGAGATTTGGGGCACGGCAACTAAGAGCGACCTGGCGAGCCTGCGCGTCTTTATGGGCACGCTGCGCAAGAAGATTGAGTCCGACCCCGCGCACCCGCGCTATATCCAGACGCACGTGGGTATCGGCTATCGCCTGGTCACCCAAGGCTAGATAGCCAACCACCATCCCAATTTGAGTTGCGGTGAAATACGGTCTAAATCTGCCTAATTCCAGGCAAAACAGTCCGTATTCCACCGCAACTTTGTTATTTGCCCTTGGGCTTGCTGGCGTAGAACTTCTTCTTTTTGGGCTTGCCGGCGGGGAAGGGCTTGCCGGCAAAGTTGGACTTGCCGTTGCCGGCCTGCGCGTGCGCGGGTACTGCCGCACGGGGCTTGCGGGCCTCGGGGTTGCGCAGTTCCTCGACGCGCTCGGCAATTTCCTCGGCGCTAAAGCCGACTTCGGCCATGGCATCCTCGATAGGCAGGCGGCGCACGATGTAGCAGTGGTGCACCTTCTGGTTGCGCGCGAAGTCCTCGGGGATGGTCTGCGCCGTAATGTCCTCCAGCACCACGCCCGCGCGGGCGAGCTTGCGCGTCTCGGGACGGAAGCCGCGCAGGTTGCAGCTAAAGATGGCATGGCCGCCCTGCGCGAGCAAGCGCGATACGCCGGCCAACAGCTCAACATGGTCGCGCTGGACATCCCAGGTGCGGCGGCCCATCTTGGACGAGTTCGAGAACGTGGGCGGGTCGACAAAGATCAAGTCCCAGCGGTTGCGCGTCTGGCGCTGGTCGCGAATCCAGGCGAGCACGTCGTCGCGCACAAAATGATGCTGAGGCCCCACAAAGCCGTTCTGGCGCATGTTGCGCTCGGCCCAGTCCAGATAGGTGTTGGAGAGGTCGACCGTCACGGTCTCCTCGACGCCGCCATCTGCCGCGTAGCAGGTGGCAGTGCCGGTGTAGGCAAACAGGTTGAGGAAGCGGCGCGCCTGCTTGGCGTGCTCGCGCACCAGGTTGCGGGTGACGCGGTGGTCCAAGAAGATGCCGACGTCCAGGTAGTCGTCAAAGTTGACGGCAAAGGTGAGGCCGCCCTCTTCGATGAGCGGCAGGCGACGGCGCGCGATGTTGGCACGCTCGCCCGATCCACCCTTGCCGGCGCCCTGCTTGCCGTACTGCGAGCCGCCGCGCGAACGCATGCGGGCCTTGGCGTGCACGTGCTCGGCCGGAACATCCAGGATACGCGGCGCGATGGCCAGAATATCGAGCATACGGGCCTGGGCCAGTGCGGGGTCGATGGTCTTGGGCGCGGCGTATTCGGCAATGACGAGCCAGCGGCCCGGCGTCTGCGGGCAACCCTCGTACAGATCGATGGCGGCAGAGTAATCGGGCAGGTCGGCATCGTAGACGCGGTAGCAGCTCACGCCCTCGCGCTTTGCCCACTTGCGACGCAGGCGAGCGTTCTTGCGCAGACGGTTGGCGAACTGCTCGGACTCGGGGATCGAGCGTGGCGGTAGGTTCGGGCATGAAGGTGTCGGCGGCTTCGTCGCTGATGACGTCGTCGGCGTCCGCGGTCTCGCCCTCGGCGTTTGCGCTGGTCGCAGCCTCAAACGCTGCGGCGGCGTGGTCGAGCGAGGGCCAAACCTCAATAGCCGCCTCCTCGTTATTGGGCATGACGGCGATGGAGCGCACGGGCTCGGCATGGAGCGCGCGGGCCAGCAATCCGTCGCGGGTGAGCGCGGCGACCGGTGCCGAAGCGAGCTCGGGCGCGCGGCGCAGCTCGCCGACCAGCGTCATGGCGTCGTGCATGAGCGAAAGCGGCGTCTCGGTGGTGTCCGCGACCACGGCGGCACCGGCGACGGCGCCCGCATGGTCCAGCACGGTGGCGGGCTTGGCGGCACAAAAGTCGACAAAACGCTTGTAGCCGGCGCACTTGACCATGCGCTCGGCAGTCTTGCGGGCGGCGGGGTCGATGTCTGCGGCCACGATGCGCGCCTGGCGCTCGCGCGCTGCCGCCTCGCGCTCGCGCGCCTCGGCAAGCAGCTGCTCCCACAGGGCGGCGTCGTGCAGCTGCCAGCCCTCAAAGCCCCAGCGCTCGCGCACAGCGCCCGGGGCGCGGTCGGTCAGAATGTTCACGGCCTCCAACAGCAGGCCGCCGCCGGCGCATGAGGCGTCGATCAGCGTGGGCAGGGCTTCGTTTTCGTAGTCGTCGGCCGTCAGCTCGCGCTCGCATAGCGCGGTCCAGCCGACCTGCGCCAGCACCAGGGCGGCGTAGTCGGGGCGCAGCACGTGCGCGCCCTCGCCGGCGCGGGTCGCTGCGGGCGGCAGGCGTTTGAACAGCGGGTCGCCCGAAAGGTCCAGGCTGATGCTCGCGCGGCGCTGACGCAGCGAAAGCAGTAGGTGAACATCGGGGTCGGCGGCGTCGACATCGGCGCGACGGCCCGTGGTCTCGGCCAGACGGTCGCACAGCGCGTCCTTGGCGCGCAGGGCCGAGAAGCGCGTGTTGCGCAGCTGCTCGGTCACGCCGCGGGCGGTGATGGCGATGGTGGCGCCGGGGCGGATGATGGTCTCCCAGGCGATGTCGTAAACGCTGTCGTACAGCTCGTCGGCATCCTGCGCCTCAAAGCGCCCAAGCACCACAAACACGCGGCTGGCCAGGCGCGACCACAGACAGGCGCGGTAGCCTTCTTCGAGCTCGCCCTCAAACGTAGCGCGGCCCTTCAGGCGGCGGACATGCGAAAGCCCGAGGCGTTTAAGCTCATCGGCGAGTGCGGACTCAAAGCCCTCGGGGCAGCTTGCGTAAAATTCCATGGGTGACCTCTCTGGTTGCGTCGCTCCATTATATGATGGATGCTTCGTTTGCCCTTATCCTCGAAAGGAACCCATATGATTGATGCGTGCTCCGAATCCGCTGTGCTCTTTTTTGACGTGGACGGCACGCTGACGTCGTTCGATCCCGACGATATGACCGACAAGGACTTCAATGCAGTCCATCCGTCGAAGGCTGTTGTCGATGCATTTGGTCGACTGCGCAATGCGGGTCACCGGGCATTTATCTGTACGGGTCGCCCCTTGTGGCTGATTGCCGATGGCCTGCGTGCGCTGAACCCGGCGGGTATCGTTGCCATGGCGGGGGCGACGCTCGAGGTCGAGGGCCGCGTGGTGCATGAGGACTGCTTTGACGAGGACGTTATCGCGGAGCTCGCGCGTCGTATTACTGTGGCGGGCGGCGAGGCGTTGTTCGAGACGAACGGTGTCACCTATTCACTTGAGCCAGTTGGTGTCGAACAGTCATTTCTGCTAGGCGCCGGCGTGGTGCACGGCGTTGACCAGATGCGCGTCGGTGGCCGCTTGCGCGTAGGCAAGGTGTGCATTAACGCGTGCGACCTGGCTCGCGTAGCCAACGATGATGGCTTTATCGATCGCGAGTTTGAGCTGTGCAACACCGGTGGCCAGAATCGCGAGCTGAGCCCCAAAGGCATCGACAAGGGCTTGGGCGTGGCACGAGCGCTGGAGTATCTGGGCCGCACCGGCAACGCGCGCACCTTTGGCTTTGGCGATTCGGGCAACGACCTGGGCATGCTCGCCGCCGTCGAGACGGCTGTAGCCATGGGCAACGCCATGCCCGAGGTCAAGGCAGCCGCCGACTACGTAACCGACGACGTCGCACACGACGGCACGGTTACGGCGATGCGCCACTTCGGCTTGATTTAATAAATGGCCGGTTCGCCCTCGATGTGGGCGAACCGGCCATTTGAGTTATTTTGCAAAATAGAGCTTGGGATGACTGCGGCTGCTCTCGATGGCCGCCGTCATGATGCCCTCATTGTCTCCATCAACGATGATGCCATCGAGGTCATCGATCTGCGCGGACTGATAAAAACTGGTCTTGTTGAACTTTCCCTGGTCAACCATCATATAGCCCTGGTTTGAGTTGGTCAGATACATGCTCTTGATCATGGCCGAGAAGTCATGCTCGACGGTAAAGCCGTGGTCGGGATGGAATCCGTCCGCGCTGACAAATGCCTTGTCGGCATGAAGCTTGCTCATGCAGTCGAGCGTTAGCGCGCCCGCGAGATAAAGGTGACCCTTTCGCACGGAGCCGCCTAACAGCACTACCGAAGCATTGGGCAGATTAAAGCTGGCATAGTTTGCGATAGCAAGATCGCCGGTGATGATGGTGATATCGCGTTTGTCCATGAGGGCCTTAGTGAAGTAAAAGGCCGTGGTGCCGATGTCGATCACCAGAACGTCGCCATCGTCAACAAGAGTTGCTGCGGTCGCGGCGATTGCCTCCTTGGCCTCGACTTGGACATTGATGCGCTCTTCGGGATACGAAATGGCATTGGAACGAGAAAGCGATACCGCTCCGCCACGTACGCGACGCAATTTGCCTTCCGATTCCAGCGAGACGAGGTCGTGTCGCGCGGTAACTTCCGAAACCGAAAAGCGGCGAACGATGTCGGATACCGAGATATTTGGCTTTTCGGCCAGCCAGTTCATGATAAATCGCTGACGTTCGGCCGGGGAAAGGTCTGAAGTTGATGCCATAAGTCGCTCCTTTTGAACGAAAGGCAAAAGAAATGCCTTTCGTAATCGAAATATAACGTATCAATATGAAAAGAACAAGGCGAAATCGAGCGAACGAGATGAATGACACGCCTTGCTTTTATTTGTAATTAGTAGTTGGCCTGACGTGCAGAATGCCTGCAACAGCCAGTAAAGAGTCTTGCCTGAAAGGTGTTCGAAAAAAAGTGAGATACGTTCACGCCCGATAATCGACCGTTCACGGAAAGTTGGCAATTGAGCTTTCGATATCTTTTGAAGTAGTTTATAAAAGAAAGCCGAAAAGCTTTTGAAACAAAGAAAAAGGCTTTCGATAGCAATAATGCTAGATGAGAAAGGACCAACATGGCGATCAAGGTGTTTGCCGACGGCGCTAACCTCGAGGGCATGCTTGACATGCACGACAATGGCAACGTTCAGGGCTTCACGACCAATCCTTCCCTTATGAAGGCCGGTGGCGTGACTGACTACCGTGCTTTTGCCAAGACGGTTCTTGAGCACATCACCGATGTGTCGGTCTCTTTTGAGGTGTTCGCCGACGACGAGGCTGGTATGGAGGCCGAGGCTCGCGAGATCGCAACCTGGGCGGACAACGTCTACGTTAAGATTCCGGCGCTCAACACCAAGGGCGAGTCCACCGCCGCGCTGGTCAAGCGCCTTTCCGCCGATGGCATCAAGGTGAATGTCACCACCATCTTCACGCCCGAGCAGGTCGACGAGTTCGTCGATGCCGTCTCTGCCGAGACCCCCTCTATTCTGTCTATCTTTGCCGGCCGAATCGCCGATACCGGTGTCGATCCGCTGCCCCTCATGGCGGAGTCCGTAAAGAAGGCTGCCGTCAAGCCCGCCGCCGAGGTTCTCTGGGCATCCACGCGTGAGGTGCTCAACATCTTCCAGGCAGAGTCTGTTGGCTGCCAGATCATTACGGTCCCCAATGCCCTTCTTGCCAAGCGCAAGAATTTCGGGAAAGATTTGCTTGAGTACTCGCTTGATACGGTCAAGGGCTTTGCCCGCGACATTCAGGCGCTTGGTTTTCATATCCTGCCCGAGGAGTAGGGGGCGAGCATGCTGACCGATCTTCTTAAGCCCGAGCTTGTTGCCTGCCATGTCGAGGCCTCCGATTGGGAGGAAGCGATCAAGGCGTGCGGCAAATTGCTCGTAGACGCCGGCAAATGCGACCAGAGCTATGTCGACGCCATGATTTCATCGGTTCACAAATTCGGTCCCTATATGGTTCTTGAAGAGGGCATCGCCATGCCCCATGCCCAGGCCGATGGCAACGTGAGCGAAGCGGGAATCTGCATCGTCACGCTTGATCCTGCGGTTGCGTTTGGACATGAGGATTTCGATCCGGTTCACGTGCTCGTGGGCATCTGCGCGCCCGACCCCAAGGCCCATCTTGGCTGCTTGGCTGAGCTTTCGCAGATGTTCGAGGATGAGGACTGCGTTGCCAAGCTCAGCGCGTGCGATACGCCCGAGCAAGTTCTGGAGACCATGCGTTCATTCTTTTAGGCCTTAATGGCACGGCGATGCGTCGCCGCTTTTGGATAGACGGGAAAACCGTCACGTGTAGGAGAGGAAGGTTGCCATGCATATCATCACCGTATGCGGAAACGGCATCGGGTCCAGCCTGATGCTCGCTGGCAAAGTCGAGGAGCTTTGCGAGGAGGAGGGCATCAAGGCCGACGTTGAGTCTATGGACCTGAACGGTGCTTCTTCCGCAAATCCGGATCTGTTCATCACCGTTAAGGAGCTCGCTCCCGAGCTTCACGGTAACGTCGTGATCGTTCGCAGCTATGTGAACAAGAAGAAGATCCGCGAAGACGCCCTCGAGGCAATCAAGGCGGCCGCCGCTAACGCCTAAAGCGGCACAAAAAAGGGCGGTTCCCTGTGGAAGACGATATGAGAAAGCCATTTGGGTCGCCTCCCCCGCGGCGCAGCTTCTTTCC
>CABUBZ010000040.1 GCA_902489945.1 uncultured Collinsella sp.
GGCAGGGCCCACACTCATTTTCTATTCAGCCCTAGTCATCGCGCAAAGCCCCTTCGGCAGCACACGGTGCAGCTAAGTCACCGCAGGCCGGGGCGGGAGGGGCCGAGTTTCCTCCTGAGCGACTCTGCTTGCAGCCGGAGCGAAAGGGGGAAATCTCGGCCCCTCCCGCCCCGGCCGGACAGGTCACACTACACCGTGTACTGCGGCAGGTCCTGCAGGGCGATGACGTCCATGCCCATGTCGTTGGCGCTGCCGTGCCCCTGCTGGTCCTCGCGCACGGCCTCGATGGCACTCACGTACGTGTTGGCCGCAGACATCGCGGTCACGCAGGTCACGCCGCGGCGCACGGCCTCGGTACGTAGCAGGTAGCCGTCACCACGCGAACCCGGGCCGTACGGCGTGTTGACGATCACCGCGATCTTTCCGTCGGCAATCAGATCGCCGATGTTGGGGCGCTCGCCGTCGTGCGGGCCGCTAATCTTCTCCACGACCTCGCAGGTCACGTTACCGCCGCGCAGCACGCGTGCCGTGCCCTCGGTGGAGCAGATATCAAAGCCCAGGTAGCGCAGGATACGGGCGACCGAAAGGATGTGACGCTTGTCGCGGTCGCACACGCTAATGAACACCTTGCCGGCGCTCGGGTCGGGCAGCTTGTAGTCAATCGCCAGCTGCGTCTTGGCGTACGCCTCGGGATAGCTCTTGGCGATACCCATGACCTCGCCCGTCGACTTCATCTCGGGCCCCAGGATAACGTCGGCGCCCGGGAAACGGCCCCAGGGCATAACGGCTTCCTTCATGCAAAACCAGTCCAGCTGACGCTCGTCGCTCGGCAGGCCCAAGCTCGCGATGGAATCGCCCGCCATGATACGTGCGGCACACTTGGCGAGCGGCACACCGGTGGCCTTGGAGATAAACGGGACGGTACGGCTTGCGCGCGGGTTGGCCTCGATCACGTAAACGGTCTCGCCCTTGATGGCGTACTGCACGTTGACCAGGCCGCGTACGCCCAGCGCCATCGCGATGCGGCGCGTGGTCTCGCGAAGCTTTGCCTGCAGGCTCTCGCTAAAGCTGAACGGCGGGATGCAGGTCGCAGAGTCGCCGGAGTGAATACCGGCCTCCTCGATATGCTCCAGAATGCCGCCGATGTAGACCTCTTCGCCATCGCACAGGGCGTCGACATCGGACTCGATCGCGCCCTCCAAGAAGCGGTCCAGATACACCGGGTAGTCGGGGCTAATGCGCGCAGCCTCGGCCATGTAATCGCGCAGATGCTCGGCATCGTAGGCGATCATCATGCCGCGGCCGCCCAGCACGTAGCTCGGACGCACCAGCAGCGGGTAGCCAATGTGCGCGGCAACGGCCTCGGCCTCCTCAAACGAGGTGGCCTGGCCCGCCGGCGGATACATGATGCCCAGTTTGTCGAGCAGGGCGGCAAAGCGCTCGCGGTCCTCGGCAAAGTCGATGGCATCGGGCTTGGTGCCCATGATGTTCACGCCGCTCTCCTCGAGCATGCGCGCCAGCTTAAGCGGGGTCTGGCCGCCGAGCGTCACCACGACGCCGTCGGGGCGCTCGACATCGATAACGTCCATGACGTCCTCGTAGGTGAGCGGCTCAAAGTACAGACGGTCGGACGTGTCATAGTCGGTCGAGACGGTCTCGGGATTGCAGTTGACCATGATGGTCTCAAAGCCGCGGGCCGCCAGCGCGTAGCTCGCGTGCACGCAGCAGTAATCGAACTCGATACCCTGGCCAATGCGGTTGGGGCCGGCGCCCAGGATCATCGCCTTGGGCTTGTCCGCCGGCGTGGTCTCGTCGGGAGCCACGCACTTCTTGGCATCCGGGCTCGTGCGGTAGATGTTCTCGTACGTCTTGTAGTGGTACTCCGTGGCGCTCGAGAACTCGGCCGCGCAGGTATCGACCGTCTTCATGCTGGGAACCACGCCCAGACCCTTGCGATAGGCGCGCACAAAGCGCTCGTCCGAGCCGGTCAGCGCGGCAATCTCGGCGTCGCTCGTGCCGTACTGCTTGAGCAGGCGCATCGCGTCGGCGTCGATATCCTCCACACGCAGGCCGCGGATGCTCTCCTGGACCTGCACCATGTCGTTGATACGGTTGAGGTACCACGGATCGATACCGCAGATGGCATGGATGTGGGCGATGTCCCAGCCACGGCGCAGGGCCTCGACCACAAAGAAGATGCGGTGCTCGGTCGGGGTTGCCACGGCCTGAGCGAGCTCATCGTCGCTCAGCTTGTCGGCACCCTCCTTGCCACCGGCGCAGATGCCCTGGTGACCGTCCTCCAGTGAGCGCATGGCCTTGCCGAAGGCCTCCTCAAAGGTGCGACCGATCGCCATGATCTCGCCCACGGCCTTCATGCGCGTGGTGAGTGTGGGGTCGGTACCCTTGAACTTTTCGAAGGCAAAGCGCGGCACCTTGACCACGCAGTAGTCGATTGTGGGCTCAAAGCAGGCGGGCGTGGCCTTGGTGATGTCGTTGACGATTTCGTCGAGCGTGTAGCCCACGGCCAGACGTGCGGCGGCCTTGGCGATGGGGAAACCCGTGGCCTTGGAAGCCAGCGCGGACGAACGGCTCACGCGCGGGTTCATCTCGATGACGATGAGGCGGCCGGTCTGCGGATTCACGGCAAACTGCACGTTGGAGCCGCCGGTCTCGACGCCAATCTTCTCCAGAATGGCGAGCGAGGCCACGCGCATGCGCTGGTACTCAAGATCGGAAAGGGTCTGCGCCGGCGCCACGGTAATGGAGTCGCCGGTGTGCACGCCCATGGGGTCGAGGTTCTCGATGGAGCACACGATGATGCCGTTACCGGCGTGGTCACGCATGACCTCCATCTCGTACTCTTTCCAGCCCTCGATGGACTCCTCGACCAGCACCTCGTGGGCGGGCGAAAGCTCAAGGCCCTGGCTCACGATGGAGACGAGCTCCTCGTGGGTGTGCGCGATGCCGCCGCCGGCGCCGCCGAGGGTAAAGCTCGGACGCAGCACGCAGGGGTAGCCCACGCGCTCGGCAATGGCCTCGGCGTCTTCCACGCTGTAGGCATAGCCGGAGCGCGCGACCTCCAGGCCGATCTCGGCCATGGCCTCGTTAAAGAGCTTGCGGTCCTCGCCGCGCTCGATAGCGGCCAGGTCACAACCGATCATCTCGACGCCGTACTTGTCCAGCGTGCCGTCCTTTGCCAGCTCAACGGCGGCGTTGAGGCCGGTCTGGCCGCCCAGCGTGGGCAGCAGCGCATCCGGATGCTCTTTCTTGATCACGCGCTCGATAAACTCGGCGGTGATGGGCTCGACATAGGTGCGGTCGGCAAGGCCCGGGTCGGTCATGATGGTCGCCGGGTTGGAGTTGACCAGGATGACCTCAAAGCCATCCTCCTTGAGCACCTTGCAGGCCTGGGCGCCGGAGTAATCGAACTCGCAGGCCTGGCCAATAACGATGGGGCCCGAACCAATAACGAGGATGCGCTTGATGTCAGTACGTTTCGGCATGTTAGTTCTCCTCGGTCTCGGTCGCGGCAGTCTCGGACTCAGCAAAGTTCCACCCCTGCAGGCGGTCCTTCGCGGTGTCGATGTCCAGGTAGTTCTCCTCGCCGTCCATGAGTCGCGTAAAGGCGGTAAAGAGGTAGTGGGCATCGGTGGGGCCGGGCGAGGCCTCGGGGTGGTACTGGACCGAGAAGCACGGGGCGTCGAGCAGCTGGATGCCCTCGGCGGTGCCGTCGTTGAGGTTCACATGCGTCAGGCGAATGCGGCCGAAGCGCTCGTTCATCACGACCGGCGCGATGCCGCGGCGCACCCAGGCGCGCAGATCGCCGTCGACCGCATGCTCGGTCTCGCCGCCGGAAAGCTCGGGGATCAGCTTGCCCAAGCTGGGGAACAGCAGGCCAAAGCCGTGGTTTTGCGCGGTAATTTCCACGCGACGGCTCACCAGGTTCATAACCGGCTGGTTACCACCGCGGTGACCGAACTTAAGCTTTTCCATCTGGGCGCCGCAGGCCAGGCTGATCATCTGGTGACCCAGGCAAATGCCAAAGACCGGCACCTTGCCGATCAGCTGCTGCACCTGCTCGTATGTCTCCACCACGGCATCGGGGTCGCCAGGACCGTTGGACAAAAAGACGCCGTCGGGATTCATGTCGAGTACCTTACTCGCGGGCGTGTCCCACGGCACGACGGTGAGGTCGCAACCGGCGCGGACCAGGCCCTCCAGAATGCCGCGCTTCACGCCGCAGTCATAGGCAACCACTTTGTGGCGGGCAGGAGCGGCAGATGCGAGCGCAAAGTCATGCGTAGCGGGCAGGTCGGCGGCTGCAAACTTATGAGGCTCGGGGCAGCTCACGGTCTTGACCAGGTTCTCGCCCACCAGCGTGGGCGCTGCGGCCAGACGCTCGGCAAGCTCGTCGATGTCGAAGATCTCGGTCGAGATAATGCCCATCTTGGAACCGTTATCGCGCAGGTGGCGCACCAAGGCACGGGTATCGACGCCCTCGATGGCGACGATGCCGTGGGCGCGCAGATACTCCGGCACGCTGACAGCCGAGCGCCAGTTAGAAGGCGTGGCGCACATGTCGCGCACGATCATGCCGCGCATGGCCGGAGCGCTCGCGGGGCGGGCGGTATCGCCGGGGAAGGCCGACTGGACGTCGGTCTCGTCGATGCCGTAGTTGCCGATCTGCGGATAGGTCATGGTTACGATTTGGCCGGCATAGCTCGGGTCGGTCATGACCTCAAAGTAGCCATCGAGCGAGGTGTTGAAGCAGACTTCGCCGGTCGCGGTGCCCTCGGCGCCGCATGCACGTCCATAAAAAATGGTCCCATCCTCAAGGTACAGGATGCAGGGACCGCAGGTGCCCTTGCTGGTTTTGGCCAGCATACGCTGGCAAAGCTCGCTGGGCGCGAAGGTGCGGGCAGCAGTGCCCGCGGTATGGTTGTTCGCCATAGTTCTCCTTCCCGGTCTCTCTGGACCGGCTTAAAGGTGTGTAGTTAGGCCTCGCGGTATTGTAACCGCAAGCATGCTCTATGGCGTTAATTTCATCGAAATGTTTACGAAATGATAATTATGACTTTCTATGCATATTGGGTTTTAGGGTAGCTAATTTGGGACGGGGCTTTTTTAGCTGCCCGACCGTCAATCGGCTAAACCATTTGCGTTATCTGCCGGGGTAGCTAAAAGAGCCCCGTCCCAAATTAGCTACCCTCTATCCAGAAAAATCATCCCGCGTGGGCTTGCGGCTCACGCGGGATGACGGCGTCTTACTTTTTCTTGTCCTGTTCCAGCAGATCGGACGGCGAGCGATCGGGCTTGCCGCCGCGGAAAATCTCGCGGCCATGCAGACGATGCTCCAGGTCACGTTCGGCCTTTTCCTCGTCAATCTTGGTCTGGCTCACCACCGGGTCCTCGATCAGCGACGAAACCGAGTTCACCTGTTTTTGAATGCGCTCGGCAATGGTGTCGTCCATGCTTACGATGCGCATCTTCCAGTCGATACTCGTGGCGTTGGATGAGCTCTTGGTCCACACAAACGTCAAAATGGCGCTCTGATGACCCCGCGCGGGGAACATGCCAAAAAAGGAATCGTGCTGAATGTTGCTATCCTCGTCGATATAGGCGTGCACGTTATACACCACGCGGTCGATCTTATCGTTGAGCAGCGCGTTGGTCGCAAGCGCCGCGGCCTGAATCTGCCCGTTGGACAGCAGCTCGAGCTCGTTGGCAGACGATGTGTCCAACACCGTCACCTCGACCGTGCCCGTACGCTCATCGGCTTCATCGACGGTAAAGTCGAGCGGGAACTGCGTAAAGCCGTTGCCCCACTCAAGGCCGCCCTTCAGCGCCGTCGAAACGGTATCGACCGAAACGCTCTCGGACAAGTTGGCGGTGTTCAGACGACGCATCACGCCGTAGCCGACCTGCATGCCCACGATCAACACCAAAATACCGATGACCACGGCCATCGCGGTCTTCGTAATGGTATGACTCACCTGCGAACCCGAAGGATCGTCCTCGGACAGCGGGTCGATATGTTTTGCCTGGCTCGCGCGGTCCTCGCTGCGCAGCTGCGCTAGCGCAGCTTTGTCACCGCGCTTGGCCGCAGCCTCCTTCTCACGCATGCGCTCGGTTCGCTTTTTGGCAAGCGTGGGATCCAAGACACCGGATGCATCGATTTCGGAGAATAACTCCGTCACTTCTTCCGGAGTCAAAGGGTTCTTGTCAGCCATAAACTTCCTGTCATATCAATCAGTCGAGCTCGTGCGCACGCGCACCTTCGAACTGCATTCGATAGTAACGGGCATAGGTGCCGCCACGGGCGAGAAGCTCCTCGTGCGTGCCACGCTCCACAACGCGACCATGCTCAACGGTCGCAATCTCATCGGCATGCTTAATGGTCGAAAGACGGTGGGCGATGATAATCGTGGTGCGGCCGCGCGCCAGTTCTTCGAGTGACTCCTGCACCGCCTCCTCGCTCTCGTTATCCAAAGCACTCGTCGCCTCGTCCAAGATCAAGATTTTGGGATTCTTGAGAAACACGCGCGCGATGGCAACGCGCTGCTTCTGTCCGCCCGAAAGACGGCTGCCACGCTCGCCCACCACGGTGTCGTAGCTCTGTGGAAGCGACTCGATAAAGGCATCGATGTTGGCGCGACGGGCGGCCTCGGCGATCTCTTCCGCTGTAGCGCCCGGCTTGCCGTAGGCGATGTTCTCGCCAATCGTACCGTCAAACAGATAGACATCCTGCTGCACCAGGCCGATGGCGCGGCGCAGGCTCTGCTGCGTCACATCGCGCACGTCCTGGCCGTCGATGCTAATGGATCCGGTAGCCACGTCATAAAAGCGCGGCAGCAGCGAACAGGTCGTGGACTTGCCGCCGCCCGAGGGGCCAACCAAAGCGATGGTCTGCCCGGGCTTGATGGACAGGTCCATATGGTCGATAACGGGACGCTCGTCGGCATCGCCCTCGCCCAGCTCAACGTCCTCGTAGTTAAAGCACACGTCGTGATACTCCACGGCGCCGGCAGTCACCTGCAGATCCGTGGCGTCCGGCTTGTCCTGGATATCCGGCGCGGTCGAGAGCACCTCGTCCATACGCTTAAAGCCGGCGATAGCCTTCTGATACGTTTCGGCCGAATTGACGAGCGTCTCAAGCGGCGTGCAGAACAGCGAAATATAGAGTGCAAAGGTCGCCATATCGACCGCCTGCAGCTGTCCCTGGGCGACCAGCCAGCCGCCCAGCAGCACCACGATCACATAGAGCACACCCGAGAGCAGGCCATACGTCGCGGTATAGACGCCCATGGCGTGATACATGTTCTCCTTGGACGAAAGATAGCGATTGTTTGAGGCGCGGAACTTGAAGCGTTCGGTCTCCTCATTGGCAAAGCTCTTGACCACGCGCATGCCCGCCAGCGAATCCTGCAGCTGCGCATTGATGCCGCTGATTTTTTTGCGGTTGTCGCTAAAGACCTCGCGCATGCGCATGTTCTGCCAAAACATGATGACCGCAAACGCCGCCGTCACCACGGCCATGGCGAGCGCCAGCACCGGGGCGATGGTAAAGAGAATCACAAACGAGCCGATAATCTCGATGCCGCAGATGATGATCCACTCGGGCACGTGATGTGCCGCCTCGCAGATATCGAACAGGTCGTTGACCACGCGGCTCATCATGTCGCCCGAGCTGTTGCGGTCGAAGTACGCAAAGCTAAAGCGCTCATACTGGTCGAACAGGTCCTCACGCATTTTGGACTCCATACGCGCGCCCATCACGTGGCCCCAATAGCTCACAAAATAGCGGCAGGCACAGCGGACGGCATACATCAGCACCAGCCCCACCGCGATCATACCGAGCGCCTGCATAATAGCAGCCTGGCCCTGAGTAAACAGCCCACCGGTCAAATTGCGCAGAATAATGGGGAACGCCAGGTCAATGGCGGCAAGCACCAGAGCACAAACAGTATCAGCAACAAAAAGCCCCATCTGGGGCTTGTAATAAGACAAGAATCTTCTAAACATGCAGTCCTCGGAGATAAAACAACAACGTGAAACCCTGGGACAAAATAATCAGTAGTGTTTGTCCCAGGGTTGCCCTCGCTTTTAAAGATCAGTTCCACCCAAGCGGTGCGCGATGCTATCGCAGGCCAAGGCGCCTACGACGGTCTTGGCGTCTTCGATTTTGCCGTCGAGTACGGCGTCGATCAGCTCGTGCAGCGGCACCAGGTCCACGTTGACAAACTCGTCATCATCGGGGTTGGGCGCGTCGAACTCGAGCTTGGTGGCCAGGTAGATATGAATAATCTCATCGCAAAAACCGCAGGACGTGACAATCGACGTCAAAAAGCGAATACGACCAGCCCTAAAGCCCGTCTCCTCATGCAGTTCGCGCTTGGCGCAATCGAGCGGGTCCTCGCCTGGATCGAGCTTGCCGGCGGGAATCTCGACCGTCACGCGGTCGATGGCGGTGCGGTACTGACGCACCAGTACGATCTTGCCGCTCTCGGTCAGTGCCACAACGGCCGCCGCACCCGGATGGCGAACGATATCGCGGGCGCTGTGGCGACCGTTGGGCAGCTCAACCTCAAGACGGTGGACGTCGAGGATCTTGCCCTTCCAGGCGCACTCCTCCGAAAGAATCTTCTCGTGCAGCTCGGCATCGTGCGGGTCGTCGTCGCCCAGCACCAGTGCCGGCTCGTCAGCGACCTCGCCACCAGGCTCGCCCTCGGCGTGCCCATACATGCGGCTGTCCTCTTCGACGACCTGCGCGTCCACGAGCTCTTCGTTCTTCTCGTCCATCCGTCTCATTCCTCTCGGATTTTAGGCATCCCAGGCGTCGCGACCGCGCAGCGCGCGCAGGCCGATGTCGTGACGCAGGGTCTTGCCCTCAAAATCAATCTTCTCGCAGGCCTCGTAGGCAAGGTTGCGAGCGTTCTCGAACGTGTCGCCCAGAGCGGTCACGGCAAGCACGCGGCCACCATTGGTCACGAGCTGGCCGTCCACCACGGCAGTGCCCGCGTGGTACACGGTCACGTTCTCCATGGCCTCGGCATCGGCGATACCGGTGATGACCTTGCCCTTCTCGTAGCTGCCGGGATAGCCCGCGCTCGTCAGGACAACGGCCACGGCCCACTCGTCGCGCCAGTCGAGTTCAATCTGGTCGAGCTCGCAGTTGGCACAAGTCAACATGACCTCGACCAGGTCGTTCTTAAGGCGCGGCAGCACGACCTGAGTCTCGGGATCACCAAAGCGGGCGTTGAACTCCAGTACCTTGGGGCCGGCGGGGGTGAGCATAAAGCCGCCATACAGGCAGCCGCGGTAGTCGATACCCTCGGCAGCGAGCTCGGCCACGGTCTGCTCCATGACCTTCACCATCGTGGCGTGCTCCTCATCGGTCACGATGGGCACTGGGCTGTAGACGCCCATACCGCCGGTGTTGGGGCCCTTGTCGCCCTCGAGCGCGCGCTTGTGGTCCTGCGAGGTAGCCATGGGGCGCACGGTCTTGCCGTCGGTAAAGGCCAGCAGCGAGCACTCGGGACCAACGAGCATCTCCTCGATAACCACGGTGCTGCCGGCATCGCCAAAGGTGCCGCCAAAGCACTCGCGCACGGCCTCCTCGGCCTGCTCAAGTTCGGTCGCCACGATAACGCCCTTGCCCGCGGCAAGGCCGTCGGCCTTGACGACCAGCGGGGCGCCCTGCTCGCGCACGTAGGCGAGAGCCGAAGCCTCGTCGGTAAACGAACCATAGGCTGCCGTCGGAATGCCCGCACGCTCCATGAGCTGCTTGGAGAACAGCTTGGAGCCCTCCATCTGGGCGCCCTCGGCACCCGGGCCAAAGCAGGGAATACCCGCCGCGCGCACGGCGTCGGCCACGCCCGCCACGAGCGGAGCCTCGGGGCCAATTACCACGAGTCCGCATCCGTGGCTCTGCGCAAACGCCGCCACGGCCGCAGGATCGCAGTCGTCGAGAACAACGTTCTCGCCGCAGCTCGCGGTGCCGCCGTTGCCCGGCGCGATGTAGAGCTTGCCGGCGCGCGGTGATGCTGCGAGCTTAGCTGCCAAAGCATGCTCACGGCCGCCGCTGCCCAACAACAGGATGTCGATGGTTTGAGTGTCCGCCTTCAAGGGTGCCTCCTCTATGGATGAACGGCCCGCTCCGCGCGAGCCCTTTGCAAGCAAATATACCCCTCGGCCGCCCGTCCGGGCTGCAAAGGGGTATATCGCAATAACCAAATAGTCCCGATTACTTCCAGAATCGGTTGATGATCTGCTCGCGACCGGCGCCAACGCCAATGAACGTCACGCGGGTGTGTGCCAGATCCTCGATAAACGCCACGTAGTCCTGAGCCTCCTGCGGCAGCTCGTCAAAGCTGCGGCAACCGGTGATATCGCACTTCCAGCCCGGGAGCTCCTCGTAGATGGGTTTGGCATGCTCAAAGCGCACCTGGTGCTCAGGCACGCTCGTGTAACGCTCGCCGTCAACGTCGTAGGCAACGCACACCTTGATGGTATCGAAGGCCGAAAGCACGTCGAGCTTGGTCATGGCGATATCGGTGAGGCCGTTGACACGCGAGGCGTAGTTGGCGATGGGGCCATCGAACCAACCGCAGCGACGACGACGGCCGGTAGTCACGCCGTACTCATAGCCTTCCTCGGTCAGCGTATGGCCGGCCTCGGACTCATAGGAAAGCTCGGTGGGCATGGGGCCCGAACCGACACGGGTGATATAGGCCTTCATGACGCCCAGCACGCGGTCGACATTCTTCATACCGACGCCGGAGCCGGTGATGGCGCCGCCGGCGGTGCAGTTAGAAGACGTCACGTACGGATAGGTACCGTGGTCGATGTCGAGCAGCGTCGCTTGGGCGCCCTCGAACAGCAGGTCTTTGCCCTCGTCGATCATGTTGTTGAGCAGCAGGCTCGTCTCGGTGATGTAGGGGCGCAGGCGCTCGGCCATGGGCAGGTACTCGTCGCAAATCTGATCCACGGTGTAGGTGGGCAGGTGGTAGATGAGCTCCAGCTCGGGATTCACACGGGCAAGAGCGGTCTCCAGCTTGTCGCGGAACAGCGCCTCGTCCAGCATGTCCTGCATGCGCAGGCCGATGCGGGCCATCTTGTCCTGGTAGCACGGACCGATGCCGCGCTTGGTGGTACCGATGTTCTTCTTGCCGAGCTTCTGCTCAAAAGCACCATCCAGGTCGATGTGGTACGGCATGATGATGTGCGCGTTGCCACTGATCTTGAGGTTCTTGGTGGTGATGCCGTCGGCCTCGAACATGTCAATCTCCTCAAGGACAACCTTGGGGTTGACGACGCAGCCGTTACCGATCACCGACACGTGGTCGGAATACATGATGCCGGAGGGCACCTGGTGCAGGCCGTACTTCTTGCCGTTGACGACGATGGTGTGACCGGCGTTGTTGCCTCCCGAGTAGCGCACGACGGCATCGAAGTCGCCGGCGACCAAGTCGCAAATCTTACCCTTGCCCTCATCGCCCCACTGGGCACCGACCAAAACGGTTGACGGCATGTTTACTCCTTACATTCATGGACTGTCTACGCGCCACGCCGGCACGCAGAAGCACAAAACATTCCCAGTATACCCGTGCAACGGGCGCCTGTCCTACTCCTCGGCATGTGCCCCATCAAGCTCATAGAACTTGGTGGATGCCGGCAGGAACATCAGGTCGACGTCGCCGATCGGGCCCGAACGGTTCTTGGCCACGACGATACGCGTAACGCCCTCGTCGGGTCGATCGTCGCGCGAGGCTTCGGCCTCGTCGGCGGAGCGGTCCAAGAACATAACGATATCGGCGTCCTGCTCGATGGAGCCCGATTCACGAAGGTCGGAAAGCTGCGGGCGCTTGCCGGTACGGGATTCGACCTGACGCGAGAGCTGCGACAGCGCGATGAGCGGGATCTTGAGCTCCTTGGCCATGATCTTAAGACCACGCGACATCTCCGAAACCTCGACGGTACGGCTCTCGGAGCGGCGTCCCGGCGGAGGACTCACCAGCTGCAGGTAGTCCAGGATGATGATTGCCTTCTCCTTGTTATGGAGCATACGGCGGCTCTTGGCGCGAATCTCGGTCACTGTGGTACCGGGCGTATCGTCAATCAGAATATCGAGCTTGGACAAGGTCTGCGTAGCCTCGTTGATATTGGCCCACTGCTCGGGGCTAATACGGCCCATGCGGAAGTCACTGATCGAAATCATTGCGTAGGCACAAATCAGACGCTGGGCAATTTCCTTGCCCGACATCTCCAGCGAGAAGAAGCCGACGGTATAGCCCGCAGCGGCGGCGTTGAGCGCCAGGTTCAGAGCGAACGACGTCTTACCTACAGCAGGACGGGCGCCGATAATGATGAGCTGACCCTCGCGGAAGCCCATGAGCATGCGGTCGAGCGACGGGAAGCCCGTGGGCACGCCCGCCGCCTGACCACCGGCCTGGCACACTTCCTCGGCCTCGTTATAGGCCTCGACCATAAACTCGGTCAGCGTCTTGTAGCTCGACTTGACCTCGCGTGCCGTGACCTTGAGCAGCTTGCTCTCGGCCAGCTCGACAACCTCTTTGGTGTCGGTGGGGGCGTTATATGCCAGCGCGTTGATCTCGTTGGTGGCGCCGATCAGCTCACGCAGCATCGAATCGCGGCGAACGATGGCGGCATGGTGCTGCCAGTTGACGAGCGACAGAGTCTGACCCATCAACTCCAAAATGTACGCTTCGCCGCCCACGGCATCGAGCTTGTTGATGCTTCGCAGGTAATCGATCAGCGAGATGGAGTCGATGGGAATGCGGCTGTTGTACATATCGACCATCGCGGTATAGATGGTCTTATGAATGGGCCGGTAGAAGTCATCGGGCTGCAGCTCGACCTGGGCCTCTTCGACCACCTCGGGCGATAGCAGCATAGCGGCCAGAACATTGGCCTCTGCATCTTGGTTTTGGGGAAGACCCAATTTGGAACCGCGGTCCTCAACCGTCAGCCCGGTCTCCCTATCGTCATATGCCATGAGCATCCTCATTCATATCGCTTGCGAGCATCCATAGTATCAGCCGCGGCCTTCAAACGAGCCGCGCCTCGACAATCATCACCGAACGAAACGGATGAACGGTCCCATGAATAGGCCTCGCCGCACCGTCCCCTATGGCACTCGCAGAGCGCTAAAAAGCAAAAGGGCGCCCTGGTCTCCCAGAGCGCCCTTCTTAGAACAAGATTGTTGCGTTGCAGCAAATGCTACTCGGCAGCAGCCTCAGTCTCGACCTCGGCGGTCTCGGCCTCGGCGACCTCAGCGGCCTCCTCGACCTCAGCCTCGGCAGCGAGCTCCTCGGCGGTAACGCCGACGAGAACGACAACCTCGGCCTTGATCTCGCGGTACAGCGAGATGGAAACGGTGTGGGCACCGGCAACCTTGATGGGCTTACCGAGCTCGACGCGCTTGCGGTCGATGTCCATACCGAGCTGATCCTTGATGGCGTCAGCGATCATAGCGGCGGTAACGGAGCCAAAGAGGATGCCCTCGTCGCCGACCTTGACGTCAACGGTGACCGTCTTGCCCTCGAAGGCAGCCTTGGTCTCGTTGGCGGTAGCCAGACGGACGGCCTCGCGCTTGGCGATGTTGTTGCGACGCTCGTCGAGCTGCTTGAGGTTGCCCTTGGTGGCGGCAACAGCGAGCTTCTTGGGGAACAGGAAGTTCTCAGCGTAACCCTGAGCGACCTCTACGACGTCACCCTCGCCGCCCTTGCCCTTGATCTCATCGAGAAGAATAACCTTCATGATGCGTCTCCCTTCTTAGCCGCGGTCGCGGTTGCCACGAGAGGAAACCACGGGGACGGTGTACGGCAGGAGAGCCATCTCGCGGGCGCGCTTGATGGCGTTGGCGATGTCATGCTGATGCTGCGTGCAAGCGCCAGTGACGCGACGGGGCTTGATCTTGCCACGGTCGGTCATGTACTTACGGAGAAGCTGAGTGTCCTTATAGTCGATGAACTCAGTGTTCTCCTTGCAGAACTGGCAGTACTTACGACGCGGCTGACGTGCAGAATAATCATTAGCCATGTCAAAATACCTTTCATTTGGCAACTTCGGCGAACCGAAGCCGCCTCTCACTCAAAAATAGGTGAACAACCCTTAGAACGGGATGTCCTCATCGTAGACGTCGACCGCGGGCGGCGTAGCCACCGGTGCGGCAGGACGTGCTGCGGGCGCGGGAGCTGCGGGGGCGTAACCGCCCTGATCGTAGCCACCCTGGCCACCACGGGAGCTCATAAACTCGATCTCATCGACGATGACCTCAAGCTTGCTCCTGCGCTGGCCGTCGCGCTCCCAAGAGCTGTAGCGCAGCTTGCCCTCGATCGCGACCTTGTTTCCCTTTGCCAGGAAACGGCTCACGGCCTCGGCGCGGGTGCCGAACATAGTGCAGTCGACAAAGTTGGGATAGTCCTCCCACTCGCCAGTCTGCGCGTTGCGGCGACGATCGTTCACGGCGACGCCAAAGGACAGAACCTGGGTTCCGCCGGCGGTGGCGCGCAGCTCGGGATCGCGGGTGAGATTACCGGTGATGTTCACTCGATTGATGCTCATAACTCACTACTTCCTCTTGGGGCACAAGCCCAGTCCAAAACGACAGTCTTACTCCTGGTCGTCGCGACGGACGATCATGTGGCGGACCACAGCGTCGGTGATGCGCAGGACGCGATCAAGCTCGGCGATCTGGGTAGGATCTGCGTGGAAGTTGATGAGGGTGTAGTCACCATCGGTGAGGTCGTTGATCTCGTAGGCGAGCTTGCGCTTGCCCCACTCGTCAACGGAGTCGACCTTGCCAGCGCCCTCAGCGATCGTGGTATCGATACGCTTCATAACAGCGAGACGAGTCTCGGGGTCGAGCGACGGGTCAACAAAGAACAGCAGTTCATAAGCCTTCATATTGTCACCTCCTCTGGGCAAATGTGGCTTCAGGTCGTGAAGGTGCGCCTGAAGCAGGAAAAGACTTGGTAATAATATCTTTCAACCTCCCAGGCCGCAAGAATATGCAGCTACAACCTCATGACCTCCACATATGCCCATGCTCGCACCACGTTTCATGCGCATTCCAACCAAATGCCGACCAAGAGCTTGACGGATTTGTGGACAAGATACGACGCCGCGGGGACAAGCTGAGCCAAGCCGCAGGTCAACGGGCACAAGGCTGTGGTCGCAAAATGCATACCAGTGGTCCACAGCACCACCCAAAGATTTTTAAATTCATTGCCAAGTCACTTATGAATACCCCTTTTGAACAATTGAGTTGATCAACCACGCTGGTCGGAAGCCGTTTTTTGGCACCTCAAACCCCACTGCAACGCCAAGCGCGGCCAAGCGATTTAAAAAATGCCAACTTTTCTGTTTGCACTTTGCGATTCCTCGTGTATACTGACTTTCGCATTTAACGGAGAGTTGTCCGAGTGGCCGAAGGAGCACGATTGGAAATCGTGTAGGCGTCAAAAGCGTCTCCAGGGTTCAAATCCCTGACTCTCCGCCAGTTAATTCCAAAGCAGGCCTTCGAGCCTGCTTTGTTTTTACCCCACGCGGAGGGGTGGCAGAGTGGTTGAATGCGGCGGTCTCGAAAACCGTTTGGCCTGTATAAGGTCACGAGGGTTCGAATCCCTCCTCCTCCGCCATTTTGGTTGAGAAAGCTCCCATCAATGGGAGCTTTTTTGTTATCGGGTCATGTTCAAGCAAATACGGCGGAGGAGGAGGGATTCGAACCCGCAGGGCGCGGAGCGTAAAGAAAACGCGCCAGTGGCGCGTTTTTAGCGCAGCGCGGTCGGCGTAAGCCGACCGGATATATTTTGAGCTCCGCTCAAAATTTGGACATCCCTCCCATTCAACCCGCGCCCTCATCGCTTTCGATCCCGGCCCCAAATCCAAAACGTGTACGTCACCCTCCAAAGATGTCAAATAATGTCGTTTTTGGAGGGTGACGTACATGTTTTGCCTTGCGCCAACACCCGTTGCCGACCGTTTGCCGAGGAATGGGACCGTAACGACCGACAACCATGTACTATGTACGGGCATTGTCTAAACTCGCAACTCAAAGGACCCCATCTTGCCCGTTGTCGCCGCTATGACCGTTACCGCACATGCCTCGGATGCCATGGTCGCCATCCCGTTTTGGCTCGAGATGTTCGCCGTCGTCGCGGCTTCGATCTCGGGCGTGTTGGTCGCACGCGAGCACAAGCTCGACCTAGTGGGCGCGGTCGCGCTGGCCGTGGTCTGCGGTCTGGGCGGCGGTCTTCTGCGCGACATGACGCTCCAGGTGGGCAACGTCTACATTCTCAACCAGCCCATGGCGCTGCCGCTCTCCATCGCCACGGCGGCCATCATCTACATCTTCCCCGCAATCGTCGATAAGCCCGAAAAACTCATCCCGTTGCTCGATATCATCTCGGTCGGCATCTACGCTGCTACCGGCGCCGACAAGGCCCTGGTCTACGGATTTGCCCCGGCCGTTTGCATCATGATGGGCTTTTTCACCGCGGTGGGCGGCGGCATGTTGCGCGATAGCTTTATGGGCGTGGTGCCGGGTATCTTCCAGCGCACCAACTTCTACGCCATCGCGGCCATCGCCGGATCGGCGAGCTATGTATGTCTCGTTATGAGCGGCCTCGTCAGCAACATCACCGCGTTGGTCGTATGCGTTGCGATAACCATGGGGCTGCGCTGGCTGTCGCTGCGCTTTGACATCAAAAGCCCCACCGAGGAAGATATCGCGCGCTTTTTACACCGCAAAAAGTAGATGACGAGGGCCCCATCCTTCGAAATGCAACCGAGAGGTTCTTTTAGAGCGTCCGCGCGTTGGGTACCCTGTTAGGTACATGTCGAGCACTTAACGAAGGATTCACTATGCCTTGCAATCAATTCCCGCCGACGCGGCGCCACAAAGCGCGGGGTCGCGTCTTTATCGCACTCGCCCTCATCGCGCTGGCACTTGCCGCCCTTCCCTCCGCAGCTTTTGCCGGCACGGATACCGCAGGCAATGTTCTTGCGACCGACAATGACTCCAATCCGTCCGGTGTCGAAGGCGACCTGTATTGGGCCGGCCAAAACCTCGACCTCGATGACGCCTCCATCGACCGCGATATCATCGCCGCCGGCGACTCACTTTCGATTCGCGACTGCACCGTGGGCGGCGCCATTCGCTTGGCAGCACGCACCATCGATATCGCGAAGACCACGGCTGATGGCAGCGTGACCGTCGCGGGCCAGCACGTCGTTCTCAACGCCGACAGCACCGCCAGCTGCTTCTACGCGATGGGCGAGACGGTTGCCCTGCGCGGTTCCGTCAAGTCGGCGGCGCTCGCGGGCGACACGGTGACTATCGATGGTACGGTCGATGGCGATGTTGAGGTTTGGGCCGACAAGCTCATCCTGGGCAAGAACGCCCGCATCACCGGAACCGTGAATGCACACGTTTCTGAGGACCCCGAGCGAGCAGCGGGGGCCGAAGTCGGTGCACTCAAGATTGACCGCACCGAGAACGAGGACACCTCCACCGTCAACGATGTCATCGGCGGCATCGTCGCTGCGGCGCTTTCCACCTGCTTTGTCGCCTTGCTGCTCGAGTTCATCTTTCCGCGTGCGACCGCCAGCGCTGCAGGAATGCTCCACCAACGCCCCACGCCCCTCTGGGTGAGTGGTCTTCTGGGCACGGTTGCTATCGTCCCCGCCGTCCTGCTGCTGATTATCTCGATCGCCGGGTTGTCACTCGCCGGAGCCCTTTTGTGCGCCGTGATTGGCATCGCGCTGGTCTCCACCGCCTTCGCGGGCTGCGCGATCGCCCGCATGGTCGGACACAACCAGAACCGCTACGCCATGGCAGCCGTCGGCGGCATAATCGCGGGCGTGCTCACGGCAATCCCTCTCGTGGGCGACTTCATCAGCGGCGTGGCCTTCGTCTTTATGCTCGGCTACGTTATCCAGATTATCTGGCGCAACGCCCACCTCAAACCGCAGCAGCCCGCCAACATGCCGGGACTCCCCACCGCCTAAGCTGGCCAAACCACCACAAAGGGGTCAGGTTTCTTTGCACCAAGAAACGAAGCGGGGCACCCGATCGAATACA
>CABUBZ010000041.1 GCA_902489945.1 uncultured Collinsella sp.
TCCGTACATGTACGGATGAATATGGGAGGTGTTCGGATGAAGTTGATATTCAAGGGTGCCTTCAGCTGTTAGATGTTACCCTTGTACCAATTGATATGCACCGTTGCCGTGCGTAACGATAGGAAGGGCCCCATATGCTCAATAATCACGAGGTCAATCTAACCGACGAGGAGGCTGCCGCCGAGGTCGCCCGCGTCGCGAAGACCTACCCCGTGGTGCGTTTGCTGTCGGCCGATCAGATTAAGGGCGAGCCTAACTGCCTGCTCGCCGGCAATCGGTGCCCTTGTCTGCGTCAGTCAAGTCTTGAGGCCTTGGCAGGTTCCGATGATGTATCGGAGCAGCTGCTCAATGATGGTACCGAGTACCGCGCTCGCCTGCGCCCTCTGAAGGTCGAGGGCGAGCCTCACGTCCTGCTGATGGTGCGTCCGATCGATGAGCAAGAGGCTGCAGAAGAGGACCTCGTCTACACCGACGTGCTGACGAGTGTGCGTAATCGCCGATATTACGAGGAAAAGCTCCGTAGCGCCCGCATGAATGCCGGCGTTGCGGTGATCGACCTTGATGATTTTAGGGTCTTCAACGATACGTGTGGCCGTCATGCCGGCGACCTTGCGCTCGGTGCTGTGGCGACAGCCATACGCAGCGGAATTCGTTCGACTGACGAGCTCGTACGCTATGGCTGCGACAAGTTTGTGGTCGTCATGCCCAATATTCCCTCCGATGACTTCACCCGTCGCCTGCACCAGGTGTCCGATGCCGTTCATGCCACGATTGTTCCGGGCCATGAGTACGTGAGCTTGACGGCATGTGTTGGTGGCGTTCGCATTCATGGCGAGACGGTCGATGAGGGCGTTGGCCGCGCTGTCCAGTTATTGAGCCGCGCTAAGGCAAAAGCCGGTACGGTCGTGACCGATGCCGATTCCATCGAAGCCTTCCAAAGCGAAAAGCCTTTGGTGCTTATTGTCGATGACTCCGAGATGAACCGAGCCATTCTCAACGAGATGCTCAAGGACGAGTATTGCATCCTCGAGGCCGCCAACGGTCGTACGGCGCTCGATATGGTCGACCGCTATGGCGATGAGTTGTCGCTCGTGCTGCTGGATATTGTCATGCCGGGCATAAGCGGCTTTGAGGTGCTGGCCGATCTGTCGCGCCGATCGGGTATCGACAATCTACCTTTCATCATGATTTCGAGCGAAGATTCCGATGATATGGTTCTGCGCGCGTACGAGCTGGGCGCCTCGGACTATATCAACCGCCCGTTTGACTCCCGTGTCGTGCGCCGCCGTGTAAGCAACACCATCCGCCTATACGCCAAGCAGCGCCGTCTGACGAGCCTGCTGTCCCAGCAGTACAGCGAGCGCGTCAAGAATAGTCGCATGCTCATCGACATCATGGCCGGCGTCATGGAGCTTCGCAACGGCGAGAGCGGCAGGCACGTTACGAACATCGAGAAGCTGACCGAGCTGCTGCTTGGCTGTCTGGTCCAGCGTAGCGACCCCATTTCCCTCGACAACGAGGAACGCTCCACGATTGCCCTGGCTTCGGCGCTGCACGATATCGGCAAGATGGCGATTGACGATGCGATTCTCAACAAACCCGGACGTCTTACGTCCGAGGAGTTCGAGATTATGAAGACGCATACTACGATTGGCGCCGACATGTTGCTTGAGCTGGGCCGCCATCACGTCGGCAATGCGCTTATGGAATATGCGTACCAGATTGCGCGTTGGCACCACGAGCGCTGGGACGGCAAGGGTTATCCCGATGGCCTTAAGGGCGACGATATTCCCATTGCCGCACAGGTGGTTTCGGTGGCCGACGTGTACGATGCTCTGACGAGCGTGCGCGTGTACAAGGACGCTATCCCGCACAAGGAGGCGATCCAGATGATCCTGAACGGTAAGTGCGGCACCTTTAACCCGCTGTTGCTCGACTGTCTGCTCGAGGTGCAAGACCGTATTGCCGAGACGTTGGCACGCCCCGCCGACGTTGTCGCGTTTCCCACGATTTAGTTTGACCTAAGGAGTTTTAATCCATGATTTCCATGCGTGAGGCGTATGAGAAGATCGGCGCTAATTATGATGACGCGTGCGCTCGGCTGATGGGCGAGGAAATGCTTGCCCGCTTTGCCCTCAAGTTTTTGGATGACGAGAGCATGGACAAGCTGGAGGCCGCCATGGCGGCAGGAGACGCCGAAGGTGCGTTTATGGCAGCGCACACGCTCAAGGGCGTGAGCCAGAACCTGGGATTTGATAATCTGTACGAGCCGGCGGTCGTGGTGACCGAGGCGCTGCGCGGCGCCGATGCCGTTGACGGCGCTCGCGAGGGAATGCATGCGCTGCAGCAGCAATATGCGGCTACGATGTCGGCTCTGCGCGAGGCGGGCGAGTAAGAGGTTGTGAGCCTTGGGCTGTGTGCCTGCCGCGTATAGGCAAAAGGGCGCCCCGCCGGACCATGTGGCCGGCGGCGCGCCCTTATCTGTTATGCGGTTCGTGAGCTAGCGAGCCTGCTTAACCTTTGCCGCTGCCTCGACAAACGACTTCCACAGGTTAAAGTCGGTCTCGAGCGTCTTCCACGTGTACTCAGGGTGCCATTGTACGCCCAGGCAGAACGGCTGGCCTTTGACTTCGATGCACTCGGGAACGCCGTCGGTTGCTTTGGCGACCAAGCGCGTGCTTTTACCCAGACGGTCGACGCAGCAGTGGTGTGCGGAGTTGGTCTGGATTAGTCTGTGCCCGCCAACCGCGCGTTCCAGCAGCGAGCCCGGCACGACCTCGACGGGGTGCACGGGATCGTTGAGCACGTGGGTGTGACGCCACTGCGTGCGACCCTCGCGCGCACCCAGGCTCGGCACGTCCATGCACAGGGTGCCGCCGGTGGCGACGTTGAGCAGCTGCGTGCCGCGGCAGGTGGTAAAGAGTGGCTTCTTGGCGCGGAGTACCTCTTCGACCAGCTTAAACTCAAAACTATCGCGGATCTCGCAGCAGAGGGTGGGGTCGTAGGGTCGATCATCGCCCCAGCGTTTGGGGTTGACGTCCGGGCCGCCGGGAATGGCGATGCCGTCGGCGATATCGACGTAATGACGGATAACCTCAATGTCCTCGGTGATGGACATCTGCAGCGGTAGGCCGCCGGCGGCAAGGATGGCATCGACAAAGACACTTGCGATTTCCTCGTTGGGGGAGAGCGTCTCGCTCAAATAGGGTTTCGCTTCTTCCCAGCGTGGTGCGACCAGGATGAGCGGACGGTCGGCGGGATCGACGTCGACGTGCGGAGTGTAGGACGATGAGGTGCGGGTTCCGATCATGGGCGTAGCTTTCGAATCCGGGTGGACATGGCACAGGGGTGGCGCGGAGCAAACGTTACTGATGAATTTGCCCGCGTGGCAATTGGGTTAGTGGCCCTTAATGGAGTTGAGGAAGTCCTGGGCGCGCTTGGTCTGGGGATGGTCGAAGAACTCGTCAGGCGTGCCGGTTTCTACGATCTGGCCGTCGGCCATAAAGACAACGCGATCGGCCACACGGCGGGCGAAGTTCATCTCGTGCGTGATGACGATCATCGTCATGCCCTTCTGGGCCAGACGGACCATGACCTCGAGCACCTCGTTGATCATTTCGGGATCGAGGGCACTTGTGGGCTCGTCAAAAAGCATGGCCTTGGGCTGCATGGCGAGTGAACGGGCGATGGCCACGCGCTGCTGCTGGCCGCCCGAGAGCTGTGCGGGCACCTTATCGGCCTGTTCGGCCACGCCCACGCGGCCCAGCAGGTCCATGGCGCGCTCGCGGGCCTCGTCCTTGGAGACACCCAGTACGTCGACCGGTCCCAGCATGACGTTCTGCAGGACGGTCATATGTGCGAACAGGTTGAACTGCTGAAACACCATGCCCAGCTCGGCACGCATGCGGGCAAGATCCTTGCCTTCCTGCGGCAGGGGCTCGCCCTCGATGAGGATCTCGCCCGAGTCGATGGTTTCCAGACGGTTGATGGTGCGGCACATGGTCGACTTGCCCGAGCCCGAGGGTCCAATCACAACGACGACCTCGCCGCGGTCGACCGAGAGATTGATGTCGTTGAGGACGTGCAGATCGCCATAGTGCTTATCGACGTGTCTGAGCTCGATCAGCGGCTGATTGCCGGTGGAAGAGGTGCTCTGTGCCATGGTGCTCGGCTCCTTATGACTCGAAATGGTAAAGCGTTAGCGGATGATGGTCGCGCCGGTCTTGTGCGAAATGTAGACAGCGGCCTTGTTGATCGCGACGTTGATGAGGATGTAGATGACCGCGATAACCAGGTAGACCGACACGAGGGCGTCGTAGTTGGTAATGAGCACACGGGCATTTTGCATGAGGTCGGGGTAGCTCACCACATAGGCGACGGTGGTGTCTTTGACTACGACCACAAGCTGTGAAATCAAGGACGGAATGATAAACCGAATAGCCTGCGGCAACACGATTTTAAAGGTGATTTTAGCTTTGGAGAGACCGAGTGCCTGGGCGGCCTCGACCTGACCGCGCGGCACGGCGTTGACGCCGGCACGGAAGATCTCGGCAAGTACGCCAGCTGCGGCGAGCGCGACGGGAAGCGTGAGCATCCAAAACGACGGTAGCGCGATCTTGTACTGGGGCAGCACCAAAAAGAAGAAGTAGATGAACAGCAGACTCGGCACACCGCGGAAGAAATCGGTGAGCACGCGGCAGACCAGCTGTAGCGGCTTGATGCCGCTGGTGCGGCCGAGCATAAGGGCTAAGCCCAGTACCAGCGCAATGACACCGGCAGTGAGTGCGACTTTAACGGTGCCCTCAAAGCCGGCAAGCAGGAACTTCCAGGTGGTGAGGTGCGTAAAGAAATACCAATAGTGAACCGAAAGCTGGCCGGTCACATAAAAGCGCTGCAGTACCAGGACGACGAGTGTGGCGACGGCAACAAGCGAGATGGCGGTGCCGATGCGAATCTTGGTGCGCATCTTGGGGCCGGGAGCCTCGTAGAGCGCATCGCACATGGTGAGCGCGGAGGTGGAGTGCTTGCTCATCGGAGGATCCTCACCTTCTTATCGATGTAGTTGCCAATGTGGCTCACCACAAAGGCCGTGCCCAGGTAGCCGAGTGCCGAGATAAAGAACGCGGCGACGCCGCCGAGCGAGCGGGTATTGATGTAGCTCACCACGCCGGTGAGCTCCTGCGGTTTAAGCGGCACCTGGCTGCCGAGCGCGGTGGTGAGCATGACGGCGATAAAGAGGTTAGTCATGGGCAGCACGCTCGAGCGCAGCGCCTGCGGAATCACGATTTTGGCGAGGATACGGTTAAAGCTCATGCCCAGCGAGCGGGCGGCTTCCACCTGGCCGACGCCGACGGTGTTGATGCCGCTCATAAAGTTCTCGGAGCCAAAGGCCGAGCCCAAGAGGACCGTGGCGACGATAACGCAGGTGCGGTAGGGCAGGACGACCTTGAGCGGCGGCAGTGCGTAGACGACGATGATGAGCAGCGCGATGCCGGGGATGTTACGGAAGACCTGGACATACAGGTCGCCAAAGACGCGCAGCGGCTTGAGCGGCGACACGCGCATCACGGTGACGGCGATGGCCAGCACCATGGCGATGACAAACGACTCAAGCGTCATGCCCCAGGTTGCGAGCAGCGCGTCGATATAGTTCTGGCCATAGAGCGACCAGAGCTCGGAGAGACTCATGCGGACCTCCCGCCGATAAGGAAAGGGGCTCCCGTGTGTACGGAAGCCCCGACAACTCAGTGAGGAAACAGTTTACCGCAATAAAGCGCATCATGCGTTTCCGTATGGTTTCGTTGCGGCCGTTACCAGGCTCGCTGCCTAGGCGCCGATCTCGGGCAGTTCGGGAACATTGGTGTCGCCCGTACGGTCGCCGATGCAGATCTGCCACAGCTCGGTCCAGGTACCATCGTCCTCGATCTTCTTAAGGAAGTCGTTGACAAAGGCGACGCCGTCGGAATCGAGCGGCAGGCCGATGCCATAGGGCTCCTTGCTGCCGAAGGGCTTGCCGGCGATTTTGTACTTACCGGGCTCGCGGACCAGGGCGCTCTGCTGCATGTTGTTATCGATGACGTAGGCGTCAACGCGGCCCTGCTGGAGTGCCTGGCGGGCCTCCTCGTCGGTCTTGAACTCCTGCTGGCTGGCCTTGGGAGCGAACTCCTCCAGGATGGCGGGGCCGTTGGAGCCGGACTGGACGGCGACGTTCTTGTCGGCCAGGTCGTCGACGCTCTTGATGTCGTCGTTATCGGCAAGCACCAGGATGGCCTGCTGCGTGTAGTAATAGGGACCGGCAAAGGAGACAAGCTTCTTGCGCTCGTCAGTGATGGTGTAGGTGGCAAAGACGGCGTCGACCTGGCCGTTCTGCAAGACGGACTCGCGCGTGTCCGAGGTCACCTGGGTGATCTCGACCTTGTTCTCGCCCAGGATGTAGTTGGACAGGAGCTGCGCGATACCGGCATCGAAGCCGCGGGTCTGACCGTCTTTCTCGTTGAGGAGGGAGAAGAGCGTAGAGGTCTGAACGCCACCGATCTTAAAGACGCCGGCGTCCTTGACGGCCGTGGCCCAGGTGCTGGCGGCGATGGCGTCGTCATCGGCCTTGGGGCCGTTGTCGACGAGCTTGTCGAACGCCTTGGCGTCGAGCGTGGTGGAAGCCTCGGTATCCTCGGAGCCCTTGGAGGAGCCGGCGGCGGAACCTTTGTCGGCCTCGGCGCTGGTGTCGGAGCAGCCGGCAAGACCAAGGCCGGCGACGGTTGCGAAGGTGGCGGCAACGAAGCCGCGGCGGTCGAGAACGACCTGCTGGGAGAGGTTCTTGCTCATGGTAGAACACCTTTCTCAATAAAATCCCTAGAGGTTGAGTAGAGTTATACCCTAACCAGCTTAAGGGGGTCAACACGAAATAACTTAGAAACATACTAACCTTATAGGTTATTCTACCTACCAAAAAGGGACAGGTTTATTTTGGTAGGTTTTATCTGGGCAAACGTCGATTATTGCTGTTGAAGCGACGCCTTGCGGCGGGGGCGGGCGCTCGCAGCGGTCGCTATAATGGCGGCAACACGACGCATATATACGTGAGGAGATCGTTGCATGAACGGCTATACATTCTTCGCGCCGACTAAGGTGCTGTTTGGCGCGGGCAAGCTGAGCGAGCTGGGCGCACAGAAGTTTCCCGGTACCAAGGCGCTCATCGTTACCACGGGCGGTAACTCGGTCAAGCGCTTTGGATATCTGCAGCGCGTGGAGGCCGAGCTCGACCGTGCCGGCGTGGCCCACGAGCTGTTCGATCGTATTGAGCCAAACCCGCTGCGCGAGACCGTCAACGCAGGTGGCTGGATGGCGCGCGCCCATGGCTGCGACTTTGTGCTGGCGCTCGGCGGCGGCTCGGTCATGGACGGCAGCAAGGGCATCTGTGCGGTGGCGGCAAACCCGCACGCGGATGCCGAGGGCAACGAGTGCCCCGGTGACATTTGGGACTTTGTGAACGGCGGCACCGCGCTTGGGCTGCCCATCCCCAACGATCCGCTGCCGCTGGTGTGCGTGACCACCACGGCCGGCACCGGCTCCGAGGCCGACGCGGGCGGCGTAATCTCCTGCGAGGAGAACGACGAGAAGCTGCGTCTGGGCGATCCGCGCCTGTTCCCGGTGCTGTCGGTCGTCGACCCTGAGCTTATGGTGAGCGTTCCAGCGCGTCTGACGGCTTATCAGGGATTCGATGCCCTGTTCCACAACGTCGAGTGCTATATCGCCAATACCAATACGCCCATGGGCGACATGGTCTGCCGCGAGGGTATTCGACGCGCCGCAGCTTCGCTGGCTGTGTGCGTGAACAGCGGCGATGATCTGGACGCGCGTGCCGAGCTCGCTTTTGCCAACACGCTTGGCGGCTATGCCATGGTGTGCTCGGGCTGCGCGGGATGCCACGGTCTTGAGCACGGCATGAGCGCGCATCATCACGACCTGCCGCACGGTGCCGGCCTCGTTATGATCGCGCGCGCCTACCACACGTGGATGATTGACCACGGTGCCGCACCCGAGCGCTATATCGACATGGCGCGCCTGATGGGTAATGCCGAGGCGGATGATCCGCACGATTTTGTCGCTGAGCTCACGCGTCTGATGGAGGCCTGCCATGTGGCCGATCTTGCCATGAGCGAATGGGGGATTACCGCCGACGAGCTGCCCGCCATCGCGCACAATGCCCTAACGACCAACGGCGCTCTGTTCGGCCACGATCCCGTCGCCCTGACCGAGCCCGATGTCGTCGAGATCCTCAAGCGAAGCTACCGCTAGCCGTATTATCTCGATCTGTAACATCTGCAGCCGTTTATGTTGAGTAACTGTTACAGATTGAGATTTTCTCTTCAGGGGAATTCGAATGTCTCGATCTGTAACAGTTGGACGAGGATTTGGCCCCTAATTGTTACAGATTGAGATAAACATCAGGGGCTTAAACGGTTCGTCTCGATCTGTAACATCTGGACGTTAATTTGGTCTCTAGGTGTTACAGATCAAGATAGTTGCGTCGCGAAAATAAAAACCTCCGCAGGGGTGCTTCCCTTGCGGAGGTTTTCTTACTCGTTGAGTAGCCTTACGGCTTCGGCGGCCATGTTCTCGATCGTCATGCCGTTCTGTGCGAGCAATTCGTTGGGGTCGTAGCGGTCGGGGAAGCCCTTGGCGATGCCGAAGGTGCGGGTACGTACGGGCGTGCAGGCCAGGTAGCACGCCACGCGCTCGCCCCAGCCGCCGTCCAAGATGCCGTCCTCGAGGGTGACGACAACGCGATGCTCGGCGGCAAGACTGTCGAGGAACTCGCGGTCGAGCTCGGTTGCAAAGCGCGGGTTGACGAGCGTGGCCTCGATGCCGTACTCGGCAGTCAGACGGTTTGCCACGCGCTCACCCAGCTCAAAGAAATCGCCAAGCGCGAGCACGGCAACGTCGCGGCCCTGACGCACCACGTTGTAGCGAACGGCGCTGTAGTCGGTGTCTTCGGCGGGCGCAAGGTCGGGGCGGCTTACCAGGCCGATGCCCGGTACGCGGATTGCCACGGGATGCTCGCGGTGGTCGAGCGACCAGCTCAGCATGGACAGATATTCCTCCATGCAGGCAGGCGCCAAGTAGTGCATGTTGGGAAGACCGCCCAGCATGGAAATATCAAAGAACGAAAGATGCGTCTCGGACGTGGTGCCAAAGATTGACGCACCAAACACCAAAATGGTTGCGGGGGCGTCGTTGAGGCACAGGTCGTGCCACAGCTCGTCGTAGGCACGCTGCAAAAACGTACCGTACACACCAAAGACTGGCTTGGCGCCCGAGCGCGCAAGCGCGGTGGCAAAGGTCACGGCGTGCTCCTCGGCAATGCCCACGTCGACGAACTGTTTGCCGGCGGCAGAGCGAAGCTCGGGTGTAAAGCCCATGATGTAGGGCGTGGCGGCCGTGATGCCAACGACCTGTGGATCGCGCTCGATGGCGGCGCTGAGCGCCTCGCCCGTAATGTCGGCGTAGGTGCGCGGCGCAGGCTCGCTCGGATGGCCCGGGCAGAGCTTGCGTCCAGTTGCCATGTCAAACGGACCCACGTGATGCCAGCGTTCGGGGTCGTTCTGGGCTGGCTCAAAGCCCTTGCCCTTGGCGGTGGAGACGTGCAGCACGATGGGATGATCGATATTGCGCAGTTCCTGCAGCGCGTCGACGAGGGCCAACACATCGTTACCGGCGTCCAGATAGCGGTAGTCGAGCCCCATCGCGCGGAAAACGTTGCGCTCGCAGGTGCCGTTGCTGGCGCGCAGCTCGGCCAGATTGCGATACAGGCCGCCATGGTTCTCGGCAATGGACTGGTCGTTATCGTTGACGATGATGATCAGGTTGCTATCGAGTTCGGCGGCATTGTTGAAGCCCTCAAACGCCAGGCCGCCCGAAAGCGAGCCGTCGCCAATGATGGTGATGACGTTGTACGCGTCACCCGCCAGGTCGCGAGCGTGCGCCAGGCCGCAGCCCAGGCTTACCGACGTGGAGGTGTGACCCATGGCGAACAGGTCGTGCTCGGACTCGTCGGGATTGGCAAAGCCAGAAGCCTCACCATAACGCTCCGGATCGATATAAGTGTACGCGCGCCCAGTCAGCGCCTTGTGGGCGTAGGTCTGGTGCGACACGTCAAAGACAATCTTGTCGATGGGGGAGTTGAACACGCGATGAAGCGCAACCGTAAGCTCAACGACGCCTAGGTTGGGGGCAACGTGCCCGCCGACGGCGGCGGAGCTTTCGAGGATGGCGTGGCGAATCTCGTCGCAGAGCTGCGGGAGCTCGGCACGATTAAGAGCCTTGACGTCCTCGGGCGTTGTCGTTTGCGTAAGCAGCATCGTTGTGGGTTACTCCATGCGAGTCGTGCGCCGGCACTCCCTCGGCCGGCACAATTGCACAAGACAGTCTCGCACATTTTGGCGTTTGATATGTGACGGCGGCGCGGTAATTCGCCAACTGGTGGGGCAAAACGTTTTGTCCGATGCCATACTGATGTGTTCCATGATGTTTTTATCGATTGTGCACAGGCCGTGGCTTGCCGCCGTGAGCCGCTGGAAGGAGGCAGCATGTCCGATGCCGTTCGTGCCGAGAAAATCGCGCGCGAAGTAGACCATGCTGCCCGTCAACTGGCACAGGCGGGCCGTCTGGACCTGACGCGCGAGTTTATCCAACATGGCGATGTGACGGTGTATGCACATGTGACTTCGGTAGCGCGCGCGAGCCTGTCCTTTGCCGAGCACTTGGGCCGTGCTGGCATTTCGGTCGACCGTGCCTCGCTGCTGCGCGGAGCCTTGCTGCACGACTACTTTCTCTATGACTGGCACGATCCCGATCCGAGCCATCGCCTGCACGGATTTCGGCATCCGTTTTTTGCCCTGGCACGTGCCGAGGAAGATTTTGAGCTGACGCCGCGCGAGCGGAATATCATCGTGCGGCATATGTTTCCGCTGGTGCCAGTGCCGCCGACGTGTCGTGAGGCTTGGATTGTGTGCCTGGCGGATAAATGGTGTGCGCTGCGCGAGACGGTCGCCGGCCGTCTGCCGCGCAAAGACGGCGCGAACGATTTGAGCGACGGCTCGAGCAAAGATTCGAGCGAGAAGAGGAGAGGGTAGACGGTGGGGACCGCGATCGACATGGCATTTGACGGTGCGACGCTTGCCGCCTGTCCGCTCTCGGCGCTGGTGCTCTCGTTTGCCTTCTACGGTTTTTGCGGTTGGGCATGGGAATCGACAGTCTGCGCCATGCTCAACCACGGACGCTTTGCCAACAGCGGCTTTTTGCTGGGACCGTGTTGCCCCATCTATGGCGCGGGCGGCATTGCCTGCTGGCTGCTGTTGCGCGGAATTCCTGACGCGTCGAGCCAGTTTGTCGCTGCAGCGCTCGTATGCAGCGTGATTGAGTACAGCGTGGGCGTGCTGCTGGAAAAAACAACAGGCGCTCGCTTTTGGGACTATTCGCACCTGCCGTTTAACCTGCACGGACGCATCTGTCTGTACTGGGCATGCGCGTTTGGCCTGGGTGCGTTGTGCATTTGTCGCGTGGTGGAGCCGGCGGTGTTGGGCCTGCTTGCCCATCTGCCGGTGCTGATTGTGCGGCTGTCCGCCTTTATCGTCGCGGTCGCGATGATGGTCGACGCGGTGTGCTCGTTGGCGAGCTGGCGGCGTCTATCCGATCAGCTGGAGCGCGTCCGGGCCGACCTTGCCGACCGAATCAACGAGTCGCTTGCCGATGCGTCCGACTCCATGCTCGAACGTATTCCCGATTCGGCGATCGACTCGGTGGCACAGACGCATATCCGCAGTCGTGCCGTTAACGCGTGGCTGGCCGAGCTGGGCGATGCGACGCTCGATGCCCTGCGCGAGAAGGCTTCGATGCCGACGTTTATCGCGGATGGTGCTCGCGGCCTGGCACTTGCTGCCCGCCGCGTGGCCGATGCCGCGCCGAGCATGCCGCGTCCGTCGCTCAGTCGTCGCCTTGCCGGCAAGGGCATAAGCCGTCCGGTGCCGAGCGTGTCACTCAGCCGCCGCGACCTGCGCTTCTTCAATGCCTTCCCGCGCTTGCGTATCAACCGCTACGAGGGCGTCATCCGAGCTACCGACCTCCGCGACCGAGCCCGCGAGCTGTTCCGGCGCTAGCCGGGACGGGCGCGCTCGCGGCTTCCTTGCTCGCGTATTTCCCGTTGGTTTCGCGCCCGTTGCCGCGCCGTTTCCAAGATTGCGGCACCGTTTCCATTCGACAACGCAGCGTTTAACAACGCCGTATCTGGTCTACACCAGTTGCCCCTCGGCCGCATTATGGGCGCCGACAACGTTCATGCGATCAAGGGGGAGCGAATGTACGATACGGGATCGATAACGTTTATGCTCATCTGCACCATGCTCGTGTTTTTAATGACACCGGGTCTGGCGTTTTTCTATGGCGGCCTGTCCAGGCGCAAAAATGTCATCAACACCATGCTCATGTGCTTTGGCGCCATTGGCCTGGTCGGCGTGCTGTGGATTGTTGCCGGCTGGTCGCTGGCCTACGGCGGCGACGGTTCCAGCCCGTTTATTGGAGGCCTTGACCAGCTGCTGTGCTTGCCGGTGCTCAACCAGGTGCTGCAGGCGGCTGAGGGCACCGCGTCGGACGGTGCCGTCTGCCCTCAGATCATCAACATCGCCTTCCAGATGGCATTTGCCATGATCACGGCCGCTATCGTCACGGGCAGCCTGGCCGGCCGCGTTAAGTTTGGTGCCATGGCGGCCTTCCTGGGCATTTGGCTGCTCGTGGTCTATGCGCCGCTCGCCCACATGGTCTGGGGCGGCGATGGCTCCTTTATCGGCGACATCATCGGCGCACTCGACTTTGCCGGCGGCGACGTGGTGCACATTTCGTCCGGTCTTACGGGCCTGATTCTCTGCTTAATGCTCGGCCGTCGTCGCGGCTTTGGCATGGTGAGCTACCGTCCGCATAACGTGCCGTTTGTGGCGCTGGGCGCCGGGCTGCTTTGGTTTGGCTGGTTTGGCTTTAACGGCGGCAGCGAGTTTAAGGCCGATGCCGTGGCGGCACTCGCCATCCTCAACACCGTGACGGCCAGCGCAGCGGGCATGGTTTCGTGGCTTGCTGTCGAGCGCGTGCACACCGGTCGCCCCACGCTGGTGGGTGCCAGCACCGGTCTGGTTGCGGGCCTTGTGGTGGTCACGCCGGGCGCGGGCTTTGTCGAGCCGTGGGCAGCGCTGGTCATGGGCCTGATCGTCTCGCCCGTCTGCTACTTGGACATCAGTCATCTTAAGACCAAGTTCGGCTACGACGATGCGCTCGATGCGTTTGGTTGCCATGGCATCGGCGGCATCTTGGGCGGCGTGCTCACGGGCCTGTTCTGTGTGCCGGAGCTTTCGTGGACCGGTAAGGGTGGTCTGTTCTACACGGGCGACGTGTCGCTGCTCATCTCGCAGATTTTGGGCATTGTGGTGACGGTCGCTATTGTGCTGGTGCTCGATTTGGTGATTGCCGCGGTGGTCAAGGCGCTGTTCCACGGCAGCCTGCGTGTGGACGAGGCCGACGAGGCGCTGGGCCTGGATGCGAGCCAGCACGGCGAGAGCGCGTATCCTTCGTTCTCCGGACTCGATTAGCAGCTTCCCCAAGCTCCGCACCTTGCCGTTCAATCGTCGCGCGGCTTCCCCAGGCACCCGACCTTGCCCCTCAAACCGTCGCTTGCGTACCGAAGTACGCGGCGCTCCTCTTTCGGGGCAATCTCGGGCACCTGGAAAACCCGCGTCATTGAATGACAATTCATTTCTTTATTAAAGAGAGGAATTCACTATGAAGAAGATTACGGCGATTGTTCGCGCCGAGAAACTTGAGGTTCTTAAAGACGCGCTGTTTGCTGCCGATGTTCGCGGTATGACTATCAACCAGGTGCAGGGCTGCGGTGCACAGCATGGCTGGAAGGAATACGTGCGCGGCAACGAGTTGCTTGTCAACACGATCCCTAAGGTGCAGTTCACCCTTATCTGCGCCGATGAACATGTCGACGGCATTGTCGAGATTATCTGCAGCGCCGCTCGCACCGGTGCCGTCGGCGACGGCAAGATCTGGGTCGAGTCGATCGAGGAAGTTATCCGCATCCGTACCGGCGAACACGGCCCCGCCGCGGTGTAGAATCGACCGCCTGCCATCCGCAACGTTAAAATACTGCAATGAGGCACAAGACTTGCGTTGCGGATGGACAGATTATGGGGCGTAATAAATATCCCGAGGAGACGGTCGCGAAGATTCTCGACGCGGCGCTGGAGCTATTCTGCGCACAGGGTTATGAGGGGACGAGCATTCAAGATATCGTCGACCGCCTCGATGGCATGACCAAGGGCGCTGTCTATCATCACTTTAAGAGCAAAGAGGAGATTTTCAACGCCGCTTTTGATCGAGCAATGGCTCCGATTGTTGAGCAACGTCGCTCAACGCTTGGTATCGGCAATATGACCGGAGCCCAAAAGCTCAAGCGACTGTACGCGCCCGAGTCTATCGTTCCACAAATTGAGCTATGGGCACGCATGCATCCTGCGGCAGATCCGGTAAAAAGCTCGCGGCTGCTGGCGATGCAGTACCAAGGTTCGTTTGACGAGTCGGCCGATGGCAATCTCTTGCCAGTAATCGAGGAGGGCATCGCCGACGGCTCCATTGCGTGCGAATGCCCGCGCGAAGCAGCGGAGGCCGTATCGTTGTTAGCGAATCTTTGGCTGCTGCCATTGTTCCGTCCGCTCGAGCCCAAGGAGCGAATGCTTGCTCGCGCACAATGTTTGGCGCAGATGGCGGCCGCGGTGGGGCTTGATTTGGGTAATGAAGTGCTCCAGACAACGGCCCAGATTTGGGACGTATGGAACCGTGCCGGGTGGTAATATAGATACCAACGGTATGTAATTGATTTGTGAGGGTAGCCACGGCTGCCCTTTTCAAGTCATTAAATACATACTGACAGTATGTATTTGGGGGCAGGCTTATGGCTGGGATGCGAAGAATTAGCGTTTCATTGGCGCCAAAAACAGTGCGATCTATCAGGCTATTTGGTCTTCTTGTTGCACAGCTGTGTGCGTATTCGATGCTGTCGGCACTGTGCTTTGCGTGTCCGCTTTACTTGTTCGATTGCAGCGGCTCCTCAACGTTATATGGCGCCGTCGCGGCGATAGCGTTCATACCGGGCGTGCTCGCGACTCCGGTTGGCGGGATTTTGGCGGATCGGGGAAGACATCGCGGGGTTCTTGTGGTACTCGGCATTGTTCTGATGGCTGCATCACTGCTGTTTATCCCCATGAAGCGTTCGCTGCCTCTTGCGGTTGTCGTGGCAGCAATGCTTTGCGTCCAATATGGCATCCAATCGCTGCTGAAACCGATGCTTCAAATTGAGGCGGTGCGTATGACGGGCCAAGAAAAGGTTGAGCGTGCCACTGCGTTGGTCTCGCAGATAATCATGATGAGCAATATCTTGGGGCCTGTAGTCGGGACGGCAGTCTATGGGTGCTTTGGTATCGATACTCTATGCGAAACCGCGGCGTTGACGTTTACGATTTCAGCCCTGCTGTTCGGGGGCGCACTCAAGCAAAATGCCTCATCTGAAACGATGGGAGACGGCGCGACTCGTACGACACGCCGAAACGATTTTCGGGAGTTGATTCGGTACCTGTCTCAAAACTCATCATTGCTCGTTGTGTTTTTGATTGCGGCTATTTTGAACCTTGCGTTAGTTGGGTTAACGATTGGTGCTCCCGTTATTGTTGCAAAGCATCTCGGAATGCAGTCATCCTTTGTTGGGATTATTGAGGTGGCTATGGGCTTAGGTGGTCTTGTCGGCAGTGGTTTGGTCGGTATTTGGCCGCATCGTTTTTCCTTCAAGGGCATATGTCGATATGTTGCGATGATCTGTTTAGGAGTCGTACCGATTATTGTCACGCTACTGAGCGGTCCTAACGAATTTGCGTTTGTCGCGCTTGCGGCCGGCTCGGCATGGGTCATGGCGTGGGCAAGCGTTACATCGGTCGGAATCGTTTCATTTGTTCAGCGGTCAGCGCCAAAGGAACTCTGCGGAAAAGTGCTGGCACTCGTTTACATGGCGCTTTCCTGCGCAATGCCTATTGGCCAATTGGTTTACGGGCTCGCATATGATCGATGGACTCCGGCGATTGTACTCGCAGGAATGTTGGCGGTGCTGACGTTGATGACAGCGCTGTTTTATCGGCTGAAAAGTCGCTTATGGCGAATGTCTTAAGGCGCTGGGGCACCGTGAATTTGTGGAGGCAGTGGCACGTCGCGCCGGGACGCCATTGTTTGGGCGCGCCCGTTCTCGTCTACAATATCGTGCAGACGAAGGAGAGGCACGCCCATGATCAAGATGTTTGCGAGTGACTTAGACGGAACGCTACTGAACGCCCTGCATGAGGCGGATGGGATCATCCGCCGTGCCATTCGCGAGCTGACCGAGGCTGGCCTGCATGTGGTTCCCGCGACCGGGCGCTCGACGTTGCCAATCGGCGAGCATGGCTTTACGGGGCTGGCGCTCGACGCCTGCTGCTCCAATGGGTCCATCGTGCGCGACAGCCATGGCGAGGTGCTCAGGACCTGGACCATCGACTCGCAGATTACCGAGGAGCTGCTCAAGGAGTTTCCGGATATCTGTTTTGACTGCTCCACGCCCGATGGCATGTTCTCGAGTGGATCGTTCGAGATGCACCAGGCAGGCTTTAAAAAAGACAGTCCTATCAAGCGCATCGTGATGCGCGGTATGCGTGCACGTGGCGGGTACCACGAGGAACAGTATTTCGACCAGTCGATCGGTGACATCCTGCGCCACGATGTGTGCAAGATCAACTGTCGCGTGACCTCGCCCGAGCTGGAGCGCGACCTTAAGGCGTATTTGGCCGAGCGCTCGGACCGTGTGGTCAACGCGCCGTTTGATCCGGTGATGTTCGAGATCACGGACGTGGCGTGCAACAAGGGCGAGAGTGTGGCCTGGCTGGCGGGCTACTACGGCATTGCCGAGGACGAGGTCGCGGTTTACGGAGACGGCGGCAACGACATTGCCATGCTCAAACGCTTCCGCCATAGCTACGCGACCAAAAACGGCAGTGACGCGGCCAAGGCCGCCGCGAGCGCGACTATCGGTAGCTGCATGGCCCACGCCGTTCCCAAACACATGCTTGCCACCATGCACAAGCAGAATTCCTGCACCGTAATCGAATAATGTGACAAAGGGACAGCCCCTTTGTCACAGGTGACGCTGGTCTCTTGAAATACGAACAAACATTCGCATATCTAACTGCGCTTTGATAGAATTGATACTGTTGGCGGCAGTTCCATGTGCCGGGCAACGCCCTCCATCTGATGGGAGGTGATGCCCATGACCGATCTGATTGATTTCGTGAGACTTCTGACCGCTTTGGTCTCGTTCTCCACGGCGCTCGTCGGGCTTTCCGAGGCACTCAAGCAACGTTCGAAGCAACGTAAGACGATATGAGAAAGCCATTTGGGTCGCCTCCCCCGCGGCGCAGCTTCTTTCC
>CABUBZ010000042.1 GCA_902489945.1 uncultured Collinsella sp.
TCGCGCCAGATCTTGCACAGGCGGTTTACGACGATATCCGTCGGCGTATCCAGCAGGCGGTCCTGGTTGTACACATTGAGGTAGACGAGCATGGCGTCGGCGGGCGTAATGTCCAGGTGATCGCCGCCTGCGCGAAGGTAGGCACGCTTAAAGAGCAGGAAAGTGTGGCGCAGGTAGTCGACCTTTTTCTGCGGCCATTTTTCGATAAGGTTCTGACCGAGCATCTTCGCGAGCGTTTCGTAGCTTCCCTCACGCGAGAACTCGATCTCGTATAGGGGGCAGACGCGCCAAAACGCGCAGAACTCGCCGTACAGGCGGCTTTCGACGGAATCCCATGTGCCGGGGTAGAGACGGGTGACCTTGGCCGAAACCGTCGGGGCGTCTAGGAATTTGAGGACACTGACGCGTTTGTTGCCTTCTTGGACATAGAACCGATGCATGAACTCGGTGACGATGACGGGGTCGCGATAGCCCTCGGTCACCTGGATGTCGTAGAGGTTGGACCACTTGCGGGCGAACTCGGTGCTAAACGGAAGCAGGGGCATAAAGTTACACGAAAAGGCGGACTGACGGCCCTTGGTGACCGTGCCGACGACCATTTCGAGCGGAATATCCCGCAGGCCGACATTCTCTCGCTGACCTAAGGGGAGCTGAGCAACCAAACTGTCGAGGTCCGTAAGGTATGGATGCTCGCTTTGGCTGATGGCGCGACGGCGTCCCTGCTCGCCGCGCTTGCGTGCTTGACGATAGGCCTCTTCCATGGTGTCTACTCCCTTAGTCGTTTAAACAACGATATGAACCATGGTACCACGATGCGAAACCACCACAAAGGTGCCTGTCCCCTTTGTGGTGGTTTAGGCGATGATGGGGGCGATGGCACGAATGCAGGCGTCGGCTGCCGTAAAAGTGGTGCTATCGTCGCTGACGATAAAGATGATTTTGCCCTTAACGCCAAAGTCGCCGATCTCGCTAAAGAGCACGTACGGCTCCTTGTCAAAGCCAGAGATGGGCGAGACGGCCGTTTTGGTTGCGCTCGTGAGCTCGTCTGCCAGCGCGTCAAGGGAAGCCCACTTAGACGTGTCCTTTACGGCAACGGGCACGGCCACGCGCCCAAAGGGCATCAGATGCACGAGCGTGTTCTTGGAGATGTTGGAGTTGGGCACAATGATGGTCTGCCCGCAGGCGTCCTCGATGGTTGTGTGACGCCAGGTGATATCTTGGACCACGCCCGACACGCCGCCGACCTCGATATTGTCGCCGGGTTTGATAATGCCCATAAACGTCACCTGCATACCGCCGATAAGGTTCGACAGCGTGTCCTGAAAGCCGAGCGAGATGGCGATGCCGCCGACGCCAAGAGCGGCGACGAGGGCGTTTGCATTAATGCCAAAACAGTTGTCGAGGATAAAGCTGCCGCCGATCATCCAGATGACGGCGCGCGCAATGTTGATGAAGATGCTCGATGCCGGAAGCGGGTTGTCGTCTCGGTTAAGCAGATGGTGCAGGGTCTTGGATGCGACCTTGGCTGCGACGGCGGTGCCTATCGCCAAGATGACGGCCCAGATGATGTTGTGGACCCACCGTTGCTCAAAGAAATGAAGAATCGGTTCAAACAATTCCATGTAGGGAAAACCTCCTAATGATCGCTCAACCATGATACCCACCAAAAAGCCCGTTCGATCACATTCGAACGGGCTTCTGTGCTCGATACAAGGTTTGCACGGCGGGCTGCAAGGCTCGGCGGTGTGGCTTAGCGGTGGCGCTTCCAGATCAACGCGGTGGCTAACGCAAGGCGGGGGAGTCTTTTCATGTCACTCTCCTTAGTTCGTAACTAAAAACCACCACAAAGGTGCCTGTCCCCTTTGTGGTGGTTTTCCAAGGTGTTAGCTCAGCAGCATGCGGTCGTTGGCGAGCTCGCCGCCCGAGACCTCCTCGAATTTCTGGAGCAGGTCGGCCACGGTGAGCGACTTCTTCTCGTCGCCGGACACGTCGTAGATAACGTGACCCTCGTGCATCATGATCAGGCGGTTGCCCAGACGGATGGCGTCGTTCATGTTATGCGTGACCATGAGCGTGGTCAGATGATTCTCATCGACGATCTCCTCGGTCAGGTTGAGCACCTTGGAGGCCGTCTTGGGGTCGAGTGCGGCGGTGTGCTCGTCGAGCAGCAGCAGGCGCGGCTTGGTGAGCGTGGCCATGAGCAGGGTGAGCGCCTGGCGCTGGCCGCCCGAGAGCAGGCCGACCTTGGCGTTGAGGCGCGTGTCCAGACCGAGGTCCAGGCGCTTGAGCAGCTCAACGTATTCGTCCTTCTCGGCCTTGGTGACGCCCCACGAAAGACCGCGACGCTGACCACGACGCTTGGCGAGGGCCAGGTTCTCGGCGATCTGCATGTCGGCAGCGGTGCCGCGCATGGGGTCCTGGAACACGCGGCCCAGGTACTTGGCGCGCTGCGACTCGCTCAGGCGCGAAATGTCGTTGCCGTCGAGCTCGATGACGCCCGAATCGAGCGGATACACGCCGGCGATCATGTTGAGCAGCGTGGACTTGCCGGCGCCGTTGCCGCCGATCACGGTCACAAAGTCGCCGTCGTTGAGGGTGAGGTCGACGCCGGTGAGAGCGCGCTTCTCGGTGACAGTGCCCTTGTTAAAGGTCTTCTTGACGTGCGAGAGCTTAAGCATCTGCCTCATCTCCCTTCGTATAGGAGCTGCGGAGCTTGTAGCGCTCCCAAACCACGGGCACGCACAGGGCCACGGCGACGATCACGGCGGAGAGCAGTTTCATGTCGTTGGCATCCATGCCCAGCTGCAGCACGATGGCGCGGATGAGGAAGTAGACCACGGAGCCAAAGACCGCGGAAGCCAGACGGACGCTAAACTGCGTGAGGCCACCGGGCAGCAGGCGGCCGAGCACCTCACCGATGACGATGGCGGCAAGGCCGATGACGATGGCGCCGGTGCCCATGCCAATATCGGCATACTTTTGGCTCTGGCAGATGAGCGCGCCGGCAAGGCCGATGAGGGCGTTGGAGAGCACGAGGGCGATCATCTTGGTGGTGTTGGTGTTAACGCCCAGGGCGCGGATCATGTACTCGTTGTTGCCGGTGGCACGCAGCGCCGAGCCGATCTCGGTGCCAAAGAACCAGTACAGGATGGCGACGATGGCCACGGCCAAAATGATGCCCAGGATAATGGCCACCGTGGACTGCGGCAGGCCCGTCATGTTGCTGACGGACGAGAAGATGGTGCCCTTGGCGAGGATGGGCGTGTTGGACTTGCCCATGATGCGCAGGTTGATGGACCACAGGCTGATCTGCGTAAGAATTCCGGCGAGGATCGCGGGAATCTCAAAGACGGTGGTCAAGATGCCCGTGACGGCGCCCGCGATGGCGCCGGCGCACATGCCGGCCAGCACGGCGAGCAGCGGGTCGACGTTATTGTTGACGATGAGCACGGCGCAGACACAGCCGCCGAGGGCAAAGCTGCCGTCGCAGGTCATATCGGGGATGTCGAGCAGGCGGAACGTGATAAACACGCCAAGCACCATAATGCCCCAGAGGACGCCCTGCGAAACGGCGCCCTGCAATGCAATGAGCATGCTTCATACCTCCTAGGATAGGGTGGACACGTGATTTTCCATAATAGCGGTACCAATGCATAAAAGAGCTGCGGACGGATGTTTTGTCTCATCCGAAACAAGCAGGGCGAACGCCGGTCTTTAGCGTTCGCCCCAAGGACTCAGATATTGAATAACGCGGCTGTGGCGCGCGTGCGGGCCCTAGACGCGTTACCGCGCATGGCGCTACTCGTCCAGAGCGGAAAGGTCGATGCCCAGCGCCTCGGCCATCTCGTCGTTCTTGACGACGACCAGGTCCTTGCTCGAGAGATGCTTGATTGGCATATCCTCGGGCTTGGCCTCGCCCTTCAGGATCTTAACGGCCATCTCGCCCGCGGCGTAGCCCAGGTCCTTATAGTTGATGGAGAGGGTGAACAGGCCGCCGGCCATGCACATACCCTCCTCGCCGGTCACGAAGGGGAGCTTATTCTCCTTGCAGATCTGGCCGACCTGCGAAGCGCCCGCGGCGATGGTGTTGTCAGTGGGGGAGTACAGCGCGTCGACCTTGCCCACGGCAGACTCGACGACGGACTGAATCTCGTTGGAGCTCGAGACGGTGAAGTCAGTGTACTCGAGGCCCAGCTTGTCGAGTTCCTTCTTGGCGGTCTTGATCTGGACGTCGGAGTTGGACTCGGCGGTACAGTAGAGCAGGCCGACCTTTTTAACGTCGGGCAGGACCTTCTGCATCATCTCGAGCTGCTCGGCGACCGGGGTGAGGTCAGAAGCGCCCGTGACGTTGGTGCCGGGCTTGTCGTTGTCCTGGACCAGGCCGGAGGCGGCGTAGTCGGTGATGGCACAGCCCACGATGGGGATATCGGCCGTGGCGCCGGCGGCAGCCTGCGCGGCGGGCGTGGCGATGGCATAAATCAGGTTGACGTTGTCGCCCACAAACTTGTCGGCAATGGACTTACACGTGGACTGGTCGTTCTGGGCGTTCTTCTGGTCAATCTTGACCTTAAGGCCGCTCTCCTTGATGGCCTTGACAAAGCCATCGTTGGCGGCGTCGAGTGCGGAGTGCTCGGTGAGCTGCAGAACGCCGATGGTGTAGTCGGAACCGGCGGCAGCAGAGCCGGAACCAGAGTTGCCGCCGCATCCGGCGAGCGGGGCGAGCGCGAGCAGGCCGGCGGAGACCAGAAGGCTCCTGCGGCTGATGGTGATGTCCTTCATATCATTACCCCCAGTATAAAAATGGCTGGAAACACTGCACTGGGACAAAGTGCAAGTGGGACTATAGTAGCGCTGATGTCCATTTTTACAACAGCCTGGCGGGTTTTTTAATACAGAATCGGATGGGCGGTACGGGTAGTCGAATGGGCGGCGGAGGGTCTTATGCGGCGGAGGAGGCGTCGTCCTCGTCCAAGGCGGCGAAGAGCTTCTTGCCATCGAGGAGACGTGTGGTGACGTTTCTCATGCGGCCGATCTCAACGGTGCGCAGCGTGTCGTCGGCGCCTCGGGCGTCATAGACCGTTCCCAGCAAATACGAGATGCCGTCTCGTTGCTTGATGGCAAAGGGCCGGAGTGTCATCCGTGCCACTTCGACCTCTCCGCGTGCCGTGACACTCGAAATATCAAAACTCACCGTGGTTCCGTGGTCGATGGCCTGCTCGATGAGCTCGCAGGCATCGATGCGCTTGACAGGCGTGTGCGTGGTCTTGGTGGATTTGCCGCCCACGCTTGGGGCGGGCTCGGGTGCATCGAGGTAGCCGCGAACGTCGGCGCTCGCCATGGCGACCAAGTGCTGCGCCATGCTCTTTCGAATGGCGATGGGCGTGGAGCGGTTGCGCATGACCATACCGTGGAGCCGGATGATCTCTTCGTCGGTGAGCGGACGGGTCAAGAGCCGATAACCCACGCCGCGCTTGTACTCAATTTCGTATCCGGCATGGCGAAGTGCGGAGATGGCGGTGTAGATGCTGCGCCGCGCCGCCGAGATGGGCATGCGGGCGGGGTCGTCGGGATGGGCGAGGCGCCGGATCAACTCATCGGAAAGCATGGCCTTGTCCTCGCCGGTGTTTTCGCTTAATAGTTGCAAGATACGAACGGCGCGATAGGCTGCCATCGAGGCGGCGCCCCTCGTCGTGGTCTCGTAAGTTTCAACAGCGGTTTCGGTCATGGCGCCCACGTCCTTTCCGTTTTGGGTGGCGACGGTATGGAGCCTAGGACGCGGGGCTTTCCCAGGGGTGCAGGACGCCCTGGGCGGTCGGTAGCCGTCGGCAAGCGGCGGGTCGAGTTTTCAACAGCCCTGCCCAACTGACCAAAAACTTGCCAAAAGCTTGACGGATGCTGTTGAAAAAGCGTCTCTCGACCGATGTCGAGAGACGCTTGTGCGATGAGCGTTGGCGTGTGGCGACGCGAGCTAGCGTCCGACGATTAGAAGTCGGCGTTGCCCACGGTGCGCGGGTGCGGCAGGACGTCGCGGATGTTGCCCACGCCGGTCAGATACATGACCAAGCGCTCGAAGCCCAGACCGTAGCCGGCGTGCTTGCAGGAACCGTAGCGGCGCAGGTCAAGGTAGTACTTGTACTGCTCGGGATTCATACCCAGGTCCTTGATGCGGGCCTCGAGCAGATCCAGGCGCTCCTCGCGCTGGGAGCCACCGATGATCTCGCCGATGCCCGGCACCAGGCAGTCGGCGGCGGCGACGGTCTTGCCGTCCTCGTTCATGCGCATGTAGAAGGCCTTGATTTCGGCCGGGTAGTCGGTCACGAAGGTCGGGCGCTTAAAGTGCTCCTCGGTCAGGAAGCGCTCGTGCTCGGTCTGCAGGTCGATGCCCCAGCTGACGGGGTAATCAAACTTGTGACCGGCGGCGACGGCCTGCTCCAGGATTTCGACGGCCTCGGTATAGGTGACGCGGGCAAAGTCGGAGTTTGCCACGTGGTCCAGGCGCTCGAGCAGACCCTTGTCCACAAACTTGTTGAGCATATTGAGCTCGTCGGGGCAGGTTGCCATGACGTCCTTAAGGACGTACTTGAGCATGGCCTCGGCGTTGTCCATGTAGTCGTTCAGATCGGCAAAGGCCATCTCGGGCTCGATCATCCAAAACTCGGCGGCGTGGCGCGTGGTGTTGGAGTTTTCGGCGCGGAAGGTGGGGCCAAAGGTGTACACGTCGCCAAAGGCCATGGCAAAGTTCTCGGCATTGAGCTGGCCGGACACGGTGAGGCTCGCGTGCTTGCCAAAGAAGTCCTGGCTCCAGTCGACCTCGCCGGACTCGGTGAGGGGCGGATTTTTGGGGTCGAGCGTGGTCACGCGGAACATCTCGCCGGCGCCCTCGCAGTCACTCGTGGTGATGATGGGGGTGTTGACGTAGACAAAGCCCTGCTCCTGGAAGAAGCGGTGGATGGCGGCAGCCGCGACAGAACGGATGCGGAACACGGCGCGGAACAGGTTGGTGCGCGGGCGCAGGTGCTGCTGGGTGCGCAGGAACTCGACGGTTGCGCGCTTCTTCTGCAGCGGGTAATCTGGGGCGCTGACGCCCTCGACCTCAATGGAGGTGGCAGAAAGCTCGAAAGGCTGGGGCGCATCGGGGGTCAGCTTGACAGTGCCGGTGCAAATGAGTGCGGCCGAGACGTTTTGATGGGCGATCTCGTCGTAGTTGTCGAGTGCCTCGCGGTTCATGACGACCTGCAGGTCGCGGAAGCAGCTGCCGTCGTTGAGCGTAACAAAGCCAAAGTTCTTCATGTCGCGGATGGACTTGACCCAGCCGGCGACGGTGACGGTCTGGCCGCCGAGCGACTCGGCATCGGCATAGAGCTGCGCGATTTTGGTGCGGTTCACGTATCCTCCCATAACGGTTGAATGATAGTTATCCATACAGTTCGATATTCTAGCAGCTCGGCTCATTTGGGCTATACAGATAAGGCATTGGCGGGATGGTTTTTCAAACGAAAAGCGCCCGCGGCCAAATGGTCGCGGGCGCTTGACGAGGTGCCTTTTGGTTGTGTGGCGCGGGGCCTGGCTACTTGGTCTTGGCAACCAGCAGCGGGTCGCCAAGCTTGACGAGCGGGTTGCCGCCGATAAGCGTTCCAGACTCGCCGACATGGTCGATGCTCTTAAGACGATCGAGCTCGGAGACGATGACGGTCACGATGTCCTCGTGGCCGGCGGCCTTGATGGCCTCGCGATCGAAGCTGATGAGCGGCTGGCCGGCCTTGACCACATCGCCCATCTCGACAAAGCGGGCAAAACCCTTGCCGTTCATTTCCACGGTGCCCAGGCCAACATGGATGAATACGCGCAGACCGTCCTCGGTAATCATGCCGATGGAGTGGTTGGTGACAGTGGTGGCGCCGATGCGGCCGTTGGCGGGCGCATAGATGGTGCCGGTAATGGGCTCGATGCCATAGCCCTGGCCAAGCATGCCCGAGGCGATCGTCTCGTCGGGAACCTCGTCCAGGCTGACGAGCACGCCGTTGACGGGGGCATAGATGACGCCTTCGCGGGTGGCGAAGCTTGCTGCGGGCGGAACGGACGCCTCGCCGGTCGAGGTGAAGGTGGACTTAAGCGAATCGAGCAGACCCATAGTTGCCTCCAACTTAAATAGGCGCATATCGCGCGTTTGGTTTGCCGGAAACGTTTCATATCTGTTTCGCGGCTTGGTCAACACCCCCTATTCTACGCTGCTCAGCGATACCTCTGAGCTGGGATTATGTGATATATCAGTTGAAGGGAAACTTATTGCTGGCGTGTTTCTGCGTCACGGGTTCAAGTGGGGTACGCTTGAAGGCGAAAAACAAGGGCGCATAATTTGCGCGAAGGGAGCACATATGATTGTCGAGAACCATGCGCTGTGGGGCGAGGAGCCGACCGAGGAATATCCGGCGACGTTTACGTATTTGGGTGCCGAGCCGCTGCCCGATAAACCGAATGGTCGCCGCCCTGCCGTGATTATCTGCGGCGGAGGTGCGTTTACGCATATCGCTCCGCATGAGCAGGATCCCGTGGCGTTTGCGTTTTTGGATCACGGTTACCAGGCCTTTGTGCTCAACTATGTCACGAGTTCTACGGGTGACGTGAGCTTTCCGCGCCCCCAGGCGGATCTTGCCAAGATGGTCGCCACGGTGCGCGCCAACGCCGACGAGTGGCATGTCGATCCTAAGCGCGTGTGCGTCGTGGGATTCTCGGCGGGCGGTATGATCTGCGCTTCGCTGGCAACGCAATGGAAGACTGGTCCCTTCGCGGGCTTGGCAGGGGCGCGCGCGGACGACATTCGTCCCGATGCCGTGGTGCTAGGTTATCCATTGCTCGACTTTGCCTATGTGCGCGACATGCAGACGCGCGATCCGCGCATTGACTTGCGTGTGCCCAAGACGGGCGGCAAGACGGGGCGCGATCTTCTCAACGACTACCTGTCGATGGTGACGGGTGGCGAGGCAACTGACGAGCATTTGGCTGATATCTGCCCTACCACGCATGTTTCGCGTCAGATGCCGCCGACCTTTGTGTGGGGCGTGTCCGACGACAAGACGGCGCCGATCGCGCAGGTCTATCCGTTTGCGCAGCGCATGGCCGAGGAGGGCGTCGCTTGCGAGATGCACGTCTTTGACCAGGGCGGTCACGGCCTTTCGCTCGGCAACGCCAACACCGCGGTCGACAACGAGGACAAGCAGGTGGCAGTCCGTCCTTGGATCCGCCTGGCCTTCCGTTTCCTGGAGCGCCATATGTAAAAGTAGACTACTTGCCCGTTTCAAAAAGTCTGCTTAGAGGAGGAGCCATGCTTGAGGGTACGTATGTGGTTTTGGCCCAGACGCCGGTGGGGAGCAAGCGCGGCGAGGTGACGTTTTCACATGGGGTGAACGGCGCGCTCAGGGCAGTACTAAACGTCAGGGGTCTCAATATCGCTCTCTCGGGTGCCCGCGCTGAGTGCGATTTCTTTGAGCTCTCGGGTACTATCTCCCACGTCTTGATGGGCAAGGCGCCCTTTACATGCACGGGGTCGGTTGAGGGTGATCGACTCACTGCTACCGCGCGGTCGGGTTCCATTTCGATCTCGCTGAGCGGTATGCGCAAAGAGCTTTCGGGGCGCACCGCATAAAGTTTGCGCAGGTAAACATCGGTATTTGACTTTATAAAATAGTTCAGAGCGCTATCATTTGTCGTTACGAGTTGGTTAGCCCCGGTAAACGGTTAACCGCGTCTAACGAAAGGATGAGCGCGTGAAGCTCGATACACTCGAGATTGGAAAGGACGCCGTTGTCGCATCGGTGGCATCGGACGATCAGGCACTCCGACAGCATATTTTGGACATGGGCCTAACGCCGGGCACCGAAGTCACCATGATGAAGTACGCCCCCATGGGCGACCCGCTCGAGATCCGCCTGCGTGGCTACGAGTTGACACTGCGCAAGGACGATGCCGCTCGCATCGAGCTTGTGGGTATTCACGACACCGATACGGGTCCGCGCGCTAACGCCGCAATCGGCACGACGGAGCATCCGGCCCTGGGCGAGGGGACGTATTCGCCCCGTGCGGCAAAGACGGCCGTGCCCGAGGGCGCGCCGCTGCACTTTGCCCTCGCCGGCAACCAAAACTGCGGCAAGACCACGTTATTCAACCAGCTGACGGGCTCCAACCAGCATGTCGGTAACTTTCCCGGCGTGACGGTCGACCGCAAGGACGGCACTATCCGTAACCACCCCGAGGCGAGCGTTACCGACTTGCCCGGTATTTACTCGTTGTCGCCGTACACGGGCGAAGAAATCGTCAGCCGCCAATTCATCTTGGACGAAGACCCCGACGCCATCATCGACATCATCGACGCCACCAACATCGAGCGTAACCTGTACCTGACGCTGCAGCTTATGGAGCTCGATCGTCCCATGGTCATCGCGCTCAACATGATGGACGAGGTGACGGCCAACGGCGGCGCCGTGGACGTCAACCTGCTCGAGAGCCTGTTGGGCGTGCCCGTTGTCCCCATTAGCGCTGCCCGCAACGAGGGTATCGGCGAGCTGGTGGATCATGCCTTGCACGTGGCGCGGTTCCGTGAGCGCCCCGGTCGTCTGGACTTCTGTGCGCCCGATGGTCCAGACGGCGGTGCACTGCATCGCTGCATCCACGGCATTGCCAACCTGATCGAGGACCATGCCGCGACGGCGCACATTCCCGTGCGTTTTGCGGCGACCAAGCTGGTTGAGGGCGACGAGCTGGTGACCGAGGCACTTCATCTGGATCGCAACGAGCTTGACGCCATCGAGCACATCATTACCCAGATGGAGGGCGAGGCCGGCACCGACCGTCTATCTGCGCTGGCCGACATGCGCTTCGGCTTTATCGGCGACGTGTGCGGGCGCTGCGTCGTAAAGCCGCACGAGAGCCGCGAGCACGTGCGCTCCGTCAAGATTGACCGCATCCTGACAGGTCGTTACACAGCCATTCCGGCGTTCCTGGTGATCATGGGCCTCGTCTTTTGGCTGACGTTTGGCGTGATCGGCGCGGCGTTGCAGGGACTTATGGAGGACGGCATCGCTGCCATCATCGCCTCGGCCGATGCGGGTCTCAAGGCGTTCGGCACCAACGACGTGGTGCGCTCGCTGGCCGTCGACGGTGTTCTCACGGGCGTGGGCAGCGTGCTGACCTTCCTGCCGATCATCGTCGTGCTCTTCTTGTTCCTCTCCATTCTGGAAGACTCGGGCTACATGGCGCGCGTGGCCTTTGTCATGGATAAGGTATTGCGTCGCTTTGGCCTGTCGGGCCGCAGCTTTGTGCCCATGCTCGTCGGTTTTGGCTGCACCGTGCCGGCTATCATGTCGACCCGTACGCTCCCATCCGAGCACGACCGCAAGATGACGGTCATGCTCACGCCGTTCATGAGCTGTTCGGCCAAGTTGCCGGTCTACGGTCTGCTGTGCGGGGCGTTTTTCCCGCAGGCGACAGTTCCCGCCATGGTCTCGCTCTATCTGATTGGCATTGCGGTCGGATGCATAGCGGCTTTGGTGCTCAACCGCACGGCATTTAAGGGCGACCCGGTGCCGTTTATCATGGAGCTCCCCAATTACCGCCTGCCGAGCATCAAGACGACGGTGATGCTGGCATGGGATAAGGCCAAGGACTTCATCACCAAGGCCTTCACCATTATCTTTGCCGCTACGGTGGTCATTTGGTTCCTTCAGACGTTCGACATCCGCTTTAATGTGGTCGCCGATCAGTCGCAAAGCCTGCTTGCGGGTCTCGGCAGCATCATCGCGCCGGCGCTGGCGCCGCTTGGGTTTGGCGATTGGCGAGCATCCACGGCGCTCGTCACCGGCCTTATCGCCAAGGAGAGTGTCATCTCGACCCTCACGGTGCTTTTGGGCGCGACCTCGCCCGCGGCACTGTCGACCATGTTTTCGCCGTTTACCGCTTACGTGTTCCTGGTCTTTACGCTGCTGTACCCGCCCTGCGTGGCGGCCATCGGTGCCGTCAAGAGCGAGCTGGGTGCGCGCTATGCCGTTGCCGTGTTCGCGTTTCAGGTGACGGTCGCCTGGATCGTGGCGTTTGTCGTGCATTCGGCGGGCATATTGTTGGGGTTGGCTTAGCTATTTTTTGACGGCGCAACCTCTATGTACCGAATTGTTTTCGGCCCCGCATCTGTTGCTGACGGATGCGGGGCCGTTGCTATATAATCGCCTCCGCTCAAAATGATTGGAGACGTTATATATGAGTCAGGCAAGGCAAGACGGCATCACGATTAAGCAGTGGCTCCCGCTTATCGGGCTCGCCTGTTGTGCGTTCGTGTTCAACACGTCGGAGTTTATGCCCATCGGCCTTCTGACCGATATCGCCGCGTCGTTCTCGCTCACCGAGGCCCAGGCAGGCATCATGATCTCGGTCTACGCCTGGGGCGTCATGTTGCTGTCGTTGCCGCTTATGGTGTTTGCCTCGCGCTTCGAGTTCAAGCGGATGCTGCTGGGCGTGCTCGCCGTGTTCTCGCTCGGGCAGTTTCTGTCGGCCGTGGCGCCGACCTATCCTATTTTGGTCTGCGCGCGCCTGGTGGTCGCCTGCTCGCACGCCGTGTTCTGGTCGGTCGCTTCGATCATAGCCTCGCGCCTGGTCGATACGCGTCATGGGGCGCTCGCCATCAGCATGATCGCCACGGGCTCGTCCATCGCGCAGATCTTCGGCCTGCCCCTCGGTCGCGCCATCGGCCTGGCCGTGGGCTGGCGTATGACGTTTGCCGTGGTCGGAGCTTTTTCTGCCGTCGCGGTGGTGTACCAGGCAGCGGTGTTCCCGGTCATGCCGGCGGGCGAGCGCTTTACCGTCAAACAGCTGCCCGAGCTGCTCAAGAACCCGTTCCTCATCGCGCTCTACGCGGTCACGGTCTTTATGGCGACCGGCTACTACGCGGGTTACAGCTATATCGAGCCCTTCCTGGCGCAGGTCGCCCATGTCGACGCAAGCGCCATCACCATGACGCTGACGGCGTTTGGCTGCTCCGGTCTGCTCGGAAGCTGGCTGTTCGGCCGACTGTTCGATGGCCATCGCTTTCCGTTCTTGGCTATCACACTCTCCGGCGTGCCTGTGGCTCTGCTGCTCATGGGTCCGGTTGCACCGTCGCTCGTCGCCGTTCTCGCTGTTTGCGCGCTATGGGGCTGCTGCTCCACGGCCTTTAACGTGGCGTTTCAGGCCGAGCTCATCAAGTACACGCCGGCGGATTCGTCGGCCGTCGCCATGTCGATCTTCTCGGGCCTGTTTAACCTCGGCATCGGCACGGGCACCGCGATCGGCGGCGCCGTGGTTTCGGGTCCCGGTATCTCCTGGATTGGCTTCGCGGGCGGGGCGATTACCGTCGTGGGCGTCATTCTCGCCATCACGGTGATGTTCCCAGCCATCCGTCGCGCCAAACCCGTTGCCTAATCACGTCCCTTCATCAGTTGCGGTGGAATAGTTCCTGTTTAAGGCCTCTGAAGGCCAAAGCAGGAACTATTCCACCGCAACTTATTTTGGGGGAGAGGATACAAGCCGGGCATACAATGGATGTCGTTGTGTTGAGCTTACCGGGAGGTTGCTATGTGGGCATACGAGACGACGTTCTATCAGATCTATCCGCTGGGCTTTTGCGGAGCTCCGCGCGAAAACGCCGCGCCCGTTGCCGAGGATGAGCTCGCCCAGGCCGCCAACGCCGCGCCCAACCCCGATGCGCCCATCATGAAGATTGCCCAATGGGCCGACTACCTGCAGGAACTCGGTATTGGCGCTGTACTGATCAACCCGCCGCTCGAGTCTGATAGCCACGGCTACGATACGCGTAGCCTGCGCCATATCGACCGTCGCTTGGGTGGGGATGCCGATTTTGCCGCCGTGTGCGAGACGCTGCATGCCCATGGCATTCGCGTGGTGCTCGATGCCGTCTTTAACCATGTGGGCCGTGGCTTTTGGGCCTTCCGCGATGTACAGGAGCGTAAGTGTGACTCGCCGTACAAGGACTGGTTCCACATTAGCTTTGACGGCGACTCCTGCTATGGCGACGGCTTTTGGTACGAGGGCTGGGAAGGCCATTTTGAGCTTGTGAAGCTCAACCTGCAAAATCCCGCAGTGGTCGATTACCTGCTCGAGTCCGTGCGCCGTTGGGCTGACGTCTTTGGCGTCGACGGCCTGCGCCTGGACGTCGCCTACATGCTCGACCGCGATTTCATGCGTCGTCTGCATAGCTTTGCCCGTGAGCTCAAGCCCGACTTTGTGCTGATCGGCGAGACGCTCCACGGCGACTACAACCAGATCGTCAACGACGAGATGCTCGACTCCTGCACCAACTACGAGTGCTACAAGGGCCTGTATTCCAGCTTTAACTCGGTCAACATGTTCGAGATTGCCCATTCGCTACATCGTCAGTTTGGCGGCGATCCGTGGTGCATCTACCGCGGCAAACGCCTGCTGTCGTTTGTCGACAACCACGACGTGCCGCGCCTGGCAAGCATCCTGACCGACAAGTCCTGTCTGCGCCCCGCTTATGGCATGCTCTTTGGCATGCCAGGCATCCCGTGCGTCTACTATGGCAGCGAGTGGGGGATTCCTGGCGAAAAGGGCGGCCCCGATGGCGACTGGGCGCTGCGCCCTGCGCTCGATGAGCCTGCGCCCAACGAGCTGACGGCGTTCATCACGCAACTCGCACACCTTCGCTCGGCCGACGACGCGGCTGCCCGTGCTCTCAACTACGGTGCCTATCGCAACGTGGTGATCCAGAACAAGCAGCTGCTGTTCGAGCGCGCCTGTGACGGCGCGACGGTACTCGTGGCGGTGAACGCCGTGGGCGAGCCTTACACCTTTGGCGCCGGCGAACTCAACGGCTCCTTCGTCGACCTGCTTGCCGACGATGCTCCCACGGTCGAGCTGACGGGCACCCTTGAACTTGCACCCTACGAGGTGCGCTATCTGTTGAGAGCCTAGCCCATGGCCGTGTCTGACGAGGACTATCAACATATTGAGCATGGGTTTGAGCCTGTGTTCGACCAGCGCTCGCGCGTTTTGGTGCTGGGGTCGTTTCCCTCGGTGCTCTCGCGTGCCAATGCCTTCTACTATGGCAATCCGCAGAACCGCTTTTGGCGTGTGATGGCCGCGTGCCTCGGTGTATCCGTGCCGTCCAACGAGGGCGATCCTTTGGCAAACGGTGAGCCCGCGACGCTCGATGCCTCCATTGCCGCCAAGCGGGCCATGCTGCTGAACGGCGGCGTGGCCCTGTGGGATGTGATCGAGAGCTGCGACATTAAGGGCTCGAGCGACGCCAGCATCAAAAACGTCGTTCCGGCACATATTGAGCGCATTACGGGCAATGCGCCTATTGAGCTGGTGGTGTGTAACGGAGGTACGGCGGGGCGCCTCTATAAGCGCTATCTAAAGGAGCGGACAGGCCTGCCCGCTGTCGTATTGCCGTCAACTAGTCCCGCTAACGCGGCTTGGCGTCTGGAACGTCTTGTTGAGCGTTGGCGCGAAGCCGTTGACTGGATCGCACGGTAGTCTAGATCCTTGATTGAGCATGGGTGCCGAGGCGTTTCATGATGGCATGCCAGATCGGTGTGGGCAGCGCGGGCCTGGCGCGCACCATGCCGTCGGTGCCGACGTTGGCGGCATTGCCGCCGCCAAGTCGCTGTGCATGCTCGACGGAGCAGCCCATGCGCACAGCGCCCACAAGCTTATCCATCGCTTCCGAAAAAGGTCGGCGCAAGAGTCCCATGCGCGGAGAGCGACGAAGCGCCGCAATGCCGCTGCCGGCGCAGATGGCAACGCCGCCACACCACAATTGGTCATGGCGCTCGCATACCTTGTGCAGACGAACGGCGGTCCCACGCGCCTGTTCAGCGCCCTGTCGTGCGGCTCGGATCACGGCATAGACACGCGTTCCCGTACCGCCAAAGCGCTCAAGCGCCTGCTCGATAGCAGTCAACGTCTCATCGTCAGCCACATCTTCAATGGCCAGCACGATGCCATCGGCAACGCTGCCGGCGTCATTTGCCTTCAAGTCGACTGGGCGGGGGAGTGCAGTGCCGGAAAGCTGTGCATAGGCGGCGATGGCATCCTGCAGGTCCCAAAGCAAAAACTCAAGATCGGCGCTATTGGGAATGCTGATATACGCGATGGTTTGCAGCGTTTTTGGTACATCGCCGCGCGCGGTCGGCTCCATGCCATCTCCTTTCCGGCTCGTTTCCGTTTAGGTTACACCGTCTGGCGGCGCCCCGCCGCGCTATCCTAGTGCAACCCTTACGAAAGGAACGCCATGCGACTGCCCATGAATACCTCGCTTGCCACGCTCAAGCCCTCCGGTATCCGCCGGATCAACGCGCTCGCCGCCCAGCACCCGGGGTGTATCGCGCTTGCGCTTGGCGAGCCCGATTTTCCCACGCCCGATGTGATTAGTGCCGAGGTGACCGCCGCACTGGACCGCGGTGACACGCACTATCCGCCCAACAACGGTCGTCCCGCCCTGCGTGAGGCGTTATCTGCCTACATGGGGGACGCGGGCCTTACGTTTTCGGCCGACGAGGTCATCCTAACCGACGGCGCGACCGAGGCCCTGTCGGCAACATTCATGGCTATGCTCAACCCCAGCGACGAGGTCATTATCCCCACGCCTGCCTTTGGCCTGTACGAAAGCATCGTCGTGGCCAACCACGCCAAAGCAGTCTTTTTGGATACGGAGCCTGCGCAATTTCAGATTGACGAGGATGCGCTTCGTGCTTGCGTGACGCCGGCGACCAAGGCCATCGTCATCTGCTCGCCCAACAATCCTACGGGCTGCATCCTTGACGCGGCATCGCTCGACGCCGTGGCACGCGTGGCAGAGCAGGCAGGCATCTACGTGGTCTGCGACGACGTATACAACCGCTTGGTCTACGCGGACGGCTACGAGCGCTTCGCCCAGCGCCACCCGGAGCTGCGTGAGCAGACGGTAGTCATCGAGAGCTTCTCCAAGCCCTGGTCCATGACCGGCTGGCGCCTGGGCTGGCTCGCAGCAGCGGCACCCGTCATCGCCGAGATCGCCAAGGCTCACCAATACCTAGTATCGAGCGCCGTCTCCTTCGAGATGGACGCCGCGGCCCGAGCCCTGACCGTCGACCCAACCCCCATGCTCGAAGTCTACCGAGCCCGTCGCGAACGCGTACTCGCGGCCTTAGACGCCATGGGCCTCGACGTAGTAGAGCCCGCAGGAGCCTTCTACACTTTCCCAAGCATCAAAAAGTTCGGCCTAACCAGCGAAGACTTCTGCATCAAAGCCATCAAAGAGGCCAACGTAGCCCTAGTCCCGGGCGACTGTTTCGGCACCGAAGGCCACGTCCGCCTCAGCTACTGCGTCTCCGACAAAGACCTAGACGAAGGCCTCCACCGCCTGTCCACCTTCGTTTCAACCCTGTAGCCATCAGGGACGCAACACATCAGCCCACCGACTTAAGGCTTATGAGTGGGGGCGCCGGCCAACGGGAAACCGGGCTGCCCCAAAGT
>CABUBZ010000043.1 GCA_902489945.1 uncultured Collinsella sp.
TTAAACAGGAACTATTCCACCGCAACTGAAGGGGGCTGTCGTGGGCTATCGGGATTCATGTGATGATTTGCGCGAGATTCGTTGGGCCGTTTTAGGCGCTGGGCGCATTTCGCATCGATTTGCATCGTCACTCAAGGAGGTCGCCGGGGCGCGGCTTATGGCCGCCGCCGGTCGCACCCCTTCGCACGTCGAGGAGTTCTGCCGAGCGTTTTCGATTGATGCCGCGCACGGTTACGCCTCGGCCGACGATGACGGGCGCGCAGCTTATGACGCGTTGATCGCCGATCCCGATGTCGACGCCATTTATTTGGCACTTCCGCATGGCATGCATGCGCATTGGGTCTGTCGGGCGTTGCGCGCGGGAAAGGCCGTGCTGTGCGAAAAGCCCGCCGTTTTGAATGAAGAGGAGGCCCATGCGATTGCCTCCGTTTCCCGTGAGTGCGGCGTGCCATTTATGGAGGCGATGAAAAATCGGTTTTGCCCGATGCGCGCTCGCGTGAAGGGTTTGCTTGCGTCGGACGAGCTCGGCCGTATCGTCTCGATCGAGAGCGTGCAAAAACTCGATTATGGTGAGCCCCCTTCGAGCTATCTTCTCGATCCGTTGCAGGGCGGCTGCCTATATGACATGGGCTGCTATGCAGTCGGTTGGTTTGAGGATTTGCTCGCGGGCGCTTGCGAGGTTTCGTCCCGTGAAGTTCGCTGGCGTGACGTATCGGGCGGCCGCGTCGATTGGGCCGACGAGATCCGTATGAGCGTCGGCGGTATACCCATTCATATGGTGTGCGACGGCAAAGCAACATATGAAAGCCGCTTAACGATTGCCTGTGAGCGAGGCTCGTTGGAAATCGAGCGTCTCCATCGCCCCGAGCTCGCCCATGTGAAGTATTCCGACGGTCGAACGCTAGAAATAAATGCCCCGTTTGAGATCGATGATTTCTTCGGCGAAATCCAGCATGCGACGCAGCTCATTCAGGCGGGGAAACTCGAGAGTCCCGTCATGCCCCTTGCCGCCACGCAGCGCTGTGCACACATCATCGATGCGATTCGCTTGAAACTTTAGGGCGTGGGGGCATGGCGCCAGCGCCTGGAATGCCTTGGAGGCCTTTGCCCCTGATGCCCCTTTTATAACTTGCGGTGGAATACGGTCTGTTTGCGCCAAAATAAGGCACCAATAGACCGTATTTCACCGCAACTGATGAGGGGGAGTTGGAGATGCTGACGATCGGGTGTCATCTTTCGACGACGAAGGGCTATCGGGCAATGGGGGAGACGGCGTTGTCCATTGGCGCCAATACCTTTGCATTCTTTACGCGCAACCCGCGCGGTGGCAAGGCAAAAGACCTTGACATGGATGACGTGGCGGCTCTGCGCGAGCTTATGACGCAAAACGACTTTGGACCGCTGGTGGCGCATGCCCCTTATACCTATAACCCCTGCTCCGCTAAGGAGCGAGCGCGCGAGTTTGCCCTGGAGGCCATGGCCGAGGATCTGCAGCGCATGGAAGCGCTGCCCGGCAACTACTACAACTTCCATCCCGGTGCGCATGTGGGGCAGGGCTCCGACGCCGGCATTCAGATGATCGTCGACACCCTGTGCCAGGTGATGTTTGAGGGCCAGCAGACGACGGTGCTGCTCGAGACCATGGCCGGCAAGGGCACCGAGGTGGGCCGCAGCTTTGAGGAGCTGGCGTGCATTATCAAGGGCGTTGCCGCCAAGTGCCCAGAGCTGTCCGATAAGCTGGGCGTTTGTTTGGACACCTGCCATGTGAGCGATGCCGGCTACGACATCATCCATGATCTGGACGGCGTACTCGACGAGTTCGACCGCGTGGTGGGTATCGATCGCTTGCATGCCGTACACATCAACGATTCGAAGAACCCTTGTGGCGCCCATAAAGATCGTCACGAGTGCATCGGCAAGGGATACCTTGGCAGCGAGGAATTTGGTGGCGGTATGCAGGTTATGCAGAATATTGTATCGAATGGCCACTTGCGTTCGCTGCCGTTTATTTTGGAGACTCCGAACGAACTTGCAGGTTATGCAGCTGAAATTAGACTATTAAGGTCATTGCAGCAGTAATGACTGTCACAAAGTAGAGTATTCCATTCACGTTATGGGTTTGTTTCAATCAGTTTTCTCATTGCAGATTCGTAATTCCGGGTGCATAATAGCCAACAGTTTTTGCAGACCTCTGAATCAAACGAGGTCACCGGAAGGAGACTGATTATGAAGCTGAAGAAGCTTGGCGCATTTGCCGCCACGGGTGCTATGGCACTCGCCCTTGCTCTGACGGGCTGCGGTTCGTCCAACGCCACCTCTGGTTCTGATGCCGGTTCCAGCAGCTCTGACGACGCTAAGGTCGAGAAGGTCGACGGCTCCAAGGAGTACGCGCTCGTCAAGGACGGCACGCTGACCGTCGGCACCTCTGCCGAGTACGCGCCGTTTGAGTACAAGGATGACAACGGCGACTACCAGGGCTTTGACCTTGAGCTCATCAAGGCTATCGGTGACAAGCTGGGTCTGGATGTCGAGTACGTCAACAATGACTTTGACACGCTGGTTCCGGGCGTCGCTTCGGGCGCCAAGTATGACGTTTCCATCGCGGCTATCACCGACACGCCCGAGCGTGAGAAGGAAGTCACTTTCTCTGATTCCTACTACATGGACGATCAGGCTATCGTGACCAAGGTCGATAACACCGACATCACGGCCGACAACTACAGCGAGAAGCTCAACAACGCCGACGCTACCATCATCGTCCAGTCTGGCTCGACCGCCGAGGCCTTTGCCCAGGAGAACTTCCCCAAGGCCAAGATCGTCCCCTACAAGGACGCCACCGAGTGCTTCAGCGCCCTGCAGTCCGATAAGGGCGACGCCGTAGTCACCAACCGCTCCGTTGCCAGCCAGCTGACCGCCGAGCAGTTCAACACCTGCCAGACCATCAAGCAGATCAGCACCGGCGAGGAGTACGCCATCGCCATCAACCAGGGCAACACCAAGCTCAAGGACGACATCAACCAGGCTATCAAGGACCTGACCGACGACGGTACCGTTGACGCGCTCATGGCTAAGTACAATATCAAGTAAAATAACTACTTGATTGCGCGCGGGCCCTTTCCGTTTTGGCGGAAAGGGCCTTTGCGCTTCTCTTGACGGAGAGCGTTTCCGTCTCGTTTTGCCGGCAACTTCTACGATAGGAGCCACCTTGTCTCGACTGAACAAAGGGGCCGCGGAGCAGCGTTTTCCACTGCCCTCGATGCTCCAAAAGCTGGCCTGTGCCCTGGCTGTGGCGCTCGCCCTGGTATGCGCGGGGGCCTGCGTGCCCACGACCGCCCAGGCGCTTGAGACCGCAAAGATCACCGCCCGACCCAATACCGGTTCGGGTAGCGATGTGGTCGGCGGCACCGAGACGCGCATCACTTGGGAAGTTCAGGCCGATGCCGACGAGGAGCTGAGCGGTCTTTCGCTGACGTTTGTCGACGGCACGACGTTTGGTACCGATGACACGCGATTGACGATGCTCTCGGGCGAGGACCTCATGGATCGTACGCCCATGAAGCCCACGTGCAAGGCTGACGGCCAGACGCTCAAGATTGACTTTGGCGAGACGGCGCCTGCCGGCGGCTATTTCCGCGTCGAGGTTTACGGTGTGACGTTTCCCGTCGAGGGCGGCGATGAGGCCTTTAGCGGCACCTATACGCTCGCCGACGGTTCGACCAAGAAGATCTCCAAGATTCCGTCGGTGGAGATCAAGGGCGTGACGGCCTTCGATAACTTCCTGGCCGACCTTAAGGAGCAGCCGTGGGTCGAGGCGTGGAACTCCAATATGTTCCTGCGCCTGTTCCTGAACCCGGTCATTTTGGTCCAGAGCCTGCCGATCGTCTTCAAGGGCTTCCTTATGTCGCTTTCGATCGTGCTCGTGGCGTTTCCGCTGGCAATTCCCTTTGGCTTTGCCCTGTCGCTTATGCGCATCTCCAAGTCGCGCATCCTGCGCTGCCTCGCCGGCATCTACGTGAATATCATTCGCGGTACGCCGGCGTTCCTGCAGATCTATATCGCGTTCTTCGGTCTGCCGTTGGCCGGCGTCAAGGTGGACGACTATGTTTTGGGCGTTATCGTCATGGCCATGAACTCGTCTGCGTACCTGTGCGAGATCTTCCGTGCCGGTATTCAATCGATCCCCAAGGGCCAAAACGAGGCTGCTCGCTCTCTGGGCATGAATGCCTTCCAGACGCTGCTCTACGTTATGATTCCGCAGACGTTCCGCAATGTTTTGCCTACGCTGACCAGCGAGTTTATCTTGCTTTATAAGGATACGTCGCTGCTTGCCGCCGTGGGTGTGGTCGAAATCGTCATGAACGCCCGTACCATCGTGGCCACGACGGGCTCCATTACACCGTACGTGGTTGCCGCCCTGTTCTATCTGGTCATCACCCTGCCGCTCGCTCGCTTGGTGAGCGGTCTTGAGGCGAGGCTTTTGGGTACGACCGAGACCAAGAAGAAGCGTCCCGCTAAGAGCGCCGGACAGGTTGTCGCGACGCCTGCCGATCACATCGCCGGTCTGTAAGGAGGTCCTATCATGAGCGAAACCAATAACTCGAACGAGGTCGTCGTCAGCATTAAGAACCTCCAGAAGGCCTTTGGCGATAACGTGGTCCTGCGCGACATCGATCTGGATGTGCATAAGGGCGAGGTCGTCGTAGTCCTGGGTCCCTCGGGCTCGGGCAAGTCGACGATGCTTCGCTGCATCAATCGTCTGGAGCATCCCACGAGCGGCTCGATTGTCGTTGACGGCGTGGATGTGTGCGCCAAGGGTGTCGACCTCAACAAAGTGCGCACGCACCTGGGCATGGTGTTTCAGCAGTTCAACCTGTTCCCGCACCTGTCGGTCAAAAAGAACGTCATGCTTGCGCAGCAAAAGGTGCTCAAGCGCAGCAAGGAAGAGGCCGAGAAGATTGCCATTGAGGAGCTGACGAAGGTCGGTCTTGCCGAGCGCATTGACTTTATGCCGAGCCAGCTCTCGGGCGGTCAGCAACAGCGCGTGGCGATCGCCCGCGCCCTGTCGATGAATCCTCACGTCATGCTCTTTGACGAGGCCACGTCGGCGCTCGACCCCGAGCTGGTTCGCGACGTTCTGGGTGTCATGCGCGACCTGGCACGCGACGGCATGACCATGATCGTGGTGACGCACGAGATGGGCTTCGCCCGCGACGTCGCCGACCGCGTCGTCTTTATGGACGGTGGCGTTATCGTGGAAGAGGGTACGCCGAGCGAGGTCTTCGACCACCCTAAGAGCGAGCGCACCAAGGCGTTCTTGGGCAACATTTCCTAGATTGCATTGATATTTGAGCATAGTTTGAGTTGACGGGCTGTGGCGATGCTGCCGCGGCCCGTTTTGTATTTTGGCTAATCGACCGTCGTGCCCTTGGTGACTGGAAGCACGTTGACGGTGCTCCCGACGACGGGCTGTTTGTAGCGAGCGGAACCTATGTTCTAACGGCCAACAAGGCCGGCACCTATACGGTGACGGGTACGCCGGTCGACCAGACTGCCGGCGCCAAGGCTGTCTCCTTTGAGATTACGGTTGACGGTATCGCCGCCCCGCCGGATAACGAGGCGCGGGCCGATGAGGGTGCCCTCTCCGCCGCCAAGTACTTTGACGCCAACCGCACGACCGATGCGTATACCTATGGTCAGGAATGGGAAATCTACGCCTTCGCAAAATCGCGGCGCAAGATCGACGACGCGCTTATCAAGAATTACAAGAAGTCTCTTGCCGACCATAAGGCCGAGTGGGCCGGTAGCACCGCCAAGGTAACGGATTGCGAGCGCGTTGCGCTTACGTTGGCTGCACTTGGCGAGAACATTACGTCTTTTGATGGCGTTAACCTTGCTGCCGTCATATGCTCGCACGGCGACCTTGCGGCTTCGGCGAATAACTTGGCCTATGCGTTGATCGCCCTTGACGAGGCGCGCGTTTCGGATGAAGCGCTGTCTGCATTCGGCTCGTCCTGGACACGTGCTCAGCTTGTTTGCACGCTGCTCACGTTCCAAAACTCGGATGGCGGCTTTACCATTGATACGGCTGGTGCAAGCAACGTCGATATGACCGCCATGGCGCTGCAGGCGCTTGCGCCCTATGTTGACGGCGACGCATGTGCCGCTGCCCTGGCTTCGAATGGTCAGCTCTCTGTTGCGTCCGCTGTCGACAAAGCGCTCGGCTTCCTTAAGGGGCGGATGAACGGTCTTTGCGATTTTGGGTCTGTTGAGTCGAATGCCCAGGTGCTGCTTGCTCTTGTGGCGCTCGGCAAGGACCCCGCAAATTCCAAGAACGGTTTTGCGACGGGCGCAAGTAGTCTGATTACCGCGATTGCCGCCTATGAAGTTGCTGACGGCAAGGGATACGCTCACACCATGGGATCAGACGGCAAACCCGGCAATGCCAACGCGCTTGCCACCGTGCAGGTCTTGCGGGCCCTTTCGGCCTATAAGTTCGCGGGTGCCGGCGTGAGTTGGACCAAGATCGGCAATGTGAAGGCCGGCACCGTCAAGCCGAGTGATCCTAAAGAGCCTGTGACGCCCGAGGTTCCCGTACCTACGGTTCCGACGAAGAACCCGACACCTGCGGTTGTGCCGCCCGCCTCGCAGGATGGCAGCGGCACCGGTGGAAAGCAGGGCGCTACCACTTCGCAGGATGGCGCGAAGCCGGAGACGGCGGAGCACGCGGATTCCGCCAAGAGCGAATCCGGCAAGGAGTCTAGCTCTGACAAATCTTCTGGTTCGAAGGCGAAGACCGCTACTGCCGCCGCATCGCGCAAGGATGCCTCGGCTGGGCAGAGCGGCGTGAATCCTGTTGCCGTTGCCGGTGTCGTCGCTGGCATCGTGTGCCTTGCGGTCATTGGCGCGTGGTTCGTGCGTTCTCGTAAGAACGCGTAGCAATTCAATGCGCATTGCGCCCGCCGTTTGACGCGCGGGCGCGACTATGCCGCCTGTGCGCGGCTTAATAGATGAACGGGCCCCGGGTCTTGGCGACCTGGGGCCCGTTTACGTTGCGGTTGGCGTGGCGATGGGTAGTTTTAAGCCAGCTCGGCGCCCAGGGCCTTACAGGCGGCTTCGGCCTCGTCGTCAGGCGCGTCGAAGCAGATGACGGAATCGACGACATTGACGCCGGCCTCATCGGCGTCGGCCTTCCAATTGTCCATCCACTCGCCCTCGGCCCACGAATAGGAGCCAAACAGGACGACCTTCTTGTCGCCCAGGTTCTCCTTGACCTCATCCCACATCGGCTGGAACTCGTCGTACTCGAGTTCCTCGGAGCCCATGGCGGGGCAGCCGAAGGCGATGGCGTCGTAGCCGGCGGTCTTGTCGGCAGAGAAGTCGGCACAGGGGATGACCTCGGCCTCGGCGCCGGCGGACACCGCGCCCTCGGCGACGAAGTTTGCCATGGCCTCGGTATTGCCCGTTCCGCTCCAGTAGACGACGGCGATCTTGCTCATGTTGAGTCCTTTCGGTTGTGCGGCACGCGGCCGCGTTTTGTATGTTCTATCGGGCTGCCTGAACAAGCTGTTCAAGGGTACAGCCCTGCTGATAGATGTAGGTAAGGTATTGCGTGCATGCGCGATAAGCGTCAAAGGTCGCAAGCGCCGCCTCGACGTTTGAATACACCTTCCAAGCACCAAAAAACTTGTAGTTTTGGCCGTGCTGGGCAATAAACTGATGCACGTCTTCGTAGGGGTAGCCCAAAAAATACCCAATTTCGTGAGGAAACTCGCATGTGCAGCTCTTATCGCACGCTTCGTTCTGAGCGAGAACGCAAGGTCCGCTGTCGCAGGCGCTTTCCGCAACGTTGCTGCTCGCCAGCGTAATGCGTGCGGCTAGATGCACAAGGGATGCGGACAGGTTGCCAACGTCGTAGCCTTCGGTGGCAAGAGCTGCTGCGGCTCGAGGGTCGGATAAGTAGCGCATGAGGGCGGCGGAGCGGTACACGTAGATCAGCGCTCCGCAGGGACGCCAGACCAGGACGCTCATGTGGATGCCGAGTGGCTCGAGCTCGCGGTTGCATTGGGCTATGACGGCAAGCAGACGCGTGCGACGCGCTTCGATATGAGGGTTGCCGGGCTGTTCGTTTTGGTTTGCGTAGGGACCGGGATAGGTAAAGAGTGAAGCGGGTTTGATGCCCGCGAGCGTGGGGGAGCAGTTGCGCACGACGGTCGTTTGAAACGTTGGAATGTCGATGGTTCGAGTCACGGTGCTCCTTTCGGTTCCTTATCTGTTAACCTAGGAAAACTTATACACGAAAGTAAGCCTTGGTCAACTAAAAAGTTTGAATTGGGAAACTATTTGACCGAACTGACACGAGTTTGGGGTAAGATGGGGGACACCCCATGGGGGTATTTGGCTAGAGCTTTAATGGGAGGGGAACATATGGAAGACCTGCTTAACCCTGCAAATCTTATCGTGCTTGCCGTAATTGCCGTCGGCATGTTTTTTGGATTGCGACGTATTGTCGCCTCGACGCACGGCAAAAGCTGTTGCAGCGATGGCGCGTGCGGTAAGAAGATCAAGAGGGCTGTGGTGACCGATACCGATGAGTCTCACTACCCCTATAGCGCAGAACTGCTCATCGGCGGTATGAGCTGCGACGGCTGTGCTCAAAACGTCGCGAATGCTTTGAATGCGCTGGATGGCATTTGGGCCACGGTGACGTATGCCGATCACACGGCGAACGTGCGCTCTAAAAACCCAATCGATCGCGAGGCGCTCGAGGGCGCCGTGAAGGGCGCAGGCTATTACGTCATGAAGCTATAGGGTCGGACGTATCGCTTGCGCCTAGGCACGGCCGCGCAGCTCGATATCCTGGATATCGTCGAATTTGATGGCGATGTCGCGGAGTTTGAGCAGCTTGAACGCGGGAAGCACCTCGTCGAGAATGCCGGTGCGGGCACGATAGCCATACGTATCGTAATAGGTGACGCGCACCAGGTCGCCGCGCTTGAGCCCCTCGAGCTTATTCGAAAGCTCGAGGGCTTTTTCTTCCGTCAGTTCACATTTGGGCTCAACGGTAATCTCTTGCTTGCGTACGAGCTCGTAGTATCCCGTGAGAGCGGCGAATGGCATAAACTGTGCGGCGCGGTTGGCGCGAACGGCGCCGTTGGCGGTGAGTTTGGGGTCGGCGGTGCGACGCCTTCCCTCGGGGTCTGCTAGACGTTCGAAGGGAGTCGGCGGGCGCATTGGCTGTTGTTTGGATTTAGGCACGATGTCCCCCTACCTGGTCGTTGCGTTCGCGCGCGGTGGCACCGGCGGTAAAGCTTAGTCCCTTAACCAGCGCGTTCTTGCCGTATTTGCCTTTTACAGCCAGCACGGCGCGTGCCAGGTCACGCTCGCGCTCATCGGCCTCGACGTCGCTAAACAGATCGATGGTGGCAAATTCTTCGGGCATAAGGTTTCCGAAGCCCAGGTTAATACGTTTGACAGGTCGTTTTGGATCGACGGTCTGCGCCCACAGGTCATCGAAGTAGCCCATGATCTTCTTAAACGAATTGGTTCGTTCGGGTAGCTTTCGAGACGCGTTGGAATGGGCAAAGAGCGCGGCATAACCGCCACGCGGCTTACCGCCGTGCTCGCCCACGAAGATGCCGTCAATCGCCTGTGCCTCGCGAACCATGCGAAGGCGCTCATCGTCGCGCTGGACGGGCTTGGGCGCGCGGGGTGCAAGTTCGGGGCCATCGCTTGCGGTCGGCTCGACACCTGAGGTGCTTGAGCGTAGGTGCCCGCAGCCGTCGATGTATTGCGCTGTGCCGCTGGCATCGAGCCGGCGGATATCAGCACGCTCGCTTGCATAGCCCACAAACAGCGAGATGCTGTCGCAGACCACGTGCTTGTCGACCAGGTCCAGTACGGCTGCATCAACCATCTCGCGCAACACCGTATAGGCCTGTTCGTAGGCATAGCCCTTCGAGAGCACCTGTCCGGTCGTGGTCGAGGTTGCCTGGGGGCGATAGGCCTGGATGTCGGCGATGGTTGTCGGTTCGCGCCCAAAAGCGTGGTCGATCAGGTACTCGGCATTGACGCCGAGCTCGTCATAGAGCAGGTTCTCGTCGAGGGCCGCGACGCCCATCAGGTCGTAGACGCCGTACTTTTCGAGACGCGCCGCCACGCCGGGGCCAATACCCCAGATGTCGGTGATGGGGCGATGCGGCCAGATCTCCTTGCGAAAGGTCTCGTCGTCAAGTTTCCCGATACGGCTGGGCGCGTGTTTGGCGGTGATGTCGAGCGCCACTTTTGCTTGGAATAGGTTGGGTCCGATACCGACCGTTGCGGTGATGCCGGTACGGCGCAAAACTTCGTCGCGCAGCATGCAGGCAAAGCCTTCGTCATCGGTGTGATAGAGGTCCAAATAGGGCGTGACGTCGATAAAGCACTCGTCGATTGAATAGACGTGGACGTCTTGCGGGCTTACGTACTCCAGGTAGATACCGTAGATCTGCGCCGATACCTCCATATAGTGCTGCATGCGCGGTACGGCTTTGATGTAGTCGATGCCGTTGGGAATTTCGAACAAGCGGCAGCGGTTATGGATACCGAGGTCCTTCATCGCCTGTGTGATGGCCAAGCAGATCGTCGTGCGGCCGCGAGACTCGTCGGCCACGACCAAGTTGGTGGTAAGCGGATCGAGCCCACGGTCGACACACTCGACGCTGGCGTAAAACGTCTTAAGGTCGATACAGATGTACGTACGCCGACCGTGCTCCACCGGGTCCTCCTCATCAAACACATGTTCCTATCGAATACTTGTTCGATAATACCAGACCTGCCAAAAAGGGACAGGTTTATTTTGGTCGGTAAATCGCTTGGCCTATCTAAAAGAAACCCGTCCTTTTTGGTAGGTTTACGGGGCGCTTACGCTAGGTCGTTAACCTTGATGTGATGGATACGCTGAAGGGATATGGATGACCGCCGATATGGGTGATCTTGCGCTTTTGGTACTGGCCGTGCTGTGTCTTGCAGTCTTTGCTTGCCTGCTGGTTAAGGTGCTTAAGCGACAGGCCATGAGAATCGACAGGTTGGGCTACGCGCTTTTCGTTGAGAAGCTTCGTTCGCCGGCGTTGACGGTTGCGATGAAATCCGTTTCGAACATGGCATCGCTACCGGTTGTCGTGGGCGTGCTGGTCGCCACGTTTATATGGGCGCCCTGTCGGATTCAGGTTATGTGCGCCGCTGTCAATGTCGGCGTCATCAGTGCCATCGATCAGCTCCTTAAGGTGTTGGTGCGCCGCCCTCGCCCCCAAGGATATCGGCTTGTGGAGGCTCCGGGACTCAGTTTTCCCTCGGGCCATTCGATGGCTGCTATGGCGTTTTACGGATATGGCATATGGCTCGTGCAGGGAGGAGCCGGCGGCCTTTCGTCTAACGTGTTTGCCGTGATGGCGCTTGCGTGCGTCATTCTCGCTGTTGGTGTCAGTCGCATTTATCTGGGGGTGCACTACGCTTCTGATGTACTGGGTGGATTTTGCCTGGCGCTAGCTTGGCTCATCTTATTTGTGCGCCTGGTGCCTCCGTTTATCGCGGCATAGCCATCTGTGCGTCCCGTTTTGATTGATTCGGGTTTTAACGCAGCCCTAAAGAGCACGAAACAGCTCGGAAAACCTTGCTTCGTAGCATGAGCCTAACGATCTGTTTCACCTTAAAAGCATGGAAGGGTTGTGGGGTAGATGGTCAACTATGGGTTTGGTATGCCGACGCGCCTTGTTGCGGATGGAGACGTGGCTCGCTGGTGCGGACGATTGGTCGCTCACTACGGTGGCACCAAGGCGCTGGTCGTGCTGGGCGGTGACAAGCATACGCGCGATGAGCTCGTTGCGGCGGCGCTTGGGTCGCTTGACCGGGCATTGTTGGAGCGCGCGCTGTTCCGTTGTGGCTCGGTTGAGGGCGAGGGGGGAGACGAGCTGGTCGATGAGGCTGTTGCCTTGGCCACCGACGAGGGCGTCGACTTTGTGCTTGCGATTGGGGATGCCGACACGGCTGGATTTGCGCGCGAGGTTGCCCGTCGTATGGCGGTGCTCGATTCTGGCGAGGACGGTTTTGTTCCCCATGGCTGCATTGTCTCGGAGGGAAAGGTGCCTGCGGCTGTGGGTAGAGGCGAAGTGCCCGTCTTTGCCATTATCGCGCCTGAGCTCCTGGATGGCATTGGCTCTCCCTTGCGCGAGTTGCTCGCCAGTGTGTGCGCCGCCGCATAGTTTTGATAGGTAAAGCGTTTGACCTGCCAAAATAAACCTGTCCCTTTTTGGTCGGTCGCCGTTTGGGGGCGGATTGATAACGCTCGCTGATTACGGTCTTGACCTGAGCTAGAATAGTGGCATCTGAATGTCCGGGCGCATGGGGACACGCGCCCGTATGCTGAGGAGGACTTTATGGCAACTGTTGCCGCACCTATCGACGCCACGTCGACCGCCGCTTGGAAGGCGCTCGAGGCTCATCAGGAGAAGCTCGAGGCCGAGGGCATCGACCTCAAGGCCTGGTTCGCCGCCGATCCCGAGCGCGTGAACAAGCTGAGCTTTGACGCCGGTGACCTGCATTTCGATCTATCCAAGAACCTGGTGACCGACGAGACCGTTAAGCTGCTGTGCGATTTGGCCCGCGAGGTTAAGCTCGAGGAGCGCCGCGAAGCCATGTTCTCCGGCGAGCACATCAACACTACCGAGGACCGCGCCGTGCTGCACACCGCGCTGCGCCGCCCGGCGAGCGAGAAGGGCCAGCTCATCGTTGACGGCCAGGATGTTGTCGCCGACGTGCACGAGGTCCTCGACCGTATGTATGCCTTTGCCGAGCGCGTGCGCTCCGGTGAGTGGAAGGGCGTTACCGGCAAGAAGATCGAGCACCTGGTGTCCATCGGCATCGGCGGCTCCGATCTGGGCCCGGTCATGGCCTACGAGGCCCTGCGTCCCTACGCCGACGCCGGCATCGACTGCCGCTACATTTCCAACATCGATCCCAACGACCAGGCCGAGAAGCTCAAGGGCCTGGATCCCGAGACCACGCTCGTGATCATCGTCTCCAAGACCTTTACCACGCTCGAGACGCTTACCAACGCTCGCGAGGTCAAGACTTGGATGCTCGAGCAGCTCAAGGCCCAGGGCGCCATCGACGGCTCCGATGAGCAGAACGCCGAGGCTGTGGCTAAGCACTTTGTCGCCGTCTCTACCGCACTCGACAAGGTCGAGGCCTTCGGTATCGACCCGGCCAACGCCTTTGGCTTCTGGAACTGGGTCGGCGGCCCGTTACTCCGTTGACTCCGCCGTGGGCCTGTCCCTGATCGTCGTGCTCGGTCCCGAGCGCTTCCAGCAGTTCCTCGAGGGCTTCCACGCCATCGACGAGTACTTCTGCAACACTCCGCTCGAGCAGAACGCCGTTGCGCTGATGGGCCTGCTCAATGTCTGGTACGTCAACTTCTTTGGCTCCAAGAGCCATGCCGTGCTGCCGTACTGCCAGTACCTGCATCGCTTCCCGGCTTACCTGCAGCAGCTCACCATGGAGTCCAACGGCAAGCATGTCCGTTGGGACGGCAGCGCCGTGACCTCCGATACCGGTGAGATCTACTGGGGCGAGCCCGGCACCAACGGCCAGCACGCCTTCTATCAGCTGCTGCATCAGGGCACCGTGGTGGTTCCGGCCGACTTTATCGCCTTCGCCAACACTGCTAACCCGGCGACCGACGGTGGCCAGGACGTCCATGAGCTGTTCCTGGGCAACTTCCTCGCTCAGACCAAGGCGCTTGCCTTTGGTAAGACGGCTGACGAGGTCCGTGCCGAGGGCACGCCCGAGCAAATCGTCCCGGCTCGCTGCTTTGAGGGCAACCGCCCGACGACCTCGATCTTCGGCGACACGCTGACCCCGTTCGCGCTTGGTGAGCTCATCGCCCTGTACGAGCACATCGTGTTTATCGAGGGTACGGTTTGGGGTATCGACTCCTACGACCAGTGGGGTGTCGAACTGGGCAAGCAGCTTGCCAAGCAGATCACGCCTGCCTTCCACGACGACGCTGCCAAGGCCGAGCAGGACGCTTCGACCCAGGCACTCATCGAGTTCTATCGCGCTCACCGCAAGTAGTCTTTGTCTGCTGAGCTAGCTCATCGAAGAAGGGGCCCGTATCTGTTGGGATACGGGCCCTTTGCAATTTGCCATTTGTCCGCAATCGTTCGGTGTGTTTTGCATTCGTCCTCAATTAATCCGTGTGAGGGACGCCCGCCTCGGATATGATGAAGCGCGATAAAAGCGATGCAGGGAGGCATATATGGCAATCAAAGCCATCGCGATGGATATCGACGGTACGCTCACCAACGACCAGAAAGTGATTAGCCCGCGCACGCGCGAGAAGCTGCTCGCGGCGCAGGAGTCGGGCATTAAGCTCATTTTGGCTTCGGGCCGTCCCGCATGGGGACTGCACGCCTTGGCGCAGGAACTCGACCTCCAAAACCATGACGGTTTGCTGGTGGCCTTTAACGGTGCTCACGTTGTCGATGCCCAGACCGACGAGGTGTTGTTCGATCAGGCTATGCCTGCCGACGAATTGCATCGCTTGATTGATCACCTGTGTAATTTTGACGTGATCCCTATGATTTCGCTCGGTCGCGATCTGCACGTCGAGGACTCGTATCATTGCATGATCACGCTGCCTGACGGCTCGCAGAAGAATATCGTCAAGTATGAGCGCGACGCGTGCGATCTTAAGATTCGCGAGGTGGAGAGCCTGCATGAGGTTGCTGATGCTTATCCCGTGGACAAGCTACTGACGGCAGGCGACCCGGCATACCTGCAGGCGCATTACGAGGAGATGTATGCGCCCTTTACCCAGACGCTTTCGGGCATGTTTACGGCCGACTGGTACTTTGAGTACACGGCGCCCGGTATCGACAAGGCTCGTGCGCTCGAGGGTGCCCTGCCCAAGCTCGGTATCGATGCCAGTGAGGTCGTATCGTTTGGCGACGGCCAGAACGACAAGTCCATGATTGAGTGGGCCGGCACCGGTGTTGCCATGGGCAACGCCGTCGATGAGGTTAAGGCTGTAGCCCAGATGGTGACCGCCAATAACAACGAAGACGGTATTGCGGTGGCGCTGGATAAGCTGCTGGGCTAGAATCGCCGATAATGCATGGTTCGGGCGTCCGCTTGCGGGCGCCCTTTTGTTAGGGAGGGTGCCGTGTCCGCATTTCCGTTCGACGCCGTTATCTTTGACATGGATGGTGTTTTGGTCGACACCGAGTTTTACTATCAAAAGGAACTCGAGAAGTTTATCGATTACCTGCAGATTTCTGTGACGCGTGACGAACTCAATGCAATTGTGGGGTCATCGCACCGTGATTTTCAGAGAGTGCTCGTCGATTGGCATGAGCGTGCGGGCTTGGGCAAGCTCAGCGTCGAGGCTGCCGAGGCACGCTATGAGGTGTGGGCGAGTGCGTATCCCTGCGACTATAGAAAGCTGCTCAACTCCGGCGTTGCCGAGACACTGACGGGGCTGAAAGAACGTGGGGTTCGCGTTGCGCTGGCATCGTCGTCGCCTCTCAACAATATCGAGGAGGTGCTGGGTACCTGCGGCATTCGCGATTACTTTGAGTTTTTGGTCTCGGGTGAGCAGTTCAAGCGCAGCAAACCCGAGCCCGACATCTATCTGCACGCCATAGACCGTTTGGGATTGCCTACGGACCGCTGCTGCTGCGTGGAGGACTCGGTGTACGGCATTACTGCCGGCAAGCGAGCGGGCCTGACGGTGATTGCCAAGCGCGAGGAGCGCTTTGGATTTAGCCAAGATGCTGCGGATAAGATTATCGACCAGCTGCCGGATTTGCTGGAATTCGCGTAGGGCCAGGGTGGCACGGCAGCCATTACAGCGATCTCGTTAGGACGAGAGGGGAGCGGTGCTATGACATTTAACGTTAGCGCTCTTGGGTTTGGCGATAACGTCGTCGATCGTTACGAGCATATCCACACTATGTATCCGGGTGGCAATACGGTGAACTTTGCCGTGTATGCCAAGAAATGCGGAGCCGCGCGCTCCGCGTATATGGGCATCTTTGGCAATGATGCTGCTGCCGAGCATGTGATTGCGAGTCTTGAGGATGAGGACGTTGAACTAGCCAAATGCAAGCAGCTCATCGGTGAGAATGGTGCTGCGCGCGTGACCGTCGTTAACGGCGACCGTGTTTTCCTTGGCTCCAATGAGGGTGGCATCCGTGGTGATGCGCGCTATGTGCTCGATCGTTTTGATTTGGCGTATATGAAACAGTTTGATGTGGTCCATTCGGGTAACTACTGCTTTACCGAGCGCGAGCTGCCTAAGCTGAAGGCAGCGGGCGTCACGGTCTCTTTTGACTTTTCGGACGACTCCACCGACGAGTACTACGAGCAAATTGCGCCCTACGTTGACTTCGCATTCTTTAGCGCGGCAGACGCCGCGAGCGAGGATGAGATTCGCGAGCGCCTGGCATGGGTGAAGAGCCTGGGTCCGCGTTTTGTATCGGCCACGGCTGGCGCTGAGGGCTGTATTGCCTATGACGGCGAGCGTTACTATCGGCAGCATGCCAAACCCGTGGCAGACATGAAGGACACCATGGGGGCGGGTGACTCGTTCCTTACCTCGTTCCTGATGTGCTATCTCGATTCTGTCAAGCGTGGCGAGGATGGCGCCGAGGCCATCGAGCGCGCACTCGACTTTGCGGCGGGGTTTGCCTCGACCGTATGCGGCATGGAAGGCTCTTGGGGCCATGGAGCGCCGATTTGCGAATAGCCGAGCGGGCTCAGGGAGCTGCATTAGCGCCTCCCTGTGACTCGGTGGTCAAAAAATGCCAAATATGAGTACTGTGACTAATTTAGTCGCAGCATAATTGACCCCTTCAGACGTGATTTAAGCGTTTGGAGGGTCGCGCGCGCAGACATGGTGTAAGAGTGTCCTGAGGTCCGTCGCTGCAAGTCC
>CABUBZ010000044.1 GCA_902489945.1 uncultured Collinsella sp.
GTGGTGGGAGACCATCAAGAACTACACTCCCGAATCCGTACAGGACATCACGGGTGTCGAGCCCGCGTTGATCCACCAAGCTGCCGAGATGTACGCCACGGCGAAGCCCTCTGCCATCATTGGCTGGGGCATGGGCGTATGCCAGCAGAAGCAGAACCTGAAGACGGTGCACACCATCGCCTCCATTGCCTGCGTTGCCGGCCAGATCGGCAAACCCAATTCCGGTCTCGCGCCCGTGCGTGGCCAGAATAACGTCCAGGGCTCCTGCGATATGGGCATGCTGCCCAACCTGTACCCTGGCTACCAGAAGGTCACCGACCCGGCAGTGCGTGCCAAGTTTGCCAAGGCTTGGGGCGTGCCCGAGGAAAAGCTCCCGCTCGAGGAGGGCTACAAACTCACCGACCTGGGCCACCTGGTCGACGAGGGCAAGGTGCACTGCTTCTACAACTACGGCGAGGACCCGGTGCAGACCGAGCCCGATTCGGCCGGTATGCGCAAGACGCTCTCCGAGCTGGATCTGTTCATTTGCCAGGACATCTTTATGACGCAGACGACCATGCTCGCCGACGTCATCCTGCCTGCCACCTCCTGGGGCGAGCACGAGGGTGTCTTTACCGCATCCGACCGTAGCTTCCAGCACTTTGACGCGGCCGTTCCGCCCAAGGGCGAGTGCCGTCACGACTGGGAGATCTTCGCGGATCTGTCTACGCGCATGGGTTACCCCATGCACTACGACAACACCGAGCAGATCTGGAACGAGTGCATTAGCCTGTGCCCCAACTTTGTGGGCGCGACCTACGAGAAGATGGCTCCCGAGGGCGGTTACGCCCAGTGGCCGGTCAAGAGCACCGATGTGAACGACCACGGTACGCCCGACATGTTCGCTGGTGGCAAGTTCACCACCAAGGACGGCCGCGCCAACCTGATGGCGCACGACTGGGAGGCGCCCTCTGAGCTTCCCGACGATGAGTACCCGCTCATCCTGTGCACCGTCCGCGAGGTCGGCCACTACAGCTGCCGCTCGATGACCGGCAACTGCAAGACGCTGGCACTGCTTGCCGACGAGCCCGGCTTTGTCCGCATGAATCCCGCGGACGCCCAGGCGCGCGGCATCAAGAATGGCGACATCGTCTCGATTCACAGCCGCCGTGGCCAGGTATACAGCCGTGCCGACGTGAGCGATCGCATCAACAAGGGCACGGTCTATATGACCTATCAGTGGTGGATCGGCAAGTGCAACGAGCTGACCATGCACAAGGTCGACCCGGTCTCGCATACGCCCGAGGACAAGTTCTCCGCCTGCCAGGTCGACGCCATTGCCGACCAGGTTTGGGCAGAGGGCGAGGTAGAGCGTCAGTACACCGAGCTCAAGCAGGCTCTGGTGGACGCCGCCGCTCCCCAGGACGTTGAGCCCGGCGCCGCCAAGTTCGACGACGAGACGCACGTGAATCAAATCGTGTAGTCCCGTTCTCGTTGGCTTTTTGGGCCGGGCGTCCCGTACGTTCGGGAGCCCGGCCCGTTATTTTGAAAGGAAGTGGGGATGAACCGCTTCATCGACATCAACCCGGAGAGGTGCATCGGCTGCGGAACATGCCAGTCCGCCTGTGCCGACGCCCACCGGATGCAGGGTCTTCAGGATACGCCGCGCCTGGCGCTCGTGAAGACCGGCGGTATTTCGGCCGCCCTTGCCTGCCACCATTGCGAGGGTGCCCCCTGCGCCGAGGTTTGCCCGGTGAATGCCATCGAGCACGATGGCGACCGCATCCACGTCAAGGAGCAGGAGTGCATCGGGTGCAGGCTGTGCGCCATCGCGTGCCCCTTCGGAGCCATCCATCCCGATGGCACGTCTATCGCCGGTGTCGCAGGCATGTGCGACCCGACGCCTTCGTATCCTAAGTCCCTGAGCAGCCTGCTTACGTGGGCTCCCGGCCAGTACACTTGCGCTGTCAAGTGCGACCTGTGCGCCTTCGATCCGGACGGCCCGCATTGTGTGGCGGCGTGCCCCACCAAGGCGCTGACCGTCATGGGCGGCGCGGCCGATCGCGAGCTCGATGAGGCCAAGCGCCTGCGCTCGATCGAAAACGGTCCGGTCGTCGACGTTACCGCTGTGGCCCAGGGCCTGTCCGAGAAAGCAGAAGGGAGCGTAAACAATGGATAGCATGACGCTGTTTATCGCATCGCTTGCCGTCTCGTGCATCGGTGCGCTCGCCTCGGTTCTGCTGATCAAGGCCGATAACGCCGCCAAGACCGCCGGCTGCCTTATCGGCGCCGTCGCCGCGGTGCTTTCGTTTGTGGCCGGTATCCAGGCCGTGCTGGGCGATGTCACGTCGGTCGACACCATCGTGTTCTTCCCGTTTGCCCATTTCCAGCTGCTGCTCAATCAGCTGTCCGGCCTGTTCGTGGCGCTCATCTCGGTGCTCGCGTTTGCCGGTTCGATCTACGGTCTCAACTATTTTGATGAGTACCCGGGCAAAAAGGGCCGCGCCGGCTTCTTCTTTAACACCTTCGTGGCGTCCATGATGCTCGTCATCACCGCCGACAACGTGTTTTGGTTCCTGGTCGCCTTTGAGCTCATGTCGCTGACCTCGTACTTCCTGGTCGTGATCGAGGAGAACGAGAACTCCATCCATGGCGGTTGGCTCTACTTTGTGATCGCGCACGTGGGCTTTGTGCTCATCATGGCGAGCTTCCTCACCATGACCAACTTCGCCGGCGGCTCGTTTGCCTTTGCGGATTTCCGCGCCACGCAGTTTAGCCCCGCGGTCGCATCCGCGTGCTTCGTGCTCGCCTTCTTTGGCTTTGGTGCCAAGGCCGGTATCATCCCGCTGCACGGCTGGCTGCCCAAGGCACATCCCGAGGCGCCGTCCAACGTGTCGGCCCTCATGTCCGGCGGCATGATCAAGATCGGTATCTTCGGCATCCTCAAGGTTGGTCTCGACCTGCTCTCCGCCTCGGGCGTTCAGGTCTGGTGGGGCCTTATGGTCATGGTCTTCGGCGCGATCTCGTCGGTCCTCGGCGTGGCCTTCGCCCTGCAGGAGCATGACATCAAGCGCCTGCTGGCCTATCACTCCGTCGAGAATATCGGCATCATTCTGCTCGGCGTCGGCGCCTCCATGGCCGCCATGGCGCTCAACTCTGTCGGCATCGCCGTCCTGGCTCTGATGGCCGCCCTCTACCACACGTTTAACCACGCGATGTTTAAGGGCGAGCTGTTCTTGGGCGCCGGTGCGCTGCTGTACTCCACGGGTACGCGCAATATGGAGAAGATGGGCGGCCTGTTCCGTCGTATGCCGGCAACGGCCATCTGCTTCCTCGTTGGCGCGCTTGCCATCTCGGCCATCCCGCCCTTCAACGGCTTTGTGTCCGAGTGGTTTACCTACCAGTCGCTCTTTAACGCCGCCATGCAGGGCGACAAGGCCGTCATGATCGTGGCCGTGTTCGCTGCCGTCGCGCTTGCCATTACCGGCGCGCTGGCTGTCACGTGCTTCGTCAAGGCCTATGGCGTCTCCTTTGCCTCCGCGCCCCGCTCCGAGGCCGCGGCAAATGCCAAGGAGGTTCCCGCCCCCATGGTGTTTGCGCAGGGCTTGCTCGCGGCCATCTGCGTCGTGCTGGGCATTGGCGCTCCCGTGATCGCGCCCGTGCTGGTCGATGTCGCCGCGTCCGTGCTGCATCCGTACGGTGGCGTGTTTGCCGCCAAGGGCATGGAGCTCATGAACCAGTACTCCGGCGCTGCCACCTCCACGCCCGCGATCGCCATTGCGCTCGTGGTGCTCGTCGGCCTTGCCTGCGGTTATCGCAAGCTCAAGACCGTCGGCAAGGTGCAGAAGTCCCAGCCGTGGGCATGCGGCTATGCTCCCAACGAGCATATGCCCGTCGTGGCCACGACCTTTGCCTCCGAGGTGTCCTGGTTTATGCAGCCGCTCTACACGCTGCGCGACCGCTGCACGGCCGTCTGCTGGTCCATCGCGCACTTCTTCCAGAAGCTCACCGGTGTGGCCGAGGCTGTGGAACCCGTACCCGACAAGGTTCTCGTCGATGCCCCGCATAAGGGTGTCGAGAAGCTCGCCGACCTCGCGACTAAGCTCGAGGGCGGCAACTACAGCATCTATATCTGCTACATCGTCGCGGCACTCGTGGTATTCCTCGTGCTCGCCGTGCAAATGGGTTAAGGAGGGGAGAGCATGAACAACATCGTACTTGCCGTTCTGCAGGGCGTGGTCGTCATGGCCGTCGCACCGTTCTTCTCCGGTCTCGGTCGCGTTATCCGCGCCAAGATGCACAACCGTCGCGGCCCCAGCATCATGCAGGACTATCGCGACCTGGCCAAGCTCTTTGCGCGCCCCGAGTCCCAGAGCGAGGATGCGAGCTTTGCGCTGCGCATTATGCCGCCGCTGTTCTTCGCCGTCGCCTTTATGCTCGCGATGGGTCTGCCGCTCTTTACAGCACAAAGCCCCATCCCGGTCTTTGGTGACGCCATCACCATCATGTACAGCCTGGCGCTCGCCCGCTTCTTCTTCGCCCTCTGCGGTGTGGATTCGTCCAACGCCTACGCCGGTATCGGCGGCGTTCGCGAGCTGCTCATGAGCGTGCTCATCGAGCCGTCCATGCTGCTGGCGCTGTTTGCCGCCGCCCTGGTTTGCGGCTCCACCGACATCGCCACCATGGGTCAGCACATCATGACGGGCGCCATCGACGCGCCGGTCGCCGTGATCCTTGCCGGTATCGCCTTTGCGATTGCCTGCTACATGGAACTCGGCAAGCTGCCGTTTGATCAGGCCGAGGCCGAGCAAGAGCTTCAGGAAGGTCCGCTCGCCGAGCTTTCCGGCCCGTCGCTCGCCATGGCCAAGCTCGCCATGTCCATGAAGCAGGTCCTGGTCGTCGCTTGGTTCTGCGCGATCTTCGTCCCCTGGGGCGAGCCCGCGACCGTGGGCGCTGCCGCCGTTCTGGGCGCGGTCATCTTCCTGGTGAAGTGCCTGATCGACTTTGTCGTGTGCGGCGTGATCGAGAACTCTTGCTCGCGTTCGCGTTTTAAGGTGCTTGGCAATCAGACCTGGGCTGTCGTGGGCATCGCCGTTCTGGCGTTTGTCTTCGTGGTCGTCGGCGTGTAGGAGAAGGGAGAAACAATGTCATTTGCAGTCAGTCTGTCCCTTCTCGGCTTGGTCGCTATCGCGGCCCCGATGGTGGCCTCGGTGCTCGTCGCCCTGTTCCCCCGTCCGTACGCCAAGTGGTTCAGCGTTTTGGGTGCCGCCGTCTCGACGGCCTGCACCATCGCCCTCGCCGCGAATTTCGCTGGCGCCGGCATGCCCGACACGCAGGTCCCCCTGATCTCGTTTGGGCAGACCCTCGTCATGGGATTCACCTTCGATCGCATGAGCACGCTGCTCGCGCCCGCCTTTGTGGGTATCGGCCTGCTTGTCGTGATCTATTCGATTCCCTATATGAGCGAGAATAACCGTGAGCATCCCGACGCGCCGCGTCGTCGCTTCTACGCGTACCTCGCGACCTTCATCGGCGCCATGGCCGGCCTCGTGTACAGCTCGACCCTTTTGGGCCAGCTCGTGTTCTTTGAGATCACGGGTGCGTGCTCTTGGGGCCTTATTAGCTACTACATGACGCCTACGGCCAAGAAGGCCGGCATGAAGGCCCTGATCATTACGCATATCGGTGCGCTCGGCCTGTATCTGGGCGCCGCCATCGTGTTTGCCCACACCGGTACCTTCGCCATCACCGCGATCGCCGGCCTCGACGCCAAGCTCAAGGCCATCGTCCTTCTGCTGGTGCTCTTTGCCGCTTGGGCCAAGTCCGCACAGGTCCCCATGTACATGTGGCTGCCTTCGGCCATGGAGGCCCCGACGCCTGTTTCGGCCTACCTGCATGGCGCCTCGATGGTCAAGGTCGGCGTGTGCGTGTTCGCGCGCGCACTCGTCTCTGCCGGCGAGATTCCCGAGATCGTTGGCTGGGTTGCCATTATCGACGCCATGGTCACCATGCTCTTTGGTTTCCTTATGTACCTGCCGCAAAAGGACATGAAGCGCCTGCTGGCCTTCTCCACGATCGCCCAGCTCTCCTATGTGTTCTTTGGTCTGGGCCTTTCGGTCTTTGGCAGCCAGCTGGCCTTTGATGGCGCCGTGTGCCACATCTTTAACCACGCTTTCGCCAAGACGCTGTTCTTCCTGATCGCCGGTTCGTTCTCCTTTACGCTCGGCACGCGTATGCTGCCCAAGCTTCGCGGCATCGTAAAGAAGTACCCGATCTCGGGCGTGGGCTTTGGTGTCGCGGCGCTCGCCATTGCCGGCGTGCCGCCCATGAACACGTTCTTCTCGAAGTTCCAGATCATCGCCGGTGGCTTCTCTGTGGGTGCCGGCAACGTCGCGATCCTGGTGCTCGTGTGCATCATGGTCGCCGAGACCGTCGCCACCTTCGCCTGGTTCCTCAAGTGGATGGGCTATTGCCTGCCCGGCGAGCCGAGCGAAGAGGTCGCTGCGGGAGCCCCGCTTCCCCGCGCGATGGCGTTTGTGTTCATCGTGCTCATCATCATGGTCATCGTCAGCGGCCCGCTTTCGGCCAGCTGGATCGGTTAGGAGGTAGAACGACATGGGTTATTCGATCGTCAACATCCTTGGCGGCCTTCTGATCGTCACGTCCACCATGGTGGTTGTCTCCAAGAACATCAAACATTCCATCCACTGGTATGCGGTGCAGTCGCTGGTGCTCGTGGGGCTTCTCGCCACGCTCGGTGTCACCACTGGTGCGCAGGAACTGCTTATGTGGGCTGGATCTGCCTTTATCACCAAGGTCGTCCTGGTCCCTTATATCCTCAACCGTGCGTACAAGAAGATGGGCGAGCCGAGCGACGCATCGCTCAAGGCCGGCCTTAAGCCCGCGTGGGCCATTTGCATCATCGCCGTGGAGGTCGCGATTTGCTTTGCCGTCGTGACGCAGATCAGCCTTCCCACGGCCGAGGTCGCAACGCCTGCGCTCGCCATTAGCTTCGCTCACTTCTTTGTGGGCCTCACCTGCATCATTTCGCAGCGCAACATCATGAAGCAGATCTTTGGATACTGCCTTATGGAAAACGGCAGCCATGTGACGCTCGCGCTTTTGGCCCCCACCGCTCCCGAGATCATCGAGATCGGTATCGCCACCGACGCCATCTTTGCCGTCATCATCATGTCCATCGTCGTGCGTCGCATTTGGGACGACTCCCACTCGCTCGATGCGCGCGACCTGTCCGAGCTGAGGGGGTAGTCCATGGAAACGTTGATTCTCGCCCTGCTCGCGACTCCTTTGGTGTTCTCGCTGGTCATGGCGTTTTTGCCCAAGAACACGTCCTATAACGTGTTTGCCGGTCTCAACCTGGTCTCCGTCGCAGCCGTCCTGGTGCTGTCGATAATGACGGCCGGTGACGTCCTTATGAGCGGTGACACCGCGAGCGCTCTTGGCCTGTGGTTTCACCTCGATTCGCTGGGCGCCATCTTTGTGCTGCTCATCGGCTTTATCGGTTTTCTTACGGGGCTGTTCTCGCTGCCCTATGTAAAGGCCGATATCGAGGAGGGCTCCATGCCCGCTGAGCGCGCCAAGCAGTATTTTGCGCTGTTTAGCCTGTTCGTGTTCACCATGCTGCTCGCGTGCCTGTCCAACAACATGATCCTCACGTGGGCCGCCGTGGAGGCAACCACGCTTTCCACCGTGTTCCTCGTGGGTATCTACAAGAACAAGACGGCCCTCGAGGCTTCTTGGAAGTATGCGATGGTCTGCACCGCCGGCGTGGCCTTTGGCCTGTTCGGTACGCTGCTGATCTACGCCAACGCCGCCGACGTGATTCCCAATGCCCACGAGGCCGCGTTCCTGTCGTGCGTGCTGCCGTATGCCGACCAGTTCGACCCGACGCTCATGCGCCTTGCCTTTGCGTTTATCGTGATCGGCTTTGGCACCAAGGCCGGCCTGTTCCCCATGCACACTTGGCTGCCCGATGCTCACTCCCAGGCCCCGAGCCCTGTCTCGGCCCTGCTTTCGGGCGTGCTGCTTAAGTGCGCCATGCTTGTGATCATGCGCTTCTACGGCTTTACTATTCAAGCCGTGGGCGCCGAGTATCCGCAACTTTTGCTGTTGATCGTCGGCACGCTGTCCATTTTGGTGGCGGCACTTTCGATGTTTCGCCAGGACGACCTCAAGCGCCGCTTTGCGTACTCGTCTGTGGAGAACGTGGGCGTTATTGCCCTGTGCCTGGGTATCGGTGGCCCGCTGGGTATCGCCGCGGCCCTGCTGCACTGCGTGTTCCACGGCTTTACCAAGACGCTTGCCTTCTGCGTGTCCGGCAACATCCAGCACGCTTTTGGCACGCGTAGCCTGGCCAAGATCCAGGGCGTCGTCGAGGTTGCCCCCGCAACCGCCGCGCTCGCCGTCCTGGCGCTGCTCGGTCTTGGTGCCTTCCCGCCCTTTGGTATGTTTATCTCCGAGTTCCTGACTTTTGTCGCCGGTGTTACCGCTGGTCCCATGTGGCTGGTCGTCGTGGTCGCCCTCGGTCTTACCGTGGCCATCTCCGCGCTCACCCGTATCGCACTCAAGTCGGTATTCGGCCATGCGCCCCAGGGCATGGGCAAGCATGAGGCCCCGGCGCTCATGCTTATCCCCGAAATCATCCTGGCTGTCATGATCTTGTGGTTTGGCATCGCCACCCCGCTGCCTCTCGTGCACGGTGTGGAGACCGCGACCGGCATCGTGCTCGAGCAGAGCACCGAGGAGCTTCACGCGACGCCGATGTACCGCGCTGTGTTCGGTACCGAGACCGCTCAGAGCGAGGTGGAGTAACGAATGATTGAAACTGAGAACAAGGTGTACGCCCGTCGCTGCGAGAGCCATGTCGAGGCCCTGCGCCGCGCCGTTCCGGGCTGCATCGAGAAGGTCGAGTGGCAGTGCGAGGACCAGCTGACGATCACCGTCAAGCAGGACAAGCTGCCCGAGGCCGTCCACTACCTGTATTACGAGCGCTACGGCTGGATTCCCGTGATCATCGGCAACGATGAGCGCAGCCTGTGCGGCCGCTACGCCGTGTACTACGTCATCTCCATGGAGGGGGAGGACCCCGGCTGGGTGACCGTGCGCACCGAGGTCGATCCCGCCAAGATGACGTTCCCGTCCGTGACGCCGTTCGTCCCCGCCTGCGTGTGGGGCGAGCGCGAGCTGCGCGACATGTTCGGCCTGATCCCCGAGGGTCTGCCCGACCGTCGTCGCCTGGTGCTGCCCGACGATTGGCCCAGCGGCCTGTACCCGCTGCGCAAGGACTCCATGGACTACCGCTTCCGTCCCGCTCCCGCGAGTGACATGGAAAACTACGAGTTCTTGGCCGATACCAAGGGCAAGGAGACGACGCTCGTCCCCATGGGCCCGTTGCACATTACCTCCGACGAGCCCGGCCACTTCCGCCTGTTCGTTGAGGGCGAGACGATCGTCGACGCCGACTACCGTCTGTTCTACGTGCACCGCGGCATGGAGAAGGTCGCCGAGACGCGCCTGAACTATGACGCCGTGACGTTCCTCGCCGACCGCATCTGCGGCATCTGCGGCTGCGCCCACTCGGTGGCCTATGCCGAGGCCGTCGAGCGCGCCCAGGGCATTCATGTCCCGCCGCGCGCCCAGTACATCCGCGCCATCATGCTCGAGGTCGAGCGTCTGCACTCGCATCTGCTCAACATTGGCCTGGCGTCGCACTACACGGGCTTCGACTCCGGCTTCCAGCAGTTCTTCCGCGTCCGCGAGAAGTCCATGGACCTGGCCGAGAAGCTCTCCGGTCACCGCAAGACCTACGGCCTCAACGTGATCGGCGGCGTGCGTCGCGACATTTTGGCCGAGCAGAAGCTCTCCACGCTCACGACCATCCACCAGCTGCGCTCCGAGGTTCAGGAGCTTGTCGACGTCTTGCTCTCCACGCCCAACTTTATTGAGCGTACGAGCGGTATCGGCATCTTGGACCGCAAGATCGCACGCGACTTCTCGCCGGTCGGCCCGCTCATGCGTGGCTCGGGCTATGCCCGCGACGTGCGTTTTGACCACCCCTTCGACGGCTACGCCGATCCGGATGTTCAGAAGATGCACGCCGCCACGGCCGACACCTGCGATGCCTTCGGCCGTACCGCCGTTCGCATCCAGGAGGTCTACGATTCGATCGACATGATCGAGACCATGCTCGAGAACTGCCCGTCGGGCCCCATCCTCACCACGGATTGGGAGTACACCCCGCACAAGTACGCCATCGGCGCCACCGAGGCGCCGCGCGGCGAGGACGTGCACTGGGCCATGCTCGGCAACAACCAGAAGTGCTACCGCTGGCGCGCCAAGGCAGCTACGTACAGCAACTGGCCGGTCCTGCGCTACATGTTCCGCGGTAACACCGTGGGCGACGCGGCGCTGATCGTCGGCTCGCTCGACCCGTGCTACTCCTGCACCGACCGCGTGACGGTGACCGATGTCGCCGCCAAGCGCGACCACGTGCTCGACAAGGAGCAGTTCGAGAACGTCTGGCGCGACAAGTCGCCGCTTGCGGGCGAGGGCACCATGGCCGCTCCGCTCGATGAGGAGGCGCTCTAATATGCTGAAGCTTTGGAAGGTTAACGCCAAGGCCGGCGACGCGACGGTCAAGTACCCGTTTGCGCCGTTCCCCACCAATAAGGACATGCGCGGCAAGCCCGAGCACAATGCTGAGCTCTGCATCGCTTGCGGTGCCTGCGGCGTGGCGTGCCCGGCCGATGCCATTCGCATGGACACCGACCTTGCGGCCGATACCATCACCTGGTCGATCGACTACGGTCGCTGCATCTTTTGCGGACGCTGCGAGGAAGCCTGCCCCATGGAGGCCATCAAGCTCACCGAGGAGTTTGAGCTGGCCGTCATGAGCAAGGACGACCTCACCAGCAAGAGCGTCTACACGCTCGAGCACTGCTCGCGCTGCGGCAAGCCGTTTGCCCCGCATAAGGAGATCGACTACGCCAAGCGCCTGCTGCAAAAGACCGGCGGCATGGAGGCCATCCAGGCCGCCCGTACCGTCGGTATGTGCCAGGAGTGCAAGCGCGAGCTCGACGCCCTGCGCGCCGCCTCGGCCGTAAAGACCGGCAACGCGCGCGGCATGGCTGCCAACGAGACGCTTGCGTCCGGTGAGCCCCAGGGCCCCGGCATGGAGTATCTGGGCGGCCACGGCGTGAACCCGGAGTATGTCGACCGCGAGCTCAACCCCGATGCGCCCGAGATTCCCGCCGGTCCTGCGCCGGTCGAGGGCATCATCATGGATTTTGATACGAAGGAGGAGTAACCATGGCCGAACCCACGCTTTTGCCCGAGCGGCTTCAGTACCGCCCGACCAAGATCGAGCTCGACGAGAGCATCGAGAAGGCCAAGGCGACCCTTCTTAAGAAGATCAAGCGCTCGGTGTATGTCTACCGTGTTGACTGCGGCGGCTGCAACGGCTGCGAGATCGAGATCTTCGGTTCCATCACGCCCGTCTTCGACGTCGAGCGCTTTGGCATCAAGGTCGTGCCCTCGCCCCGTCACGCCGATGTGCTGCTGTACACCGGTGCCGTGACGCGTGCCATGCGCATGCCGGCCCTGCGCGCCTTTGAGGCCGCACCCGATCCCAAGATCGTGGTGTCCTATGGCGCGTGCGGCTGCACCGGTGGCATCTTCTACGACAACTATTGCGTCTGGGGCGGCACGGACAAGATTTTGCCGGTCGATGTCTATATCCCCGGCTGCCCGCCCAGCCCCGCGCAGACCATCTACGGCTTTGCCATGGCGCTCGGTCTGCTGGACCAAAAGCTCCATGCCGAGACCACGGTGGAGGCCGCCGGCGAGCAGGCCGATATCCTGCACCCCGGCGTGCCGTACAAGCTGCGCGTTGCCATTGAGCGCGAGGCTCGTGCCATGAGCGGCTACCGTTACGGCCGCGACCTGGCCAACGAGTTTATGGACACGCTTGAGGGCGCGCCCAAGGGCGATATCCGCGGTGCCATGGCGCTGCTCATCGACAAGCAGGACGATCCGCGCCGCGTCGAGGTGTACTCGGCGCTGCAGGATCTGGTGCTGGCCGGAGGTCGCTAGATGGAGCTCACGGACCGCTCTGGTTACTTTGCGGGCCCCGGCATGCTCGGCGGTTCTTTTGGCGATGCCTCTCGCGCAAGCGATGAGGCCGCCGAGGGCGTCGCCGACCCCTGCCTGGGCCATGCGCCCGACCAGGTGGTCTTTTACGAGCTCACGCGTAAGTTTGTGGAGACCGAGGAAGACGTTCCCCAGGAGGCCTGCGACGTGCTGTACTACACGCTCGCCGTGGGCCACCACACCGGCGTGCTCGACTGCTTTGAGCCGCGCCTGTCGGTGCCGGTGGATGTGTTCTATTCGCTCGTCGACGCGCTGCCGGAGGGGGAGGCTAAGACCAAGTTCGAGGCCATCCGCTCCTTTGGCGAGTGCCAGCTCGACAAGGCGGCGGTGCCGTCGCTGCTCGAGGCCTGCGATGCGCTGCTCGACGAGCGCGGTTTTCGCGGCTCGGCCAAGGCCGGTATCTCGGTGTTCGACGACGACTTTGGCCTGCATGCCCAGCAGGTCGCGTTCTTAATGAAGTTTCGCGATCTGGTTGAGCGCGTGCGCGATGTGTCGGGCGTGTATCTGACGGGAAGGTTGCAGTAATGGGTCGCGTTGTGGATGGACGTGTGAACGGTGCCCCGTTTGCGGGTATCGTGCTCACGGCGGGAAGCGTGCTGCGTGCCGACGATGCCGCCGGCCCCGTGCTCTCCAAAAAGATGGAGGACGCGCCCATTGCCGGTTGGTACACCATCGACGGAGGCCAAACGCCCGAGGACGACATCATCGAGGTCAAGCGCGAGCGTCCGCCGCGTCTGGTCTTGGTCGATGCCGCCGACATGGCGCTGCCCGTCGGGTCCATCCGCTTGCTCGACAAACGTGATGTGGCCCGCAAGTCGATGTTCACCACGCATTCGCTTCCTTTGTCGATTCTGATCGAGGAAATCGAACAATCGTGCGAAGATATCGTCTTCATAGGGATTCAGCCGGGCGACACGGAGTTCTACAACCCCATGTCCCCGGAGGTCTTTGAGGCCGTCGACGCCGTGTACGACGCCGTGGCCGCCAACGACTTTTCCCACTTTGTCCGCTTGGGGCAAGAGTAATAGGAGCGCTTGTCCCTGCTGATTAGGAAAGAAGTGATTGACATGGCAGATTCCAAGGTGGAGTACCCCGCTCCCGATTGCCTGGCGCCCGCCGCGATCGAGGCCAAGACCGAGGCCGCCGGCGTGACCAAGGCCAACCTGCCGGTCGCAAAGGCCTTTCTGTTGGCAATGTTCGCCGGTGCGTTTATTGCCTTCGGCGGCCTGTTCTTTACCGTGTTCTTGAGCGATAGCACGCTGGGCTGGGGCGCCCAGCGCGTCGTGGGCGGCCTGTGTTTTTGCCTGGGCCTGGTGCTCGTGCTGGTGTGTGGTGCCGAGCTGTTTACCGGTAATTCGCTTATGGTCTGCGCGCTCAAGAGCAAAAAGATCACCCTGGTCCAGATGCTCAAGGCTTGGGTCGTCGTATGGGTCGGTAACTTTGTCGGTGCCCTGTTCATCGTCTTTTTGGTGTACATGGCCGGCATTTACAAGCTCAACGGCGAGGCGGTCGCCAATTCCATGGTGAGCGCCGCCGCCGGCAAGTTGACGATCGACTGGGTGACGATCTTCTTCCGCGGCATCCTGTGCAACATCTTTGTGTGCCTGGCCGTGTGGATCGGTACCGCCGGCAAGACCGTGGTCGATAAGGTTGTTGGCATTCTGCTGCCCATCGCCGCCTTTGTGGCCTGCGGTTTTGAGCACTGCGTTGCCAACATGTACTTTTTGCCCATGGGTGCCGTGATGCACGCGTGCGGCTATGGTGCCAAGGTCGCCGGCGCCGATGCGCTCAACGCCGCGGGCATTGCGTTTAACCTGTCCGCCGCCACGCTAGGCAACATCGTGGGCGGCGCGGTTCTGGTCGCGCTCGGCTACTGGTTTATCTACGCCAAGAAGTCCGAGGCGTAAGGTACCGTCTGTTTGACGTTGGGCCTCCCGCGGGGCGTTGCCGTGCGGGAGGCTTTTTTGGCCTGGGACTCGTTGCCGGGCTTTTGGCCTGTTGTGTTTGGCTGATGAAAGGGGTAATCGAGATGGCATCTACTGTGAAGCGTGACGGTCGCGCCGTGGTGACGACATGCGGGGGATGCTATGCCGATTGCGCCTTTGCGGCGTGCGTTGAGGACGGTCGCGTGGTGGCCGAGTTGCCGGTGCCGGGGCATCCGTGCGCGGCGCGTGCCCTGTGCGCCCGCGGGCGCCATCGCCTGGACATGCCGTTTGACGAGCGCGATCGCATTGTGCACCCCATGCGCCGACGAGCTGATGGCTCGGGGTTCGATGCGATTTCGTGGGACGAGGCGTTCGCGCAGATTGCCGAGCGTCTTTTGGGCATTGTTGACGAGCGCGGGCCTCGTGCGCTGGGTATGACGCTCGGCGTGCCCTCGTTCGACCGCTACTGGGCCTATCGCTTTATGCATGCGCTTGGTTCGCCCAACGTGTACGGTGCCGACGGTGCCTGCGAGGTAAGCCGTCTCACCGGCTGGGAGCACAGCCTGGGCTATAGTCCCGCCTCCGACCTGGCGCATACCGATTGCATCATGTACCTGGGGCGTTCCATCGTCGATTCGTCGACGATGGGGGCCGTTGATGCGCTCAACGATGCGCGCCGGCGTGGGGCGAAGATTATCGTGGTCGACCCCCGGCGCAGCGGCTCGGCTGCGCTTGCCGACCGCTGGCTGCGCGTGCGCCCGGGCTGCGACCTGGCCTTGCTGCTGGGCATTGCGCATGTCTTAATTGCCGAGGGCCTGTACGACCGCGAGTTTGTTGCCCGCTATACCACGGGTTTTGACGAGCTGGCGCAGGCGGCGAGTGCTTGGACGCCCGAGTGGGCCGAGTCGATGTGCGACGTGCCGGCCGCAGAGATCGCCGCCACGGCGCGCGATCTGGCTGCCGCCGCGCCTGCTGCCGTAGTAGACGCCGGTTTTCATGGCGGCATTGGCATCGCGTATGCCAATAGCACCCAGACCGCGCGCGCGATTTGTCTGGTCGATGTGCTGCTGGGCTGTATTGGACATGCGGGCGGCGCGCTCAATCCACCTACACCGCTTGCGCTGGGCGACCTTGATCCCGCACGCTTTGCGACGCCGTCAATGCCGCGTGAGCCCAAGTTGGGGTCCGAGCGCTATCCGCTGGTCGATCCGGTGCGCGGTCTGTGCACGACCATCGGTCAGTCGATTCTTGCCGGCGATTTGCGTGGACTCATCGTCTATGCCAGTAACCCCGGTGCGGGCTATGGCAATGCGCAGGCTTGGTTGGGTATTTTGCAGCAGCTTGACTTGCTCGTGACGATTGATATTCGCTGGTCCGAGACAGCGCGCGCTTCTGACTTCGTGCTGCCCGACGTGACGTATCTGGAGGCCGACCGCGGCGTGGGAACAGTGGCGGGCGTCAACGATGCGCGCGTGTTCTACCGCAACGCCGTGCTGCCCGTGCAGCATGACGACACGCGTCCCGGTCGGGAGATTTTTGCCGGTCTGGCGCAGGCGTGTGGCGTGGGCGAGTACTTCCAGTTTACGTCTGACGATCTGGCGGCTACCCAGGTGGCGCCTTTTGGGATCAATCTGGACGAGCTCAAGGAGCGCGGCTGGGCCGACACGGGTGTTGCGTTGCCGTCGCGTACGGGCGAGCCGGTGATTCCGCTTGCCGGCGGCAAGATTGCGCTGGCAAGCGACGTATGGGAACGAGCCGGCATGGGTCGTGTACCCAACTGGATCGCTCCCATGGTGGAGCCCGGTCCGGGGATGTTTCGCCTCATTAGCGGCAATCGTCCCTTTGAGTCGCATACCTCGCGAAGGCTTGCGGCCCAAGGTGCCGCCGAGGCTGGATCGGACCTGGATGCCGTGCAGATGAATGCCGATGCTGCTGCGTGCATGGGTATTGCCGACGGCGAGATCGTCGAACTCGTGAGCGATATGGGCCGCGACCGCGTTCGCGTGGAGACGACGCCGTACCTGCATCCGGCGTGCATCTTTACGTCGGCCGCCCCCGGCGGACGTTCGTTTGGCGCTGATGCCGGTGGCGCTCAAGGCTTGGGCGTCGGCCCACTCGACCATACACCGTTGCGTTGGGACCCGTTGACGGGCGCCGCGCTCACCCAGGAAAACGCCGTTCGCGTGGAAAAGATCGCGGCGCGCGAGGATAATAGCGATTGATTGACTCAGCCGATCGAATTGGCTGATGGTTTGACGTTCGAACGATTGATTCACCTTTGGTTTTGAAAGGCCGCACATGAGCGATAGCCAGAACATGTCCGATGAGGTACGCGCCCGCCTTCGCGCTATTCCTTCCGTCAACGAGTTGCTCGCAGAGTGGCCGGTTGTGAAGGCGGCGGGGGAGACCTGCGACGCGGTGGTGCATACCGCCGTCACGGCCGAGCTCGACGAGGAGCGCTCCGCCATTCGCGCCGGTGCCGCCCCGCGCTCTAAGCGCGAGCTGGCCTCGGCGATCGAGTGGCGTGCACATCGATCCGCACTGCCAAGCCTGCGTCCTGCCGTCAACGCCACGGGTGTTGTTATCCATACCAACCTGGGTCGAGCCCCGCTCGCGGAGTCGGCCGCCAAGGCCGTGGCCGAGGTCGCGCGCGGCTACAGCACGCTCGAGTACAGCGTGGACACCTGCTCGCGCGGGTCGCGCAAGGAACATGCCGCGCAGCTCATCCGCTCGCTTACCGGTGCCGAGGACGCGCTGGTCGTTAATAATAACGCGGCTGCCGTGCTGTTGGTGCTGGCGACCCAT
>CABUBZ010000045.1 GCA_902489945.1 uncultured Collinsella sp.
GGCGCGACCAGAAGGTCAGCGCCCTTTCGTTTCACGTCACCTTGTCTCAAATGCGACCCGCTCGCTATCCGTCCTCTACCTGCGGCGTTGTCTTGCTCCGGATGCGGCAGTTAGGGACGTTCCTTTTCTAGTCATTGGAGACGTTCTTGTTTGACTAGTCGTTTAAGAACGTCCCCAACGACTACCCGGGGGAGTTGCCTTACCTCGTGGCGGTCTTCTAGCAGAAAAACCAAGTGAGTAGGCTTTTTGCAGGAGGCCAAGCACGCCCCAAAACGCCACAGCTCTGACCTGCAGTTTTTATAGATCATTTGTCGCGATGTGCTCGGCAAGTTCAAAAAAGTCTACTCACTTGCATCCGAAACGCACCAGATAGGCAAAAATAACCGCCGCGAGAGGGCCCCAGCCCCTTCGCGGCGGTCATACGCCTCTGATTTTGCGACGATTTTGCCCGCTTGTTACTCGCTGTAGCGGGTAGCGATGGCAGCTTGTACCATTCCGGCGCTCATGAGGTAGGTCACCAGGAAGTAGCCACCGCATGCTGCCAGGAAGATTGCACAGGTGAGGCCCACGGTGCCGCCGATGCTCATATTTCCAAATATGCTCACCAGCTCGATGATCACCTTAAGTGCCACAAAGGAGTGCGCCAAGCCCACTGCCAGCGGGAACAGGAAGAATACCGCTTGCTGCGCCATCACCGAATGGCGAATCTGGCGGTCGTCGCAGCCGATCTGTGCCAGCACACGATAGCTGCGGCTGCCGTCGGCCACGTTGGAGAGTTGCTGGATCGACAGAATCGCCGCGCATGCAACAACCAATACAAAGCCGATGTAGATGGCTAGGTAGCTAATAAGACCGTTCATTTGCGCTGCTTGCGTGTACATCTCGGAGCGTGTGATGAAGGTTCCCCACGACCCCGGCTCCTTGCCGTCAACGAGCAGATTGTCGAGCACAGTGTATTTAATACTCTCGTCTGCCTCGGTCGTATCCATCCCCTGTTTGTAGTTAACGAGCAGGCTACTGGAATACGGCTGCAGATTAAGTTGGGACAACAGCTCGTCGGCAACGACGACGGTACCCGGATTACTGCCCATCGCCGAGTTGGCGATGGCCGCCGTATCTTCGTCCGACTTATCGGTTGCGGGCTTGAGCGTATGCCCGCCCAAGGTAAGGGCATGGCCGCCAGCCATATACTTGGTGTACAGGTCGACCAGCTCGCCGCCCATATCACACGTGAGCAGATACTGGTCGTGACCGATGTGCACCGGCTCCTCGCCCATCATCTGACGCAGTTTGTTGTACTGGCTCGCCGGCGTCACAAACAGACCCATCGTATCGGCATTGCTACCCCCGAACGCCTTGGGAAGCTTTTCGCCCATGGTCTTGCACATCTCACTTGGAGTCACCGAAGGATCCGAGCCGCCAAGCGGGTAACTCAGATACGAATCGATCTGCACATGCTCACCGGCAACATCGGCGATACTGACCTTCTTGCCGGTCTCGTCGTTGTTGTCCGCCGACTTGCCCTTACGATCGCCGTGCCATGGATCGCCGTGCCATGCGGAGTACAAATCGACCGTACTATCGGCCAGCACCATGCGATCGGCCTCAGACGGATTGACATACTCCTTGTAGTAGTCGAGCGTTTCGGGCGTGTAATAGATATACGTCTGCGACATGTCGGCCGGATTATAGCGCTCCAGGTTTTCGTTCATCACGTTGGCAATCGACATACCGCACGTCACCGAGGTGATGGCCAAAAACAGGAGCATCGCGATGACGCCCATCGAAAAGCACACCGTATTAACCTTCGCCGCAAGCTGGCGCACGGTAAACATGTTGAGGCCGCGCCAATACACGCCGCGCAGGCTCTGCAGCAGCTTGATGAGCATGCCCGAGAGTCCCCAGAACAGGGCAAAGGTGCCCACGGTAACCATAGCGGTCGTAATACCAAACTGGTTCATGGCCTCTTGCAGCTTGCTGTCCGTCGCGGTTAGCGGGAACCCATCACGTAGCAGACGGTAATAGGCCACGCCCACCAGCACCGCGCCCACGACAAAGATGGCAATCGCGATCCAGGGGTTGCGTGTCTTGATGCTCTCGTTGCGACGCTCGGCACCCATAAGCTCGATGAGTTTGGTACGACGCACGGCGCGAAGGTTCAGTAGTAGCGTGAGCACAAACATCACGAGCATGCAGGCAAGGGTCAGGCTGAACGCATGCACCGAGAAAAAGAAGTGGAAATTGGCGATCTGTGTCTTAAAGAGCGAGGCCGTAAAGAACGTCATGAGCTGGGAGAGTCCCACGCCCAGCACAATGCCGGCGACAAAGGCGCCGACCGAGACGATCACCGTCTCGAGCGCCATGATCGTGGCGACGCGCCCGCGCCCCATGCCGAGCACCTGGTACAGGCCAAACTCCTTCTTGCGGCGTTTCATGATGAAGTTGTTGGCATACACCATCAAAAAGGCCATGACACCGGCCAAAAAGTACGTCAGGTCGCCGAGCATGCTGCCCATAACCTGCGCCAAGCCCTCTTCATCGATTCCGGCGATGTCGACCTGCATCGAGATGGTGTTAAAAGCATAGAAGACCGTGACGCCCAGGGTGAGCGTCAAAAGGTAGACGAGGTAGTCGCGGCCGGCGCGGCGGACGTTACCCCAAGCGAGTTTACAGAGCATCGGAGCCCTCACCGCCCATCATGGCAACGACCTCCATAATGCGGTCGAAGAACTCTCGGCGGTCGGTGTCGCCGCGGCGCAGCTCGGTGAAGATCTTGCCGTCGCGGATAAACAGCACACGGCTCGTGTAGCTGGCGGCAAAGCTGTCGTGCGTGACCATGAGCACGGTGGCGCGCAGGCGGCGGTTGAGGGCCTCTAGGCTCTCGAGCAGCAGGCGGGCGCTTTTGGAGTCGAGGGCGCCGGTAGGCTCGTCGGCCATGATCATGGTGGGGTCGGTGACGAGCGCGCGAGCCGCGGCAACGCGCTGCTGCTGGCCGCCGGACATCTGGTAGGGATACTTGTCGAGCACCTGACTGATAGACAGGCGCGCTGCCACATCCTGCACGCGGGTCGAGATCTCTGCCGAGTTTGTGCGGGCGATGGTGAGCGGCAGGGCGATGTTCTCGCGTGCCGTGAGCGTATCGAGCAGGTTGGAGTCCTGGAAGATAAAGCCGAGCTCCTCGCGGCGGAACTGCGAGAGCTTAGCCTGCTTCATGCGTGTTACGTCCTGCCCGTTGATGCGGATCGTGCCACTTGTAGCGCTATCGATGGTCGACACGCAGTTGAGCAACGTCGACTTGCCCGAGCCCGAAGCGCCCATGATGCCAACAAATTCGCCGCGGTTGACGGTAAAGCTGACGTCGTTGAGCGCACGGGTCACGTTGCCCAGCGCTCCATATACCTTTTCGAGATGCGCGACCTCCAGTACCGGGGTCGCCATGTGCGTGGTTTGCATACCGAGTCCTTTCTTGCGATTAGTCTACGGCATCTATAGTCGCAAGAAGACGAGTCGGCTACCATCGATATGGCTTACGCTTGCCTTACCGTTGTGTAAGGTACGGGTAGCTAATTTGGGACGGGCTTTTTTGACTACTGAGCGCATGATTTTTCTGGGACGGGGATTAAAAAATCATTATGTACCGAATGATTTTTTAATCCCCGTCCCAGAAAAATCATCGACGAGGCAAAGGGGCATCCCGTGGGTAGTCAAAAAAGCCCCGTCCCAAATGAACCGCCCTGCCGCGTGTTGATGTTGAGAGAGGACTCCTGTTGAAGACTGTTCATGTTGCCGCTGGGATCATTCGCAAGGAAGGATCCGACGAGCTACTGGCCGTGCAGCGCGGCTATGGCGACATGCAGGGACTTTGGGAATTCCCCGGCGGCAAGCTCATGCGCGGCGAGACGCCCGAGGACGCCGTACGCCGCGAGCTTATGGAGGAGCTGCAGGTAAAAGTCACCAACCTGCGCGATTTCTACACCGTTGAGTATGACTACCCCGATTTTCATCTCTCCATGGAGTGCTACTACTGCTCGCTCGCCGATGAATCCGATAAGCCTCAGAAGCACGACCGCCAGCTTGATATCCGCTGGATTCCGCGCACCTCGCTTGCCACGGTGGAATGGATGCCCGCAGACAAGGGGCTCATCGATGCTCTGATTGAGCTGAAGGAAGATCGGCTTGAGGCCAACGGCACTGCCAACGACGCCGAGGCCACCACGACCGACGAGCCCGCCACCAAACCCAAGCGCGCACCGAAGCGCCGCAGCAAAAAGCGTCCCAAGCCTGGCCTGCTGGACGGCATCGACACCTCGGACCTTTCCGCCGACGAACGTGAACTCGTGCGCCGTCGCGCCGCTATAAAAAAGTCCATGAAGGGTAACAAGCGCGCCAACACCAAGCCCGAGCTGCTCGTACGCCAGCGCCTGCGGGCAGCAGGTCTTACGGGCTATCGCTTGGAATGGAAGGTTCCCGGCAAACCCGATATCGCCTTTCCCGGGCGCAAGATCGCCATCTTCGTCAACGGCTGCTTTTGGCATCGCTGCCCCAAGTGCAACCCTAGCCAGCCCAAGCGCAACGTTGAGTTTTGGGAGGCAAAGTTCCGTCGCAACGTCGAGCGCGACCGCGCTGCCATCAACGCACTTACCCAAATGGGCTGGACGCCCATCACCGTCTGGGAATGCGAGCTCAAGAAAGACCGCATCGATGCCACCATGGAAAAGGTCATCGAGCAGGTACGGGCTGCAGAGCCGCAGCGCTAACAGCGAGCATTCACACGCTCCGCACGTCCGCGCCACGTCTACGCCACAAACCTTAGAAAGCCCTTAAGCTCAAAACCTTTCAAGAGTGTTACTCAATAGCCTTGACCTGCGGTTTCATCGTAACACCAAACCAGGTTAAGCCTTTCTTTAGCGCTTCTTTGCAGCAACCGCGGCATAATACTGCCAGCGCACGGGACCTAGCAGCACACCCCGTGCGCAATCTTTTGGTGGACATCGAGGAGGCCGCATAAGCATGCATTCTTCCAACGGCGCAGCACAGCAGCCATCCCTAAATCATGCAAACCTTTTCTCCTTCCCCCCGACACAGAGAAACGGCCTCCTCGACTCCCCCACCACAAAAGCCAAACGCTCAACCGACCAGAGCCACAACTTGCGAGCATCGTTCGAAAGGCTCCAAGCATCCCTAGACAAGGCGTTCCCCGAACAGGCAAGAGCAATCTAAGCCCATCGCGCTTTATACTGATGCCATGCGAAACATGGATCACATAGAATTGCACCGCGGAGGACGCGAAGAAGCGTTTCCCGAGACCGCCGAAGACTGGCCCTATATTGCCGAACGCGCAGAATTCGCTCGCTATCCGGGCAATTCCGTCCCCTGGCACTGGCATTCCGAAGTTGAGCTTTTCTACATGGAGCAGGGAGCGATTGACTATCGAACGCGCGCGGCTCATGAGCACGTACGCTTTGAGGAAGGGTCCGCCGGCTTTATCAACGGCGGCGTTTTGCACAGCACGCTGCAATCACCCAATTCGGCGCCAGCCATTCAAATGCTGCATATCTTTCAGCCGTCGATGCTCGGCGATCCCGCGGGACGTCTCCAAAAGCGCTACATCAACCCATTGCTTCAATGTCGAGGCGTCGATGTGCTCAAATGGTCGCCCACCAACCCCGACGATATGCCCTTTATCGATTTGCTAAAGAGTTCCTTTAACCACGACCTTCAACGGCCGCAGAACGAGATGGCGCTTCGGAATAGCTTGTCAGAGCTCTGGATTCAGATTTACGCCAAGGCCGAACCGCTCTTTTCCTCCGACAACGCCTCTTGGATGACCAACCGCGACGTACAGTTCAAGGCAATCCTGGACTATATCCGCGCAAACTATGCAGCCGCTATAGATGTGCCCCAGATGGCATCTGCAGCCGGCGTAAGCGAAAGAGAGTGTTACCGCATTATCGAAGCTTGCGCAGGAACGACCCCGGCGGCATATCTGCGCGCATACCGCGTAAACCGTGCTTGCGAACTTTTGGCACACACCACGCGAACGGTCCAGACAGTCGCGCGCCAATGCGGCTTTGCGACAGCAAGCCATCTTGGCCAGGTATTTAAAGAACAAATGGGATGCACTCCTTCGAGCTATCGAGCAGCGAGGCAGAATCTCGATAGCACCAGGCAGAAATCCCGCTAGCCTTTCTTCTGTCACCGCATCAAACTTGCAGGCAAACAACAGAGAGGAACAATCATATGAAGCACTTTGGCCATATCGTATTTGACGTTGATGGGACATTGGCAGATACAGAAGAAAGCGTTCTATCATCGCTTGTCCAGATTGTCCAAGAAGAGACCGGCAAAACGCTCCCCCGACACGAGCTTGAATTTGCCCTCGGCATACCCGGCAAGGATGCCCTTGAGAAACTTGGAATCTACTCGCAGGCAACGTTGGGTCGCTGGTGCCAAGTTGCCGCCAGCTTTAAAAGCACCATCAGCGTGTTTCCAGGTTTGCTTGAAGTCATCGCAACACTCGCCGATAGCGGCTGCAAACTTGGCATCGTCTCCTCACGTGCGCGCGACGAATACACAAAAGAAATTGCACCCCTTGGTTTTGATAAGTATTTTGAGCACATCATCCTTGTCGAAGACACAATCGAACATAAACCCGCACCCGCACCCATGCTCGAATATCTCCGGCGTACGGGCGCGAATCCTGGCAACGTCGTCTACGTTGGCGACACCGTCTACGACGAACAATGCGCAACTTCGGCAGGGGTCAGTTTTGCCAGAGCGGCATGGGGATCACACCAAGACATCCCAAACGCCACCTACAACCTCAAAACCCCCAACGACCTGCTAACCCTAACAACCAAGTAACCCCCGCGCCCCACCCTTTCAGCCCCAACACCACAAGGGCGATTGAGCAGGACGGTTTGGGCGGGTCCCGTACTTAGTTTCCAAAATCATTCCGCAGCGCGAAGGCCCCCGTTGTCAACGCTTCGAAGAAGCGAGACAACGGGGCCTTCATGCGCGAGGACGTTTTGGAAACTAAGTACGGGACCCGCCCAAACCGTCCGGTGGGATCAGAGTACCCTTGCTGTTACTCTGCTTTGCCCACAGAGTTGAGGTTGGTCATGCGGATCTTAACCAGCTCGGTGATCTCACGCATGCCCTCCTTGGCCGGCTTCTTGGGGTCGAAGCAGGCGGGGTTCTCGGCCATGTAGGCCATGAAGCCCTTGGTGTAGGCCTGACGCAGCTCGGTGGCGTAGTTAACCTTGCAGATGCCGTTCTTCACAGCCTCGGCAACCTGCTCATCGGGCACACCAGAGGTGCCGTGCAGAACCAGCGGCACGTCGACGGCGTCGCGGATGGCCTTGACCACGGACTGCTCGATGTGCGGATCGCTCGTGTACACACCGTGGCTGGTGCCAACGCCAATAGCGAGAGAGGTGCAGCCAGTGCGCTCGACGAACTCCTTGGCCTCAGCCGGATCGGTGTAGGGGCTCTCGCCCTCAACCGCGGGACCGTCGTCCTCCTTGCCGCCAACCTTGCCGAGCTCTGCCTCGACGGGCACGCCCATGGCGCGGCCAGCATCGGCGACGGACTTGGTCAGGGCGATGTTGTCCTCGAAGGACTCGTGCGAACCGTCGATCATGACAGAGGTGTAGCCCGTGCGGAAAGCCTGCATGCAGCGGTCATAGCCATCGCCGTGATCGAGGTGCAGAGCGACGGGCACGGAAGCGCGCTCGGCGGCAGCCTTGACCATGCCGTAGAAGTAGTCCAGACCAGCGGTCTTGATGGTGCCCGGGGTGGTCTGCATGATGACGGGGGACTTGGTCTCCTCGGCAGCGGCCAGAACGGCCATAACAAACTCGAGGTTCTCGACGTTGAAAGCACCAACAGCGTAGTGGCCGGCCTGAGCGTCCTTGAGCATCTTTTCGGTGGTAACAAGTGCCATGAGCGTTTGCTCCTCTCCCTCGCCCGCATCTGGACGTCGGGCGTAGTTGTTCACAAGGCGTTTTACCTTGCGTTTTGCTGCGCTCATTGTATGAAATTCAGCAGCTTTGCACGTGCGAGATATTGAGCCGATGCAGGTCAATACAGTCGTTTTTGAAAAGTAAACGGAAGGAATTTGAGCCGAGTGGACATGTTCGATATTGAATTTTGGGCGTTCAGCGTCTTTCTTTTATAGAAAAGATAAGTAATCGAAAGGTGTTTTCTTACTCAAAAAGAAAATGAACGAAAATAGAGTCAACACAATTCCTGCAAATTTAGCCGAGAATGGAGCAAGCATGGCCCAAGCCACCAACCGCGCTTTTGCCGACGAACGCCGTACCGCCATTATGGAAATGCTCGATCATAATGCCTCGGTGCAGGTAGCAGAAATCGCCCAGACCTTTGGCGTGTCCTCCGTCACCGCCCGCGCCGACCTGGACGCGCTCGCCGAAGCAGGCAAGCTGCGCCGCACGCACGGCGGTGCCGTATCACTCCACAAACGTCTGACCGTCTCCACGCAGGATCGCCGCATCAATGTCAACGTCGCCGCCAAGCAGGCCATCGCGCAAAGCGCCATCGAGCTCGTCAATGACGGCGACACGCTGCTCGTCGACTCGGGCACCACGGCGCTCGAGTTCGTCCGGCTCCTCGATCAGCGCGACGGTATCACCGTCATCACGGCCGACATTACCATTGCCGATTACATCGACGAGAGCATGCCCTCAGTCGATGTCGTCATGCTGGGCGGGGCGCTGCGCAAAGGCCATCGTTATTTGTACGGACCGCTCACTATGCAGGCGCTCCAAATGGTCCATGCCGATCTGGCCGTCATGTGCCCCGGTGCCTTTGTCTCTAGCTGCGGCTTTACGACTGACTTTCCCCAGATGGCCGAGACCAAAACGGCTATGATCGCCGCGGCCCATCAAAGCGTCGCCCTCATGGACGCCAGCAAGGTTAACGGACGCGGCATGTACCGTTTTGCCGAGCTTGCCGACGTTGACACCATCGTGATGGACCGCGACCCCGATCACACCGTCGCCACCTCAATCACCGAGGTCACCGACATCGACGCCCCAACCCTCATCATCGCCACCACCTAAAACCAAAAACCACCACAAAGATGCCTTTGTGGTGGTTTTGCTCGTTAAAAGCGAAATATCGCTACTTGGACAGCTCGTCGGCGAGGGCTTCGATCTGGGCGCGCGATGCGTCGTTGAGCGAACCCAGGACGGTCACCTTGTTCTGCGCCAGGGTGATGTCCTTCATGCCCTCGAGCTCCTTGGTCATAACCTTGGCAGCGGTGGGCGCCCAGGAGCCGGCCTCAACGAGCGCCACCGTACGGTTCTGGTAGGCATGCTCGGCGAGCGTATGGATGAAGGTGCTCATGAACGGGAAGATCTCGCCCTGATAGGTGATGGAGGCGAGCACCAGACGGTCATAGCGGAACGCATCCTCAACGGCCTCGGCCATGTCGTCGCGAGCCAAGTCAAAGACGGAAACCTTCTGGCCGCGGGCCTTAAGCGCAGATGCAAGCTCCTCAACGGCGGCCTTCAGATGGCCGTACACGCTCGCATAGGCAATCGTGATGCCCTCGTCCTCGGGCTGATAGCTCGACCAGGTGTTGTAGGTGTCGAGGTAATAGCCCAGATTCTCGGTAAGAACAGGACCATGGAGCGGACAGATGATCTGGATATCCAGATCGGCGGCCTTCTTGAGCACGGTCTGCACGAATTTGCCGAACTTACCGACGATGCCAAAGTAGTAGCGGCGCGCTTCGCAAGCCCAGCCTTCCGGGTCCTCGATGTCGTTGGCGCCGAACTTGCCAAAGCCGTCGGCACTAAAGAGCACCTTGTCGGTGGACTCGTAGGAGAAGATCACCTCGGGCCAGTGAACGTTGGGAGCGCCGACAAACGTTAGGCTGTGACCGCCCAGGTCGAGCACGTCACCCTCTTTGACGACCATCTTGCGATCGGGGTAGTCGGTGCCAAAGTAGTTGACCATCATGCGGAAGGCGCCCATGCTGGCCACAATCTGTGCCTGGGGATAGCGCTCCATAAAGGCGGCGATACCGGCGGAGTGATCGGGCTCCATGTGATGGACAACCAGGTAGTCGGGCGTACGGCCGTCGAGCGCGGCCTCGAGGTTGCCGAGCCATTCGTCGACAAAGCCAGCGTCAACCGAATCGGCGACAGCGATTTTATCGCCCAAGATAACATAGCTGTTGTATGCCATGCCGTTCTCGGACACGTCGTACTGGCCCTCAAACAGGTCAATGTCGTGGTCGTCGACACCGATGTAGCGGATATCCTTGGTGATCTCCATCAGGCAAAGCCTCCTAGATAGACAAAAGAACCCGTCTATCATAGCACTCGGCTGCATCCCAACAGCTATCTGTCGGCATCCTTAGCGTTTGTTATCTAAACGCAATAACGTGCCGTTGACCTGCGGAAACTACGCGCGCGGAGCTACCGTGGTATGTCGAACGATGAGCTGGCCCGGAATACGGATCGCGACGGTCTTGTCCGGCGTCCCCTCCTTGGGAACCGCATGCTCAAACACCTCGCGACCGCGCTGATGCAGATCGAACCGCACGGTCGTAAGTTCGTTGTGCGCGACAAAATCATCGAGCGAATCGTCGACGCCCACCACGCTCACGTCCTCGGGCACGCGCAGGCCGCTATCGCGCAGCGCGGCGATGGCGCCATTTGCCATCTGGTCGTTTGCCGCATAGATCGCCGTCATGGTGCGGTCGTGCTCGGCCAGATATCTGCCGGCCTCGTAGCCGCTGTTGGCAGACCAGTCGCCCTCGAGCGGCTCTGCCGGCTCGATGTGTTTACGCTCGAGCGCATCCTGCCAGCCAGCACAGCGAAATTGCTCGTCGACCGAGAACGACGGGCCGCCAATATAGCGAATCTGCTCGTGCCCCAGCTCAAACAGGTGATCCATAAGCAAGAGCGAGCAGCCGTAATGATCGGAGTCGACCGTGGTCACCCGCGGGTGCGCGTACATGGTAACGACGACCGTGCCAATGCCCGGCAGTGGATCAAACGTCTCAAAATCGGGCGCCATGCGGCTCATGCCGATGATGATGCCATCCACCGGCAATGCAGCCATACGACGCGTGGCCTCGGCAAGCGAGAATTCCTCAGTCTTGGACATCTCGACCAGCGTGATGGCGCAATTATGCTCGCGAGCAGCGCTGGCGATGCCGTCGATCATTGAGAGGTTGCCAAACTTGGTGACATCGTTGATGCATAGGCCGACCGAATGGTAACGGCCGTCGCGCAGCGAGCGACCGGCATAACTCGGACGAAAGCCGAGCTCTTGCATAGCAGCCTGCACGCGCTGGCGCGTCTGCTCGTTAACGTTGGGCAAGCCGTTGGCGACGCGCGAAACCGTCTGCTGCGAAACGCCGGCAGCGCGGGCGACGTCAGCCATGGAGACCGGACGCGAACTGGTATCGTTGGACGGGCGCCTTGCCACAGGATCACCTTCACCCTTGCGAGATCTGAATAGCGTGAATGCCGGCCCGGGCAGTAATACATCCCGCGCCGAGGCCCACTATCGTCGGACGCATGTTAACGTACTCTACTTTTTCTATCTGCATCTCTTCTGCTTTATAAGTCCATACGGCAGTACCGTTCACGGCTGTATTTCTACCGATTACCAGATTCTCAAAAAGTGACAAGCGATGTGTTATGAGTACGTTAACATAGCCCGTAACGTGCGGTATCGTGAACACTTGGTTCATACCGCTACAAGTTGTTAACGTACTCATAACGACGCAAAACCCACCCGGGCACGCCAAGGAAAGGACTCCCATGACCACCCCCGACGAAAAGACATTCGCCACGCTCACCAAGCTGTTTGAGGAGGAGTTTGGCCCCATCGGCGACCGCCAGGTGCTCTACGTGCACGCGCCCGGCCGTTCCGAGATCAGCGGCAACCACACCGACCACGAGGGCGGCCACGTTATCGCCGGCTCGCTCGATGTCGCCGTCGACGGCATCGCCGTGGCAACCGATTCCAACAAGGTTCGCGTAGCCGACGAGGGCTACCCCACCTTTGAGATTACGCTCGACACGCTGGATGTTCAGGAGGCCGAGAAGGGCACGTCCGCGAGCCTCGTCCGCGGCATGGCCCACGAGGTCGCTGCCCTGGGCGTTGAGCCCCGCGGCTTCGACTTTGCCTTCACCTGCTCCGTCCCCTCGGGCGGCGGTCTTTCCAGCTCCGCTGCCGTCGAGGCCGCATACGGCCGCGCCATGGAGACGCTCTGGGGCGCACCCGCCATTGAGCCCGTCGCGCTTGCGCAGATGAGCCAGCGCACCGAGAACAACTATTACGGCAAGCCCTGCGGTCTAATGGACCAGGCTGCCGTTTGCCTGGGCGGCCTTGCCTACATGGACTTTGAGGACCAGGCTCAGCCTAAGACCCAGAAGCTCGAGCTCAACTTTGAGGATCACGGTTATGCACTCGTGCTCGTTAAGGTCGGTGCCGACCACGTGGCCGCCACCGACGACTACGCCGCCGTTCCGCGCGAGATGCAGGACGTCGCTGCCGAGTTTGGCAAGGCACGCCTGTGCGAGGTAAACGTGGCGGACTTTGACGCCAAGCTCCCCGAGCTGCGCGCCAAGCTGGGCGACCGCGCCTGCCTGCGCGCCGTTCACTACTGGTACGAAAACGGCCTGGTCGACAAGCGCTGGGCAGCTCTTAACGCCGGCGACATCGACCAGTTCCTGGTCCTGACGCGCGAGTCCGGCGCCAGCTCTGCCATGTACCTACAGAATGTCGTTGCCAAGCTGGGCTCCGAGCAGCCCTCGATGTATGCGCTGGCACTTGCCGAGCACGTGCTCGACGGCCGCGGCGCCGTCCGCATCCACGGCGGTGGCTTTGGCGGCACCATTCAGGCCTTCGTGCCGCTCGATCTGGTCGACACTTTCATTGCCAAGATGAATGGCTGGCTGGGCGAGGGCTCTGCCCGCCACTACGCGATTTCTGACAAGGGGGCTTACGCGGCATGGCTGTAATGACTGACGTGCGCAAGGCCGTGCAGGGCCTCATCGAGTACGCTATCCACCGATCGATGATCGGCCAGGACGATCGCATCTGGGCATACAACACCATTTTGGAGTGCATCGGCGCCACGGGCCCCGCACTCGACATGGCTTGGGCGCTCAAGACCGAGAAGATTTCGCTCTTGCACCCCGATACGCTCCCCGACTTCGACCTAGAGGGCACGCTTGCTGTGCTTTCCGAGGCCGCCGTTGCCAACGGCGCTGCCGAGGACACGGCATCGGGCCGCGACCGCATCGCCATGCGAATCATGGGCGTGCTCACGCCGAGGCCTTCGGTTGTAAACGAAGAGTTCAACGGACGTATGGGCGTCAACGAGCCCCGCGCCGCAACCGACTGGTTCTACGGCCTGTGCTGCGACGCCGGCTACGTGCGCCGTGCCGCCATCGCGCGCAACATCAAATGGAGCACCCCCACCAACTGGGGCGATCTTGAGATCACTATCAACCTGTCCAAGCCTGAGAAGGACCCGCGCGATATCGCCGCGGCAGGTGTAGCCAAGAACACGGGCGAGAAGTATCCCGCTTGCCAGCTCTGCATCGAAAACGAGGGCTACCCCGGACGCTCCGCCGCAGCCGACGGCGGCGCTCATCCCGCCCGTCAGAACCTGCGCGTTATTCCCATCCAGCTCGACGGCGAGCGCTGGGGTTTCCAGTACAGCCCGTATGCGTATTTTAACGAGCACTGCATTGCTATGAGCTCCGAGCATCGCCCGATGCACGTGGACCGCAAGAGTTTGACCTGTCTGCTTGACTTTGTCGACCTGTTCCCGCACTACTTTATTGGCTCCAACGCCGACCTGCCTATCGTGGGCGGCTCGATCTTGTCGCACGACCACTTCCAGGGCGGCGCGCACGAGTTCCCCATGATGCACGCCGCCGAGATCTCGCAGTTTAGCGTGCCCGGATTTGATCAGGTTAGCGGTACCGTGCTGCAGTGGCCGCTCTCGGTGCTGCGCCTGCGCTCGCATGACCGCGCCCAGCTGCTCGACGCTGCCGAGAAGATTATCCTCGCCTGGCGCAAGTGGACCGATGAGTCGGTTGGCGTCATCGCGCACACAGCCGACGGCGTAGCGCACAACACTGTGACGCCCGTCATCCGCCGCGTCGACTCCCGCGGCAATGCCGGCGGCGAGATCTACGAGGCCTACCTGGCGCTTCGTTGCAACATCACAACCGACGAGCATCCACTGGGCGTATTCCACCCACATGCCGAGTATCACCACATTAAGAAGGAGAACATCGGCCTGATCGAGGTCATGGGCCTGGCGATTTTGCCGCCGCGTTTGGTTCCCGAGCTCGGCGCTGTCCGCGAGCACTTGCTGGCAGCCAAGGCCGATGCCAGCTACGACCTTGCTGGCGCGCTCGAGGGCGACGACCTTTGCCGCAGCCACGCCGCATGGGCCGAGGACGTCTTTGCCCGCCGCGCCGACGAGCTTACGGCCGATAACGCCATCGACATCCTACACGAGGAGGTCGGCGTGGTGTTTGGCCACGTGCTCGACAACGCCGGCGTCTTCAAGTGGGACGAGGCAGGACGCGCCGCCCAACAGCGCTTTATCGACTCGCTGTAGTACGCGAACTCGAAAGCACGCACTTAACAAATAGCGCCTACACGACCACGGCGGGCGCCGTTTTCTGATGCAAGGGTAGCTAATTTGCACCAAAACAAGGAGTGTTCCAAACTGCCGGCAGAGAAGGAGCGCCCCAGGTGCCGACCTAAACCCCACATTATTCGATGGAAAAACGTGGTTACCTCCCACATTATTCGATGGAAAAACGTGGTTTACTCCCACATTTTTCGATGGAAAGACCAAGACGGTCTTATACTAACCATGATCGTTAGGGGGCAGTATGCAGCGACAGCTAATGGACGAACTCATCGCTTGGAAATCTAGGTCAAACCGCAAGCCCCTCCTGCTTAAGGGGGCCCGCCAGACGGGAAAAACCTGGCTTCTCAACGAATTCGCAGGCCAGCAGTATCAAAACGTCATCCGTTTTGACTTTATGCTCGAACCGGGCGCACGTTCGCTGTTCGACGGAAGCCTTGACCCCAAACGCATCATCTCCCAGATAGAGCTCCTGCGCGGCCAGACCATAACGCCGACAGACACGCTCATCATCTTCGACGAAATCCAAGAGGCACCGCGTGGCATCACCTCGCTCAAATACTTCAACGAGCTGGCGCCGGAATACCATATCATGGCAGCCGGCTCCTATATGGGGCTCGCGCTCCGACGCGAAAACGAGTCGTTCCCCGTCGGCAAGATCGACCAGCTTACCATGCGCCCCATGGGGTTTGTCGAGTTCGTTCGTGCCGTCGATGGCGATCCGCTCGCAGATGCCATCCTTGCCGCAGACATGGACCTGCTGGCGAACGTTTCCGAAAAGCTCGAGCGCCTGCTCAAGGAATACCTCGTTGTCGGTGGCATGCCAGAAGTTGTCTCCGCTTTCGCCGCCTCCCACGATTTCATCGAGGCCCGCAGGCTTCAGCAGCAAATCATCGAAGCTTATGAATCCGATTTTGGCAAGCATGCGCCAGCCCGCATCGTCGAGCGCATGAGGCTGGTTTGGAAATCCCTTCCCGGCCAGCTCGCAAAGGAAAACAAGAAGTTCGTCTACGGCGCGCTTCGTCCCGGGGCGCGCGCACGCGATTTTGAGGAAAGCCTCCAGTGGCTCATGGACTATGGAATCGTTCATAAGGTACCACGTGTTTCCGCCCTAAGAGCACCGCTCACAAGCTACGAGGATCTCTCGGGCTTCAAGCTGTTCTGCATCGACACCGGCATCCTCGGAGCACTCTCCGGCCTCACGCCAGCCATTGTTCTGAACGGGCCCGCTGTTTTTACGGAGTTCAAAGGCTCGCTGACCGAGCAATACGTCGCACAGGAGCTTTTGCTCCAAGGCAATACTCCCGCGTATTGGTCATCCTCCTCCGGCAATGCAGAGACTGACTTTGCCATCGACCATGCGGGGACCGTGCTTCCGCTCGAGGTCAAGGCAGCAGAGAATCTCAAAGCAAAGAGCCTGAGGATTGCCTGCGAGAAGTTCAAGCTCGAGCGCTGCGTGAGAACATCGTTAGCGGCATATAGAGACGAGGGCACGCTCGTCAACATTCCGCTCTGGGAGATTGGGCAAATCGACAAGCTGGCATAGGCGCTGTGGAGGGGGTGCCCCGTAAGGAGTGTCCCAAACTGCCGGCAGAAAAGGAACGTCCCTATCTGCCGCATTCCCGAAGCAAGACAACGCCGATGTCTTGGAAACGACAGACACTATGACCCAATCCGAGGGCACGGAAACGACAGGAGCCCCCGCTCGTGACCGCGGGTCGGGGCTGCGACAA